>JBCKPN010000044.1:0-16058 GCA_038901695.1 Usitatibacteraceae bacterium
GTCGGCTGATCGCTTGATGCATCGCATTTCCGTTTGCGGGCGGATGAGGTTCCTCACTCCGTTCGGAACGACGGTGCTTGGTTCGTTCAACGCACAAGTGCGAGCCCACCAACAAGAATTGTCATATCGGGCCAACCGCGAGATATCTCATCCCGCAAACGATCGATGCTCCCGCAATTATTCTCGAATGCTTAGTCCCGAAAATTATCAAACTGCAACGGCACTTCGTCGATCTTGGATTTGCATAGCGCCATCACCGCCTGCAAATCGTCGCGCTTGTTGCCGGTGACGCGCACCGATTCGCCCTGAATGGACGCAGTGACCTTCATCTTGGCGTCTTTGATGAGGCGTTGAATTTTTTTCGCGAGTTCGGTTTCGATACCGTTCTTGACGTTGATGATTTGCTTGATCTTGTCGCCGCCGATTTTTTCCTTTGGCTTCTCATCGAGCAATCGCACATCGACCTGACGTTTCGCCAGTTTGTTGAACATCACGTCTTTGACTTGGCCGAGTTTGAAATCGTCGTCCGCGTAGAGCGTCAGTTCCAACTCTTTTTGTTCAATGCGCGCGTCAGAGCCCTTGAAGTCAAAGCGGTTGGTGATTTCCTTGTTGGCCTGCTCAATCGCGTTCTTGAGTTCGACCTTGTTGACTTCACAGACGATATCGAATGATGGCATGGTAGTGAGGGGGCAGTGAGTTGAACGGAGGGTTTGACTGGTACGCCTTCCCCCGCGAGAAAGGCTGGGATGGGGGAGGTCGTTGCAAGAGCGTAGCACCTCGCAATCATCAACCCCACCCCAACCCTCCCCTTCGCAGGGGAGGGAGTCAAAGTGTCATGAATCTTACTTCTTCTTGCGTGCGCTGGCTTTGTTGGCCGCAATGCGAAGGCGCAACGCGTTGAGTTTGATAAAGCCGCCGGCATCCGCCTGGTCATAGGCCCCGCCGTCATCGTCAAACGTCGAAATGGTTTGATCGAACAGCGAATCGGTTTTCGATTCGCGACCGACGCACATCACCGTGCCCTTGTAGAGCTTCAACTTTACGCGGCCATTGACGGTCGATTGCGATTGATCAATCAGCGATTGCAGCAGCTCGCGCTCCGGCGAAAACCAGTAACCGTTGTAGATCATTCTCGCGTAGCGCGGCATCAAATCATCTTTGAGCGCCAGCACTTCCCGATCCATGGTGATGGATTCCATCGCGCGGTGGGCTTTGAGCATGATGGTGCCGCCTGGAGTTTCGTAACAGCCGCGCGACTTCATGCCGACGTAGCGATTCTCGACTATGTCAAGACGGCCAATGCCGTGTTTGCCGCCGATGCGGTTGAGTTCCGCGAGCACTTTGGCGGGCGAGAGTTTCTTGCCGTTGATGGCAACGATGTCGCCGCGGGCGTAATCAAGTTCAATGTATTCAGGCTTGTTCGGCGCTTTTTCCGGCGAGGCGGTGATGCGCCACATGCTGCTTTCGGGCTCGAAGTTCGGATCTTCGAGAATGCCGCCCTCGTAGGAAATGTGCAGCAAGTTCGCATCCATCGAATACGGTGCGCCCTGGCCTTTGCGTTTTTTGAAGTCGACGGGAATCTTGTGCTTATCCGCGTAGGCGAGCAGCTTGTCACGCGATAGCAAATCCCACTCGCGCCACGGTGCGATGATTTTTACATTCGGCATCAACGCGTAGGCGCCCAACTCGAAGCGCACTTGATCGTTGCCTTTGCCGGTGGCACCGTGCGAGATAGCGTCGGCACCGGTTTTTTTGGCAATTGAAATTAACTGTTTGGCGATTAGCGGGCGCGCAATCGAGGTACCGAGCAAATACTCGCCTTCGTAGACCGTGTTGGCACGAAACATCGGAAACACAAAGTCGCGCACGAATTCCTCGCGCAAGTCCTCGATGAAAATGTGTTGCTTCTTGATGCCCATCGCCAGCGCTTTTTTGCGCGCCGGTTCGACTTCTTCACCCTGACCGATATCGGCCGTGAAGGTGACGACTTCGCATTGATATTCGTCCTGCAGCCATTTCAGAATGACCGAGGTGTCAAGTCCGCCCGAATAGGCGAGCACCACGCGTGATGGTTTATCCGCAGATTTGCCGACGGCCTTGCGGGATGCCGCGCGGGCAACCTTGCCCATTGTTTCGCTCATGTCTTGTCTCTGTAGTGCACGCGCTTGTCCCACCGAGTCTCGAAGCACGCCCTGCGGCTGGAAAGGTCACCGTTCGCGGGGGGTAGCCACGCTCATGAAGCAAGTGTGGCTGCGGGAGTAGCGGTCGGGATCGTGTCTGTGCTGGCCAGCCGCCAGCACGCTGCGATTATACGACGCTCGCTGCGACCCAGGCGGCTACTTCGCGACCGCGGGCAGCGGCGGTTTGATCTCGTTGATGCGAACGGTGACGCCGACTTCAGTCTCGCTCACGGCGCGCGCCGCCGAACGTTCAATCAGCGAACCGACGCTTTTGGCGAGTACGTCCATCGGAATGCTCTTGCCCACGTCTAGTGCGGTCGATGTTGGGTCATTGAGCTTCTGAAAATCGTGGCGCGCATTTTTCTCGATCACGCGCATGGTTTTTGGGTCGATCACGTACACCTGAATGTAGGAGTAGGGCGCGACATAGATTTTTGATCGGTTTTTCTTGCCGTCTTCCGGATTGGTGGTGTCGGATTCGCCGTGAGCGCTGACGTCGATTTCCGAATTGCCGTCAGCGCCTCCAATTGAGTTGCCCG
The DNA here is from genome assembly GCA_038901695.1 of Usitatibacteraceae bacterium. Classification (GTDB taxonomy): domain Bacteria; phylum Pseudomonadota; class Gammaproteobacteria; order Burkholderiales; family Usitatibacteraceae; genus UKL13-2. The sequence continues at coordinate 2,720 of JBCKPN010000044.1, forward strand.
TCAGCGGCTGCACATACACACCGAGGCCATGCAACTTCGGCCCCATGCCGGAACGCTCAGACATCAAAAACTTCGGCGTGGCAACGATGATCTTGTCCCATGTGAGACGCTCGGGCCGCTTTTCGAGTTCCGACACAATTTTGCCGATGGCAACCGCCTCGCGGTCTTGCGGTAACACCCCTTCCATTTCGGCCGGATTGAGCGTGAGGTAAACGCGCTCACTTTCTGGATGTGCGTTGTTGATGGCGGTATCGAGGCCGCGCAACACAGCGAGGTTCAGACCGTTGTCCGCCGCTTTCAGGGTGCGACGATTGTTATTGTCGATAATGTGCGAGCCGGTGTTTTCTTTCTGGCGCACGTAAGTAAATTGATCGCCGACGGCGGACACCAGCGCGAATATCGGTTTCTTTTCTGCAGCCGTGACGGCGTTCATCGGCTTGGCGGTGAGGGCGGTTAGCGCTGGCGCAGCGTTGGCGCCGAACACGCTGATCGCGCCCAAAGCAACGATGGTTGGTAGCAATTGGTTGAGTTTGTTCATTGCTTAATCAATTTTCAAAGTCTAGTAACGACGGGCGTTTTCGGCAGCTTTTGCTCCGAACGCCGCGCCAATGCTTGTGTTTAACTGTTTATTTTTCCGAGCAATAGGTATTCCATCAATGCTTTTTGAACATGAAGGCGATTTTCTGCTTCCTCCCAAACCACCGACTGCGGGCCTTCGAGCACATCTTCGGCCACCTCTTCACCGCGATGCGCGGGCAGGCAGTGCATGAACAGCGCGTCTTTGGCGGCGATTTTCATCATGTCGGCATCGACGATGAAATCGGCGAAGGCTTTCTTGCGCTTCTCCGTCTCCGCCTCGTAACCCATGCTGATCCACACGTCGGTGGTCACCAGGTGCGCGCCTTTAGCCGCCACCATCGGATCGGTGAACGTTTTGAGGTGGGCGCGATCACTCGCGGCGATGCGCGATGCTTCCATCGCGTAGTCGGGTGGCGTCGCAACATTCAGCGTGAAGTCAAAAATGCGTGCCGCTTCCAGCCAGGTGTAGCTCATATTGTTGGCGTCGCCAATCCACGCCACGGTTTTGCCGGTGATGGTGCCGCGGTGTTCAATAAAGGTAAACACATCTGCCAACACTTGGCACGGATGAAATTCGTTGGTCAAGCCATTGATGACCGGCACGCGTGAATGTTTGGCGAAGCGCTCGACTTTGTCCTGCTCGTATGTCCGGATCATGACCAAGTCAACCATGCGCGAAATCACGCGCGCCGTATCTTCAATCGGCTCGGCGCGCCCAAGCTGGGTGGACTGCGAATCAAGGTTGATGGCTTGCCCACCCAGTTGATAGATGCCCGCTTCAAATGAAACACGCGTTCGCGTTGAGCTTTTTTCAAACACCATTGCCAGCATGCGGTCCGTCAGTGGCTGGTACGGAATGTATTGCTTGAAACGATGCTTGAGCACCTTGGTGCGTTCGATCACATGGTCGAACTCGTCACGGCTGAAATCGGACAGTTTGAGGAAGTGTTTCATGTCAGGCTGCCGCGCGTGCGTCGGTCGCGGCCGACAGGAAGCGCTTGATCACGTCGCTGATGCGCTTGGCGATTTCGCGCGCTTCCAACTCATTGATAATCAATGGTGGCATGATGCGCACTACGCTGTCTTGCGTCACGTTGGTGAGAATTCCCGCGTCGAGACCCATGCCGACTATTTCGGCGCACGGCTGATTTAGTTCCACACCCAGCATCAAGCCTTGCCCGCGAATTTCCTTTACGCCCACCACGCCTGCCAGTGCATCGCGCAAGCTCTGTTTCAAGACAGCACCCATGGTCGCCGCGTTTGCTAATAAATTCTCTTCTTCCATGATCTGCAGCGTGCGTAGTGCCGCGACCGACACCAGCGGGCCACCGCCAAAGGTGGTGCCGTGATTGCCGGGCTTGAAGACTTGTGCCGCCGCGCCGCGCGCCAGACACGCGCCGATCGGCACGCCGGAGCCCAAGCCCTTCGCCAGCGGCATCACGTCCGGCACGATACCGGCCCACTGGTGCGCGAACCATTTGCCGGTGCGACCGATGCCGGACTGCACTTCATCGATCATCAGCAGCCAGTTTTTTTCGGTACAAAACGCGCGCAGCTCGCGCAGATAGTCGGCACGCGCTTCGACGATGCCGCCTTCGCCCTGCAGCACTTCGGATAACACCGCGACCACATCGTGGTTGTGTGCGGCGATGGCTTTGATCGCATCGATGTCGTTGTAGGGCACGCGGATAAAGCCCGTGACCAGCGGCTCAAACCCGGCCTGCGCCTTGCGCGAACCGGTGGCCGCCAAGGTGGCCAGCGTGCGGCCGTGCCATGCACGTTCCATGACGATGATCTGCGGGTTCGCCACGCTGCGTTGATGGCCGTAAAGCCGCGCAATCTTGATCGCACATTCATTCGCCTCGGCACCCGAATTGCCGAAAAACACATTGTCCATGTTGGCGATCGCGCAAAGTTTATCGGCAAGCGCCGCTTGCTCGGGGATGTTGACCAGATTGGAAGTGTGAATGAGCTTAGCGGCCTGTTCAGCGATGGCGCGCGTGAGCTTCGGGTGTGCGTGGCCCAGACCAGACACGGCAATGCCAGCCAGCGCGTCGAGAATTTTCTTGCCGTCCGTCGTGTACAGCCACGCGCCTTCACCATGCGTGAAGGCGACATTTTGCGGCTTGTAGGTGTTCATCTGATGGTTTGAGAGCATGGGTTTTTCCTTGCATCATCGCCGCGCGTTGATTTGCCGCAACGCGCTAACAAAAAGATTAACGGCGGCCCCCGCTTTGCGAGGCCGCCGCCCGATGAAAATCGAGCGCTGATAGTAGGACAAAGCGCAGTTTGGTGCAACCGAATCTGAAACACCGTGACACTGCCCGATAGTGCGATGACGCGGCTGGGCGGGTCTGCTACGTAGGAGCCTGTCGGACTTGGGAATCGTCGGCTGCAAATCGACCGCAGCGGTTCATTTTTCACCGTTACCCCATCGCTGGGCTATGGGGCTGCAAATCCGGCAAAAACTGGCCGCGCTGGGGCCGATTTTCGCTTTCGACGCCCCAAGCCCGACAGGCTCCTAGGCCGATTGAGTCGGCCAAAAATGAAAACGCCGCAAGGAAACCTTGCGGCGTCATCAAACACTTGAAAAACCGATCGGCGTCGCGCTGATATTGCGATGCGCCTTTGACGATCAGGCGGTAGCGGACGCGCCCAATGCCTTGATGGCTTTGGTCAGGCGGCTCTTATGGCGAGCCGCTTTGTTCTTGTGAATGATTTTTTTGTCAGCGATGGAATCAATGGTGCCCACTTGCGCCTGAAAAACGGCTTGAGCGGACGCTTGATCGCCCTTGGCGACAGCAACGACGATCTTTTTGATCGCGGTGCGAAGTTCGGTGCGCTGCGCCATATTGTGCGAACGCTGTTTGACAGCTTGTTTTGCACGTTTGGCGGCGGATTTGATATTTGCCATGGTTCTTCCAGAATCAACTCAAAAAAGGATGTAAGCACGAGGGCTTGACGCGAAAACTTCGGTCGCGGGGAATTTCGGAGCCTGCGCCAACGCGGGTCGTAAAATTTGCGCGAAGCCGGTTATTATAGCTAGCCCCTAAAAAAAAGCAAATGCCTGATTTACAAGGCTTCTTCGTGTCGTGGTGGGTGAAACTCAAACGGCAATTTCGTGCATGCCGGGTCGGCGCGGCGCTGAACTTTGAGCAGATTTTCCAGATTTCATGCAAAAACTCGTGGTCGTGGATTATGGAATGGGCAATCTGCGCTCGGTTGCGAAAGCCTTTGAATTCGCCGCGCACGAATGGGCCATCCCGACCACAGTGCTGATATCAAGCCATCCGCAAGACTTGCGGATGGCCGACAAAGTGGTCTTTCCTGGCCAAGGCGCGATGCCGGCGTGCATGCGCTATTTGCGTGAGAGCGGCTTGGAAGACGCGGTGCGCGAAGCGGCGGCAAGCAGACCGTTCTTCGGCGTTTGCGTCGGCATGCAAATGCTGTTTGAGCGCTCGGAAGAAGGGGACACAGCAGGGCTCGGCGTTTTTGGCGGCGAAGTGAAACGCTTTCGCCCGGGGGATGCCACCCTCAAGGTGCCGCACATGGGCTGGAACCAAGTCGCGGTCGAGGCCATGAACCCGGTCGCGCACAAAATGTTCGAAGGGGTAGAGTCAGGGGAGCGCTTCTACTACGTGCATTCCTACTATTGCGAGCCTGCCGATGGCACCATCGCGGCCGCTTTCACGGACTATGACGTGCGCTTTACGGCGGCCGTTGGGCGCGATAATATTTTTGCGACGCAATTTCACCCCGAGAAGAGCCACCTCGCCGGACTGACGGTCTACAAGAATTTCCTCAAATCGCGCACTTAGTGCACCGCCGAACAGACGCGTTCCGACAAACCGCTGGCATACTCTCAGAACTAAACTTCCCGAAAACCGCACCAGCAACGCCCCGCCTACTGTCTGCGCCCTCACCCCCTAAACGCCACCCATCATGTTGATCATCCCAGCCATTGACATCAAAGACGGTCACTGTGTTCGCCTAGAACAGGGCGACATGCAACGTGCGACGACGTTTTCGGAACATGCGGGGGAAACCGCGCGACGATGGAAGGATCTCGGCTGCCAACGCTTGCATGTGGTTGATCTCAACGGCGCATTTGCCGGCAAACCCAAGAACGAAGCTGCGATCAAGCAGATCATTGCCGTGATGGGAGCCGATGTCCCGGTGCAACTGGGTGGCGGTATCCGCGACCTGGATACCATTGAACGCTATCTCGACGACGGCGTGACCTACATCATCATCGGCACGGCTGCGGTGAAAAACCCAGGCTTTTTGCACGAGGCGTGCGATGCCTTTCCGGGTCACATCATCGTTGCGCTTGACGCCAAAGACGGCAAGGTTGCGACCGACGGTTGGTCCAAGCTATCTGGGCACGATGTCGTCGATCTGGCCATTCGGTTCCAGGATTACGGCGTTGAAGCGGTGCTCTATACCGACATTGGCCGCGACGGCATGATGACCGGCGTGAATATTGAGGCGACCGTCAAACTCGCGCAATCGCTCACCATTCCGGTCATTGCATCAGGCGGGCTGAACGATTTGGCGGACGTGAAAAAACTCAAGGCGGTCGAAGGCGAGGGCATCATGGGCGTCATCGCCGGACGTTCGCTGTACGAAGGCAAGCTCGACTTCAAGGCGGCGCAAGCGGCCGCGTAGTGCGCGCGCCGCGACGTCGACCATCGCCATGCTGGCCAAACGCATCATTCCCTGCCTCGACGTCAACGGCGGCCGCGTGGTCAAGGGGGTGAATTTTGTCAATTTGCGCGACGCGGGCGATCCGGTGGAAATCGCCAAAAAATACAACGACGAAGGTGCCGACGAAATCACTTTTCTCGACATCACGGCAAGCGCTGACCAGCGCGACATCATCTTGCACGTGATTGAGCGTGTCGCCGCGCAGGTGTTCATTCCGCTGACAGTCGGCGGTGGCGTACGCGAAGTTGATGATGTTCGGCGCCTGATGAATGCGGGCGCTGACAAGGTCAGCATCAACACTTCAGCCATCAGCAATCCACAAATGGTTCGTGATGCGACGAATCGATTTGGTTCGCAAGCGATCGTCGTGGCAATCGACGCGCGTCGGCGCCACCAAGCAGAGGGCTGGGAAGTGTTTACCCACGGCGGCAGAGTCGCCACTGGACTCGACGCCGTGGAATGGGCGCAACACGTCACCACACAACTCGGTGCCGGCGAAATTTTGTTGACCAGCATGGACCGTGACGGCACCAGATCCGGGTTTGATTTGGCGTTGACGCGCGCGGTTGCCGAAGCCGTCAGCGTGCCGGTGATCGCCTCCGGTGGTGTGGGCACGCTCGATCATCTCGCTGATGGCGTGACAGAGGGCCGCGCGGACGCGGTGTTGGCGGCGAGCATTTTTCACTTTGGTGAATTCACCATCGGTCAGGCCAAGGCACACATGCGAGAACGCGGCATCGAGGTGCGCCAATGAATACCGCAAATTCTGCCGCCGTGTCGATGCTGCTCGACGCCGTCAAGTGGAACGCTGATGGGCTGGTGCCAGCCATCGCGCAAGACAGTTCAACACAGGAGGTGCTGATGCTTGCGTACATGAGTCGCGAATCGCTGGCGCTCACGATCGCTTCTGGTGAGGTGCATTACTATTCGCGCTCCAGACAAGCGTTATGGAAAAAAGGCGAAACGTCCGGTCACATCCAGCGCGTGCAGGAGTTGCGCCTTGATTGCGACGGCGACACCTTGTTGCTTAAGGTCGAGCAGGAGGGCGGCATCGCATGTCACACCGGGCGGCGGCGTTGTTTTTTTAGCCGTCTCGATAACGGTGCCTGGATGATCAGCAGTGATACGGATCCGCTGCTGTCGACGCCGGGTGTGTTTGTAGAGAAATGAGATGAGCGACGCGCACGACCCGAGACTCGGTTCGATATTGGAGAGACTGGAAAACACGATTGCCGCGCGCTGCCGCGCGGCTGTCGGGACATCCTATGTGGCGACGCTTAACGCCAAGGGTCTCGACCAGATTCTAAAAAAAATTGGTGAAGAAGCGACCGAGACCATCATCGCGGCAAAATCAGGCGAGCGCGAGCAGATCATTCACGAAACGGCAGACTTGCTGTTTCATGTCATGGTGATGTTGCAACATCAGGGCATAACGTTGGAGCAGGTGCTGAGCGAGCTGCAACGACGCGAAGGCACTTCTGGCATTGACGAAAAAAATGCGAGAAAGTGAGAACAGACGATGAGCGACAATCCCACGATCTTCGGCAAGATCATCAGCGGACAAATTCCTTGCAAAAAAGTGTACGAGGATGACGACGTACTCGCGTTTCACGACATTCATCCGGCAGCCGACGTTCACTTCATGATCATCCCCAAGAAATACATCCCGACACTGGCCGACGTCACGGCCGACGACGCTGCGTTGCTCGGCAAAATGCTTGGCCTGGTGCCGGTGCTGGCGGCCGAGCAAGGATTAACCGGTGGATTCCGAACCGCGATCAACACCGGTCGGCTAGGCGGGCAGGAGGTGTATCATTTGCACATGCATGTGTTTGGCAATCGCCCGGGAGGCGAACCGCTACGAGCCATAGCGGGCAAAGCCTGACGCAGACCTCGATTCCAGCAGGGGGCCATTCAAGGCCAGTCGTTCCCTCAACGCAGTCGACCTTTCTGACGGCAACCGACCGTCACCTCAATTGAACCCGGCGCGCCCTGATGTGACGCATTGACGTCAGCGCGATGGGTCGCGCTTGGGTCGCGTTTGATTGCTGATCCGCCACGTCGATGACGTGTAGGCGATTAAACTAGGCGTTTTGGACGAGCGACGGCGATCACGCCGCCGCGCATGCTTTGCAAGGAGAACATCATGGGAAGCTTAAGCATCTGGCACTGGCTGGTGGTTCTGGTGATTGTGTTGTTGGTATTCGGCACCAAGAAATTGCGCAACATCGGCAGCGATCTGGGCGGTGCGGTGAAGGGCTTCAAAGATGGCATGAAGCCAGGCGACGAAAAAAAGGAGCCGGATCAGCTCGCCGAGAAGTCGGGCGTGACGGTCGAGGGCGAAGTCAAGGATAAGCAAAAATCCTGACTGCGCTAACCGCAAGGCAGACCAATGTTTGACGTTGGCATTTCCGAACTTGCCGTCGTGGGTGTGATCGCCCTCGTCGTGCTGGGTCCAGAGCGTCTGCCGAAAGTCGCGCGCACCGCTGGGCACTTGTTCGGTCGTCTGCAACGTTATGTGGCCAACGTCAAGGCGGACATCAGCCGCGAAATGGAAATGTCGGAGCTGGCGAAGATCAAACAGGAAGTGCAATCGGCCGTCAGCTCATTTGAGAGCACGGTTCAGGATCACGCCAACGCCTTGCAGTCGGAAGCGCGCGCCATCGAAAAATCTGCCAACCAGTCCGTTGCGGAGGCAACACCTGCCGCCGACGAGGTGCCCGCGCCAACACAACAAGCGTTGCTCGACGCACAGGAAGCTGGATTGCCGCCGGCGACGGCGACGGCAAGCGAACCAGTATCAACCAACTTGGTTGCTACCACCCATTCGCCGCCGCCGACCGCGCAGCCCGCGTTCGATCTTGGCATCGAAGCGCCGCGCCGCATTGCGCGCTGATCGAAAAATCAATATGTCCGACAATTCGCAAGACACCTTTGTATCGCATCTGGTTGAGTTGCGCGATCGATTGGTCGTGTGTTTGATTGTGTTCGGCGTCATATTGCTGCCGCTGGTCACGCCGCCCTGGTTTATTGCCGGTAAGCTGTACGATATTCTGGCCGCGCCGATGATGGCAGCGCTGCCGCATGGCTCGAAAATGATCGCCACCGGCGTGATCGCGCCGTTTTTTATTCCACTCAAAATCGCCATGATGACCGCGTTTCTGGTCGCCTTGCCGGTGTTCTTGTATCAGCTTTGGGCGTTCGTCGCGCCGGGTTTGTACAAACACGAAAAGCGCTTCGTGCTACCACTGATTGTCTCGAGCACGGTGCTGTTTTTCGTCGGCATGTCGTTTTGTTACTTCTTTGTGTTCAAGATGGTATTCACCTTCATCGCCCAGTTGGCGCCGGCCTCCATCAATGTCGCGCCCGACATCGAAAACTATTTCGGCTTCGTGATGGGTATGTTTATGGCATTCGGCTTGGCGTTTGAGACGCCGGTGGTGGTGGTAGTACTGGTCGCCACGGGGCTGGTGTCATTGGAAGTGTTGCGCGAGGTTCGGCGCTACGTGATCGTTGGCGCGTTTGTCGTCGCCGCAGTGGTCACGCCGCCCGACGTGGCCTCACAGTTGGCGTTGGCGATTCCGCTGTGCATCTTGTATGAGATCGGATTGTTCGCGGCTCGGTTTGTCAAGCCCGCCGCGGGTGAAGCCAAGGACAACGCGGAGGCGAGCGCAACATGAGGGCACCTCTAAAAATCCAAATTTCATCCCAACTGCTGCGTTGCTCAAAAATTTACTTGCTTACATATCAATCATATGCGGCGCTGCGCAAATTTTTTCGCGCCTTGCATTTGGGCGAACTTTGAATTTTTAGAGGCGCCCATGAGTGTATTGCGTCGTGGCAAGGTCGCGGCCTTCGTTGGCGTGTTGTTTGCGGGGTTGTCGGCAGCCGTCGCACATGGTTGGAGTCACGAAGCACATCGCGTTACCGGCCTGATTGCGCAAGACTTGCTGACGCCGCGCGCGCGGCTGGTGGTCAAGGATTTGCTCGACGGCGGCGATATTGCCGACGCAACAAACTATCTGGACGTTTATCGCGAGGCGCTGAAACGCGAATTGCCCGGCTCGGAGCGATGGCACTACGACAATCTGCCGGTGTGCGTGTCAACAAAAGCCGACGCGCCAGCGCCTGGCTACGGCGAGTATTGCCCGGACGGCCATTGCGCCTCCGCGCAGGTCAGCCCTTGGTTGAATGTGCTTGCGGACACGTCGAACCCGAAAGCGCAGCGCCAACTCGCGTTGCGCATGTTGCTCCACATCGTCGGCGACTTGCATCAACCGATGCACGCGGCGACCGACAATGATTTGGGCGGCAGTCAAAAAATGATGTTGATGCCAAGTGTCACAACACCGCGCAACTTGCACATGGTGTGGGATATCGATCTGCCGAAGATTGCGATGCGCGGGTTGACGGAACAACAGGTGGCGAAGGATTTGATCGCTAACCACAAACCCAACTTTGCCAAGTGGATGCGCGGCGACGCACGTCTTTGGATTGCACAGAGTTACGGCATTGCCAAACGCTTGGCATACGGTAAGCTGCCGGGATTTTCCTGTGGCGAAGTAGACGGCAAGTCGACCGGATTGCGCGACGGTAAGCCATGGACCGAAGCGCCGCTGCCACTTCCGCGCGAATACGTTGAGGGGGCTGTCGCGGTGATTCCGATTTTGCTGGCGCAAGCAGGTGCGCGCATCGGCGGGTTGCTCAATGTGGCACTCGATGCGGATGGCGAAAAAAAGCGGCGCGGAGCCTGCCGCAACCGTCCCCGTAAAACCAGCGACACCGCCAACGACGTCACTACGCGATGCCCTGTCCCGTCCGCCGACGAATCCGGGTGCGCCCAAGTAATGCAGTCGGTAGCAGAATCCACGAATTGCCGCTCGTGGGTTCGCAAGGTGCCGTTTGTATTCAACGTAATGGCATCAAGTGCTTCGTCACTAAATCTTTTTCGAGGGCGAATCGCCCTCGAAACACTTGCGAAACAGCATCCCTGAATTTGCCCTCGCCACGCAGGATCATTGCGAAGTCGATAGAATCGACACCAACGCGGGTGTAGTTCAATGGTAGAACGGCAGCTTCCCAAGCTGCATACGACGGTTCGACGAGGCGCAGTCCGGGGGACTGCGACCGGACGCGCGAGCCGACGGCGAGTGCGGTCCTGAGCGTCGCGAAGGATTCTCGGCTCGCGTCAAGCGAGCGGAGAACAACCCGTTCACGTTTGCAGATTAAAGATGCGCGGTTATATTCACGGCGCTCGGTGGATCTTTTAGAAAGTCGCTAGAATCGACGCTAACGCGGGTGTAGTTCAATGGTAGAACGGCAGCTTCCCAAGCTGCATACGACGGTTCGATCCCGTTCACCCGCTCCAAAATAAAAGCGCGTACTGTAGCTTGTGTGACTGGAAGAATATCGTTGCACAAAAACGGTGGGTACGCTTCAAAAGCACTCGAAGAAAGCACCAAAATAAATGACGTGGACCCCTTTAGTTACCATAGACGCATGGCTACTTTGCTAAATGTCGCGCTCATAGCTCTTTCACTCGATGCCGGACTGATTGCTGGCATTCTTATATCGAGACTTTGGCGAGCGCCTGAAACATTCTCAGTTCTTGATCTCGGCCCATTGCTCGTCGCTGCTAGTGTCCTGACAGCACTTGTAGCATTTCTTGTTAATCTTCGTCGAGCTAGATCCGAAGACGTATTGGAGGCTGCGACCGATTTGCTAGAAAAGGCATACGAGAAGCTAGCGCCAAAAGAAGATTCAAATCAACCATCCAATCGGCGCCTTTCATGGCTGTCCGCTGCTCGACTAATCGTCACGGCTGAGAGGCTTGGAAATGACATCACTGAACCCAGCCATCAATCGATTTATCGAGAAAAGAAGGAGTATTGGAGAACCAGGCTATATGAGTTGATCTGGCCATCAATTGAAGGTCTCCCAAGTTCGTTCTACGCAGAGAAACCCGAGCACATGATTGGACACTCTGGAGATGTTCGCGAACCACTCTCCGAAAAATCCTTGGCTTTTCTTTATCGCTTCATCCGTTGGCCCGAAGGCACGCCCGATCCGCTTGGTAGCGTGCCTCATTTCACAGACGAGGAGATCGAAAGAATGGTGACCTTCGGGCCGCGTGGGCTAGGCAACCTTCTCGCTGAAGCTCGTCGTATACGGCAGTCGCAGTCATTGACAATGATGCCCAACCCTTCCATCAACACGGACGCTGCGCGATGAAGCCGCGCAGCGCCGGAGTCAAAGGGGTCAGGGTTATTTGTTTTGCCAAGGGCTGACTAATCAAAGGGGTTAGCGTGATTTATTTTTGGCATTCTGTAAAACAATTCACCCTGACCCCTTTGATTCGAGGCGACGCACAGGGCAGGTTTATTCGAGTTTGGCGCCCGACAGCTTGGCCAGATTTTTCCAAACCGGCAGGTCACGGGCATACACGGCTGCAAATTCATCGGGCGTGCTGCAGCGGGTTTCAAAGCCCATCGCCGCAAAGCGTGCCTGCACGTCAGCCAACTGGCAGGCCAGCCGGATTTCTTCTGAGATTCGCAGCACCACTGCGCGCGGCGTGCCTGCCGGGGCGGCCATGGCCAGCCAGCCGGTGACGCGGTAGGTGTCATCCTTGAGCCCCTGCTCAGAAAGGGTGGGCACATTGGGCATGGCGCTCATGCGTCGCTCTCCGGTCACACCAATGGCTTTTATCTTGCCGGCGTCAATCTGCGGCTTGGCTACCAGCAGGCTGGAATAAGCCATGTGGATCTGACCACCGATCAGGTCCTGAATCATGGCGGCTTCACCCTTGTAAGGCACGTGGGTCATGTCGCCATTCTGGGTCTGACTCATGTAAGCGCCGGCCATGTGGGCTGTCGAGCCTACACCCCAGGAGCCGTAGTTGAGCTTGCCTTTGTTGGCCTTGACATAGGCTGTCAGCTCTGTGCCGGTGTTGGGCGTCAGGCTGGGGTGTACCACCAGCACAATCGATCCCACAGCAATCAGCGACACCAGCGACAGGTCTTTGCGCGGGTCGTAGGGCATTTTGTCAAACAGGAACTGGTTGACCAGCAGCGAGCCCGTCAGGCCCAGCACCACGGTATGCCCGTCTGCTGGCGATTTGGCTACAAAATCTGTGCCCAAATTTCCGCCTGCGCCTGGCTTGTTGTCCACCCACACCGGTTGACCCAGGCGCGGGGATATTTTTTCTGCCAGCACGCGCGCCAGGGCGTCGGTGGCACCCCCTGCCGGGAAGGGCACCACGATGCGGATCGGTTTGTTGGGATAGGCCTGAGGCTGCGCCTGCGACAGGCTGCAACCAAGGGCGCTGAGCGCAGTGAACAGCAGGCCAGATTTGAGGCCGTTGCTGAGTCTGGCTTGTAGCTTGTTCGAGGCGAGCTGCCGTTGATGGGTGTGCATCGTATGACTCCAAAGGTTTTTATGGGGCATAGGAATTTCAAACGCTATTTTTTGCTTAACCACAAATATATCCGTGAATCAAAGGGGTCAGGGTTATTTGTTTGGCCGCACTCGCCGCAAATCACCCTCGTATCCTTTGATTCGCTCCAAAAAATTTCCCCGCCTAGGTGTTTCTAAATCTCAACACTGCGAATAAGCGTCAGCGATCATTCGCCTGCACGCGTGCCGACACGATGTTTCGCACCCGTCCTGCATCGTCAATCATGACGGCGAATTCGGTGAGATATCCCCACGTGTCGATATAGCGATAGTCCCACGCGGTTGCGCGGAGATTGTCAAAGCGCACACGTTGGTGCGGCTTGCCGATGGCGGCCTCCACATCAGCAGCGGACATGCCTGCGCTGATACGCTGCGCGCGCTGGTCGTTAAGCCCTTCGGTCAAAAAATAGGTGCTATGCGTCGGTGTGCATGCGACAAGCAAATGCGCCATCAGCAACAAGAGATACACGGACATACGACTTGGCGAAGTGCCGATACTCATTTCAGGCTCCTCAAATCGGTGCGGGTAGTCGAGCGCAATAATTAGCGGCCAGATTTCTCACAGCAACGGGCGACTCAGCTCTCATCGATGGCGGCACCT
>JBCKPN010000045.1:0-16042 GCA_038901695.1 Usitatibacteraceae bacterium
CAGCGCAACTAACCCGCAGTGCCGGGCCGAGTCGAGCGAATCGCCCATCGCAGCCGCGCCGAGGTCGAGCGCGGGTTGCTGCGCTGCTCCTCGGGCGATGGTCGCAGCGCGTCGTCGGCAATGCTGGCATACATGCCCGAGGCGAGCGACCGCTGAAATGCCGCCTCGACGCGTCGCTCTTCGCCTGAGTGGAAAGTCAGGATCGCCGCGCGCGCACCTGGTTTCATGCACCACGGCAGCAGATCGAGGAAGCGATCCAACACCGCAAACTCGTCGTTGACGGCGATGCGCAAGGCTTGGAAGGTGCGCGCGAGCGTTTTCTTGTGTTCTGTAATTTCCGGGAATCGCTTCAGGGCGGCGCTGACAACATTGGCCAATTGGCGCGTGGTCGTGATCGGTGCCACCGCCTGCTTGATTTGCTGCGCGATCAGCGCTGCGTGCGGCTCGTCGGCATTGACGGTAAGCAGTTTCGCCAGTTCCGCCTCAGTGATTGCCTGCAACAACGCACAAGCAGGAACGCCGCGCGCCTGATTCAAGCGAAGATCGAGTGGCCCGTCGTTCTTGTACGAAAACCCGCGCGTCGGATTGTCGAGCTGCATCGAAGACACGCCGAGATCGGCGAGCACGCAATCAAACCCGCCGCCCGCCTCGGGCAGCAACTGCGCGATACCAGCGAAGTTCATATTGCGGATCACCAGCACCTCCTCGGCAAAGCCCTGGCCACGCAAACGCGCCTCGGTGCGCGCCAACTCGGTGGCATCGACGTCGATCGCAAACAGTCGACCGCCGGGCCGGAGTCGTTGCAGCAGCGCCTGTGTGTGGCCACCGAAACCCAAGGTGGCGTCGAGCGCGGTCTCGCCGGGTGCCGGATTGAGTACACCCAGAATTTCGTTCACGCAGATCGAGCGATGACTACCGGCAGGCGTCTGGCCGCGCGCGATCACCTTCTCGACCTCGCTCGCGTAGTGCTGCGCAGCCAATTCCTTGTACTTCTCCCCAAAGGTGCGTGGGTGCGTGCCGCGATAGCGTTTGCGGCGCACATGCGGCGGTGGTGCTTCTGTTGTCATGCGTGCGACCGGTCGATGGAAGCGGGCATTTTACGGCAACGGCCACGCCAACCCGGCTGGTGGTAGCGGCTCAAACGGCGCTCCTGCTGACCGGAATTAAAGGGGTCATGGTTATTTGTTTTGCCAAGGGCTGACTAATCAAAGGGGTTAGCGTGATTTATTTTTGGCATTCTGTAAAACAATTCACCCTGACCCCTTGATTTATAGCTGGTGCGTTCGGCGTCGGTGTCAGGCGGCAAAGACATGAACGGGATGCCTCAATAGTGCAACGTATATCGACCATCGGCGATAACCAGTTGCGCGTCCGCTCCAAACGGAATCGTCAATTTGCGCGCGACGTGGCCAAACGGCAGCTCGGTGAGCACCGGGCAGGCGAGCCGTTCGCGCAGCGTGCGAACCACGTATTCCATCGAGTACGGAAATTTATCCGGCTCCGGTTCGCAGTCGCTAAATTGCCCGATGACAATCGCACGCTGGGTTTGCAGAACACCCGCATGGAAAAGCTGCAGCAACATGCGTTCGACTGCATAAGGTTTTTCCGCGATTTCTTCAAGAAACAAAATGCCGTCCTCGACGACCGGCATCAATGGCGTGCCGATCAAGTGAGTGACCAGCGACAGGTTTGATCCCCAAATCGGGCCCTCAATGGTTTGCGCGGCGTACGGATGCATCGATGCGACCTCAACTGCGATTGCTTCGCCGCGTACGGCGGGCCAAAAATACTGCTCCATGAACGCGTGATCATCAGCAACTTCGCCGCTGTACGACACTTCGCCAAAATCGGTGGCCACGCCGGGGCCGGCGAAGGTCAGATAGTTGGCTTGTGATAGTGCGGCCAGATTGATGGCGGTGAAATCAGAAAACCCGCACAGAAGTTTTTTCGATTGCGCGACAGCTTGCCAATCGATGCGATGCGCGATGCGCGACAGGCCGTAGCCGCCGCGCGTCATCATCATCATGTCGATGCTCGGGTCGGCGAGCATTTTATGAAAGCTCGCCAGCCGCACCTCGTCCGATGCAGAGAAATATTCGTAGGCGCCAAGCGCGTCATCGGCCAGCACACACCGATAGCCCTGCGCTTCGATGCGCGCCATGCCACGTTCAACCCGGGCGGCATCAGGTGGCCCGGCTGGCGAAAACACGCCGATAGTGCCACCGGTGGGCAGCGCGCGCGGCAATGCGAAGCGTGATGATTTCACGGGACAAGTATCAGCGAGCTACTTACGCAGCGCTTGCGCATCGACCACTGCAAGGGCGGTCATATTGATAATGCGCCGCACTGTCGCGGAGGGGGTGACGATATGAATTGGCTTGGCGGCACCGAGCAGAATCGGGCCGATGGTGATGCCGCCACCGGCGGAGGTTTTCAGCAGGTTAAACGAAATGTTTGCTGCATCGAGCGTCGGCATGATGAGCAGATTGGCCTCGTCCTTGAGTCGTGAATTCGGCATCGCGGTGTTGCGCACTTCCTCAGACAGCGCCGCATCGCCGTGCATTTCGCCGTCGATTTCGAGTTCCGGTGCGCGCGCGTTGATGAGTGCCAGCGCTTCGCGCATCTTGACAGCCGTAGGCGCGTTGGAAGTGCCGAACGACGAATGCGACAGCAACGCCGCTTTGGGCGTCAGACCGAAACGGCGAATTTCCTCGGCCGCCAGAATTGTCATTTCACAAACTTGCTCCGCGGTTGGATTCTCATTGACGTAGGTGTCGCAGATGAACACTGTGCGCGTGGGCAGGATCAACAAGTTCATCGCGTAGAAGTTGTTGACACCGGTACGCCGACCGATGACTTGATCAATGTAGTGCAAATGCAGTGCGTGCGTGCCAAACGTACCGCAGATCATGCCGTCAGCTTCGCCTCGGTGAATCATCATCGCGCCAATCAAGGTGAAGCGGCGACGCATTTCGATCTTGGCGTATTGCTGTGAGACGCCACGCCTTGCGGTCAGGGCGTAGTACTGCTGCCAGTAGTCGCGATAACGTTCGTCAAATTCCGGATTGGTCACTTCAACATCCACACCGAGTCGAATCCGCAGGCCGAATTTTTCGATGCGTTGCGCCAACACGGCCGGGCGACCAATCAGTATTGGTTTGGCGAGGCCGTCGTCAACCACCACCTGCACAGCGCGCAACACGCGCTCTTCTTCGCCTTCGGCGTAGACAATGCGCTTCGGATTTGCCCGAGCCTTGTGGAACACCGGCTTCATGATTAAGCCCGAGTGATATACGAACTGATCGAGGCGCTGGCGGTAGGCATCCCAATCAGCAATCGGTGAGGTCGCGACGCCCGAATCCATCGCCGCTTTTGCAACGGCCGGTGCAACTTTGGAAATGAGACGCGGATCAAACGGGCGCGGGATGAGATATTCCTTGCCGAACGAGACGGTGGCCTCGCCGTAGGCCATCGCGACAATGTCGGATTGCTCGGCTTGCGCGAGTTCGGCAATCGCGTAGACGGCAGCGAGCTTCATCGCTTCGTTAATGCTGGTCGCGCCAACGTCGAGTGCGCCACGGAAAATAAACGGAAAGCACAGCACGTTGTTAACCTGATTCGGATAGTCCGACCGTCCCGTGGCAATCACCGCGTCGTCGCGTACCTCGCGAATTTCTTCGGGCAATATTTCCGGCGTTGGGTTGGCGAGCGCCATGATGACCGGTTTTGCGGCCATGCGTTTGACCATGTCTTGCTTCAACACGCCGCCCGCCGACAGCCCGAGAAACACATCGGCCTCGGCAATCACATCGCCGAGCGTGCGCGCCTTGGTGTCCTTCGCGTAGCGCTCCTTGTTGGGATCCATCTCTTCCTTGCGACCTTGATACACGACGCCGGCGATATCGGTCACCCAGATATTCGACATTTTCATGCCGAGTGCCACCAGCATATCCAGACACGCCAACGCCGCAGCACCCGCGCCGGAGGCGACCAGCTTCACCTTGGAAATATCCTTACCGACAACTTTGAGTGCGTTGATGATGGCGGCGCCGACAATGATGGCAGTGCCGTGCTGGTCATCGTGAAACACCGGAATTTTCATCCTCTCTCGCAGCTTTTTCTCGACGTAAAAGCACTCCGGCGCTTTGATGTCCTCCAGATTGATGCCGCCAAAGGTTGGCTCGAGTGAGGCGATGATATCGACCAGACGGTCAGGGTCGCGCTCGTTGATTTCGATATCGAACACGTCAATGCCGGCGAATTTTTTGAACAATACCGCCTTACCTTCCATCACCGGCTTGGCGGCCAGCGGCCCGATGGCACCCAGCCCCAGTACCGCAGTACCGTTAGTGATAACCGCGACCAGATTGCCGCGCGCGGTCAGGTTTCTGGCTTCGTGCGGGTTTTGCACGATTTCTTCACAGACGGCGGCGACACCGGGGGTGTAGGCCAACGCCAGATCGCGTTGCGTGGCGAGCGGTTTGGTGGCGGAAATTTCGATCTTGCCGGGCACCGGTTTGCGGTGGTACTCGAGGGCGGCTTCTTTTAGATCGTCTGGCATTTTCATGTAATTTCTCCTATGAAGAGTCTAACATGCGGGGCACCGCGAAGCTGATGGAAATGCGCCCATCACGGCAGCCCAATCGTCGCAGAGTGTGTTTTTCTGGCAGGAACGCGGGTGTGATTGCAGACAATGCTAATGTTGCGCCATCCGCGTTTTTTGAACGTACGATGAGCGAGGCAAGATGAACCGACGCGACTTTGTTTGGGCAACTTCCGCTGGCTTGGCGGCAATCGCTTCATCAACGGCACATGCCATTCGCATCGACGAAGGCGGCCGAATATTCAACCCGTGCGGCAAACTCAGCGATGCGTTGAGAAATCATCCGTTCACGCAGACCGCTTTCGACGGGTTGAAGGCCGACGATGTCTGGGATTGCCACACGCATTTGCTTGGCAAAGGGCACGGCGACACCGGTGCCTTTGTCAATCCGAAAATGCAATCCATCTGGGCGCTGCGGCAATACGTTCAGTATCGGTTTTACCTGAGCGCGGCGTGCGTGACCGCCGAATCCAAAACGCTCGACCGCGATTTTGTAACACGCCTGACCGACCTGATGAACGATCTGCCCACTGGTTATCGCGCCATGCTGATGGCGTTTGATCGCACCTATGACGAGGCTGGACGCGCAATTGACGCGAAGTCGGCGTTTCATTTGCCGAATCGCTATGCAGCGGAGGTTGCCAACGCAAATCCGGCGCGATTCATGTGGATCGCCTCGGTGCACCCGTACCGTGCCGACGCCGCCGAAGAAGTGGCACGGGTGGTGCGTGGCGGCGCGCTGGCTGTCAAGTGGCTGCCGCCCGCGATGGGCATTGACCCGGCATCGCCACTTTGTAATTCCTTTTATGATGCGATGGCAAAGCACGACTTGCCGCTCATCACCCACGGTGGTGAAGAGCGTGCCGTGGAAGGGGCGCATCAGCCTGCATTTGGCAACGTGCTGAAACTGCGGCGGCCGTTGGAACGCGGCGTGCGCGTGGTGGTGGCACATTGCGCGAGTCTCGGCAAAGACTTGGATATCGAAAACGGCGGCAAGGCCGGTGAGGTCGATGCGTTCACTTTGTTCGAACGTCTGATGCGTGACCCGGCATATGTGGGCCGCTTGTACGGCGACATTTCGGCCACGCCGCAAGCCAATCGCTTCACCGCACTCGAACGGATCCTGCGGCATCGCGATTGGGATCAGCGCTTGTTGAACGGCTCAGACTATCCGCTGCCCGGCGTGTTTCCGTTGTTTTCGGTCGATGCCTTCACCGAGCGTGGCTGGATAAAACCCGACGTGGGGCAGCACCTGCAAAAAGTGCGCGAGGCGAACCCGATCCTGTTTGATTTTTTACTCAAGCGACATGTGCGTATCGATGGTGCGGCATTTTCCAACGCCACCTTTGAGACAGCGCGCGTGTTTCGCCGTTCAACGACTGCTACAGAGCGACCCGCTGCTGTGGCTCCGGAGTCCAGACGATGACGCACACCGTGACCGATCAGTCACCGTCACAGCCGACGGCGAATCAGTTTGCGCTGTTAAAGGAAAAACGCTTCGCGCCGTTTTTTTGGACGCAGTTTCTGGGCGCGGCGAACGACAACCTTTTCAAATTCGCCTTCACCGTGCTGGCGACTTATCACGCCGCAGAGTGGGGCGGCCTCGATCCCAAAATTGCCGGACCGCTGATCGGTGGCTTGTTCATTTTGCCGTTTATGCTGTTCTTGGCCACGGCGGGCCAGTTGGCGGACAAGTACGACAAAGCGATGCTGACGCGGCTAGTGAAGAATCTGGAAATTGGCTTCATGCTGTTCATTAGCGTGGGTTTTATCTGGCATATGCCTTCGCTGTTGTTTGTCGGCGTGTTCTTGATGGGCTGCCATTCAACGCTATTCGGGCCGGTCAAATTTGCGTATTTGCCGCAGCATTTGCACGATGCCGAACTCACCGGCGGCAACGGCATGATCGAGATGGGCACGTTCACCGCCATTTTGCTCGGCTCGATGATCGGCGGCTTTTTGGTCAAGCTCGACGGCAACGGCGTGGTCTATGTCGCCGCGATTTCCATGGCGCTGGCGCTGCTCGGTCGCATCACAGCAGGCATGGTTCCCGCCTCACCGCCACCGGAACCTGAACTCGCAATCAATTGGAATCCGGCCACCGAAACGTGGGCCAATCTGAAGATCGCCTACAAGAACCCCACCGTGTTCAATTCGCTGATCGGCAACTCGTGGTTCTGGTTCATGGGTTCGGTGTTTTTGACGTCCATGACCGGATTTGCCAAGGAAGTGCTGGGCGGCGACGAGTTGGTGGTGCTGGTGTTGATGGGATTATTCACTGTCGGCATCGGCATCGGCTGTGTGTTGTGCGAGAAGATGTCAGGCCACAAGATTGAAATCGGGCTGGTGCCGTTCGGCTCCATCGGCATGACCGTGTTTGCCGTTGACCTGTACTTTGCGTCACGCGGCCTCGCGCCCTCCGAAGCACTGACTGGCGTTGGCGTTTTTATTCAGAACGGGCACCACGTGCGCGTGATGGCGGATTTGTTTTTGCTCGCGATGTTTGCCGGATTCTTTTCCGTACCGCTGTACGCGATGATGCAGTCACGCTGTGACCCTTCGCATCGCGCCCGCATTATCGCGGCCAACAATATTCTGAACGCCGTGTTCATGGTCATCGCGTCACTGCTCGCGGCGCTGCTCCTGAAAGTTGGCCTCAGTCTGCCAGAGTTGTACCTGGTGGTCGGCATCATGAACGCAGTGGTCGCGTTCTACATATTCAAGTTGATCCCGGAATTCTTGATGCGCTTTTTGGTGTGGATGCTTATCCATAGCTTTTATCGGGTCAGGCAAACCGGGCAACAACACATCCCTGACGAAGGGCCGTGCGTTTTGGTGTGCAACCACGTGAGCTACGTTGATGCGCTCGTGATCGCGGGTTGTATTCGGCGTCCGGTGCGGTTTGTCATGGACCACCGCATCTTCAAGGTGCCAGTTCTGAATTTCATCTTTCGCACTGCCGGAACCATTCCGATTGCCTCGGCCAAGGAAGATGCGGTGATGCTGGAACGCGCCTACGAGCGTATTGACGAATACCTGAAGGCAGGTGAAGTGGTGTGCATTTTCCCCGAGGGGCGCATCACCGATAACGGCGACCTGTATCCGTTCAAGCAAGGCGTGATGCGCATCATCGGCGAGACCCCGGTACCGGTGATCCCGATGGCGCTGCGTGGCTTGTGGGGCAGTTTTTTCTCGCGCTGGGGCGGCACCGCGATGCGTTATCCGCGCGGTATTTTTTCGAGCATCGGATTTGTGATTGATCGGCCGTGGACACCCGCTGCAGTCACACCGGAAGGATTACAGGTCAAGGTGGGCGAGCTGCGCGGCGACTGGAAGTGATTTTAAAACTCTAGTATTGGTGGGCAATTCCAGCCCATTTGTGCCCGAACTGCCCGCCCCTATTGCACTTTGCTGGTTTTAAACGCCGCTTCTTGCCGGGGATGAAGCGCTGTCCACTAGCCTGCATATTTCACGGGGACGCGTTCGAGAGTGGGTGGATGGGCGTGGGGATTTTCGTTCGACTGACCGAGTGGTATCGGGATACCACGAGGGAAGAGAGCGGAAAGACGCATGTCCAGCCGCCCGCTATCGAGCGCGTAGGCTCGGCGCTGAGCAGAGGACAAATCAGATTTCTCAAGGCGGGGTCTTTCATCGCGGAAACGTCATTGAACGGGGCCGACCCGTGAAATATGCAGGCTAGCCTGCGTGCTAGACTCAAACGCCATTTACAACTACCCAAAGCGCACGTTTTCATGTCTGGAAGCACTCTCGGCAAATTGTTCACCGTCACCAACTTCGGTGAGTCGCACGGCCCCGCCATCGGCTGTGTGATTGACGGCTGTCCGCCGGGTCTGGCGCTGTCGGTCGATGACATTCAACCGGATCTGGATCGTCGTAAACCCGGCACGTCGCGTCATGTCACGCAGCGCCGCGAAGACGATATTGTGGAAATTCTCTCCGGCGTGTTTGAAGGCAAAACCACCGGCACGCCGATTGCGCTGTTGATTCGCAACGAAGACCAGAAGAGCAAGGATTACGGCAACATCGCCGACAGTTTTCGGCCCGGTCACGCCGACTACACCTATTTGCAAAAGTACGGGATCCGCGATTACCGTGGCGGCGGGCGTTCTTCGGCACGATTGACGGCTCCCACGGTCGCGGCCGGTGCGGTGGCACGCAAATGGCTGCGCGAGAAATTCGGCGTTGAGATTCGCGGACACTTGGCGCAGTTGGGCAGTGAAGTAATTGCGTTTGAATCGTGGACGCACGTCCACGACAATCCGTTTTTTGCCGCCAACGCGACGATGATCGCGGACTTGGGAGCCTACATGGATCGGCTGCGCAAGTCTGGCGACAGTTGCGGTGCGCGCATCAACGTGGTGGCCAGTGGCGTGCCGGTCGGTTGGGGTGCACCGATTTATGACCGGCTGGACGCCGCCATCGCCCACGCCATGATGGGCATCAATGCCGTCAAGGGCGTCGAGATCGGCGCCGGTTTCGCGTCGATCACGCAAAAAGGCACCGAACACTCGGACGAAATGACCCCGCAAGGATTTCTGTCGAACAACGCCGGTGGCGTACTCGGTGGCATTTCGACCGGGCAGGACATCACGGTATCGATTGCCATCAAGCCAACCTCGTCGATACGCCTCGACCGGCAAACCATCAACAAGGCCGGTGAGAGTGTGATCATCAACACCCACGGCAGGCACGATCCGTGTGTTGGGATTCGCGCGACGCCGATTGCGGAAGCCTACCTCGCGTTAGTGTTGATCGACCATGCGCTGCTGCACCGTGCGCAGAACGCGGATGTGAATATCGAAACACCAAAGCTTGCGCCGAACGTTCCCGCCAGCGCCATTGGCTCGCACGCGAAGAGTGGCAAGGCGATCGAAAATCCTGATCCCAATGAGGCATAACAATGGCTGACACACTGAACTTATATGCGACGGTCCGACATATTGTGCCCGCTGTCTGGCGTCGCGTCGTGGTACCCGCCGACATCACCTTGCCGGCGTTACATGGCGTGTTACAAATTTTGTTCGATTGGGACGATTGCCACCTCTGGCAATTCGAATTTGGCAGCGTCGACTACACCTGCCCGGATGAGGACGGTGACGACGACTACGCCGCGCCGGGGCGCGAAAGCCGCAGCGCGTACGGCGTTGGGCTGGCCGATGCGCTTGCGGCGAAGAAAAAATTTAGCTATTGGTACGACTTCGGTGACGATTGGCATGTCGATATCAAGCTCGAGCGGCGTGTTCCGGGCGACGACAACGTGATTCCGCTGTGCACGGATGGCGCACGCGCTGGCCCGCCGGATGACTGCGGCGGCGTGCCCGGCTACTTCAATCTGCTGGAAGTGCTGGCCGGTCCAACAAGCGAGGATCGCGAAAGCATGATCGACTGGCTCGGCGGCGAGTTTGATCCCGAAGCAGTGGACCTCGCGGTGATCAACGCCGACTTGAAGCGCGCCTTTAAGCCGCGCAAGCCGCGCGCGAAGCCCGCCAAACGAAAGCCGCCGCAGGCTACCTGACGGCGCGGCTTGCGCCGACATCAAGACCGCAAGCTCGGTCAGTACTCTGCGCACAACGAGGGGTTCTTCCCGAGGATTGCGACCCGAACCTTCGCTCCCGTCCACCAGACGCAAGGCATGATGTGCTCTCGTTGCGCTATTGTGCACCTCTAAAAATTCACTGAAGCCGCGCTGGCGGCGTTGCAAAGCCGCTCAAAATGCTCATGTACTACATGAGCACTGCGCTTTTTCGCGACTTTGCGCCTTGCCATCATCGGCTTGATTAAATTTTTAGAGGCACCCTATTATTTGCGGGACACCAGTTCAGATCTGCCGACCATGCTAGATTTTCGATCACTACAAATGGCGACCGCCTCGCTGGCCGAGGCGCTTGATGCGTCCACGCTACGCGTGGGTGATGCGTTCGTTCGCGATGCCTCGATTCAGCGCTTCGAGTACACCTACGAGCTTTGCGTCAAATCGTTGAGACGCCAACTTGATGCCATGTCCGATAGCCCGCCGATGTCGACGAATTGGGCTACCGCGACATGATTCAGCAGGGTATGGAGCGTGGCTTGATTGAATCCGAGGCGACTTGGTTTGGCTACCGTGAGTTACGAAGTATCACCAGCCATGTTTATGATCCGGCGAAAGCGGGTCAAGTGTTCGCGGTACTTCCGCAGTTTTTGGACGATGCGCGACGGTTGCTGGCGCGATTGATCGCGGCGAAAGTATGAGTGCAGTTGCGGAAAACGACGCGTTATTGTTGTCAGAACGCAGCCTTGAAATCGTGAAGGCATTGCTGCGCCAGTTCGCGCCGCAGCATCAGGCATTCGCGTTTGGTTCGCGCGTCATCCGCAGCGCGCAGGATCGGCAACGCGT
Organism: Usitatibacteraceae bacterium; assembly: GCA_038901695.1. GTDB lineage: Bacteria > Pseudomonadota > Gammaproteobacteria > Burkholderiales > Usitatibacteraceae > UKL13-2. The sequence goes on from JBCKPN010000045.1 coordinate 11,001, forward strand.
CAAGCCGCATTCTGATCTCGATCTGGCGCTGGTCGGCGCGCCGTTGCCGCTTAACCAAATGTTTGAGTTGCGCGAGGCCTTCAGTGAAAGCGATTTGTCGATGCGTGTGGATATTGTGAACGCGGCGGATTTACCGCAGGGTTGGCACATTCGGGCTTGGCCGCTTTGATTGTCGACTGGTCGCGCACACCATGTGGATGAATTGCCGAGTCGTCGTCACAACGCCGCGCGTCGCGGCGCACGCGTCTGCGGCGAACGCAGTCGACGGCAAACGCATTGAGGATCCGGACGCGGCAGAAGCCTGACAGCAATATTGCGCCGCATCAATCGCGGAGCAATTGCGTATAATTAGAGGATGAATTCCTCTACGCAATTGCGCGCGCAAACGCTCTACGACAAGCTGTGGAACGCGCACCTAGTGCACAGCGAGCCGGACGGCACCGCGCTGATTTACATCGACCGGCATCTGGTGCATGAAGTCACCAGCCCGCAGGCGTTCGACGGCCTCGAAATCAACGGCCGCAAACCGTGGCGCATCAAATCCATCCTGGCGACGGCCGATCACAACGTCCCGACCACCGCGCGAGCGGAGGGCATCGCCGACCCGCTCTCGCGGCTGCAAGTCGAAACCCTCGACAAGAATATTGAGAAATTCGGCGTGCAGGATTATTTCGGCATGAACGACGTGCGCCAGGGCATCGTGCATGTGATTGGCCCCGAGCAGGGTGCGACCTTGCCCGGCATGACCGTGGTGTGCGGTGATTCGCATACGTCAACGCACGGCGCGTTCGCGGCACTCGCGTTTGGCATTGGCACGTCCGAAGTCGAACACGTGATGGCCACCCAGTGCCTTGTCACCCGAAAATCGAAGTGTCTGCTGATTCGCGTCAACGGCAGCGTCGGGCGCGGCCGCAGTTGGCAACCGACAGCAAAAGATATCGTGCTGGCGATCATCGGCAAAATTGGCACCGCTGGCGGCAACGGTTGCGCGATTGAATTTGCCGGCTCAGCGATTCGTGCGCTGTCGATGGAAGGGCGCATGACGGTGTGCAATATGTCGATTGAAGCGGGCGCGCGCGCGGGCATGGTTGCGGTGGACGACAAAACCATCGATTACCTGCGCGGTCGCCCATTCGCGCCGCAAGGGGCGATGTTCGATCAGGCCGTTCAATATTGGCGCACGCTGCAATCGGATAACGGCGCGATGTTTGATCGGGTGGTCGAACTCGATGCGGCGAACATCATTCCGCAGGTCACCTGGGGCACCTCGCCCGAGATGGTGACGGGGGTGACGGGAAATGTTCCGGAACCGAGCAAGGAAGCCGACCCGGTGAAGCGCGAAGCGATGGAGCGCGCGTTGCAATACATGGGCTTGAATCCGGGCACACCGATCTTGCAAATCACGATTGACAAAGTGTTTATCGGTAGCTGCACCAATTCGCGCATCGAGGATTTGCGCGCTGCGGCGGGCGTGGTGCGCGGCCGACACATCGCTGACAACGTGAAGCTCGCGTTGGTGGTGCCGGGGTCGGGTCTGGTGAAGCGTCAGGCGGAGGCGGAAGGATTGGACAAGGTGTTTTTGGCCGCAGGATTTGAGTGGCGCGAGCCCGGTTGCTCGATGTGTCTGGGCATGAATGACGACAAGCTAGGTGCCGGTGAGCGCTGTGCGTCGACGTCGAATCGTAATTTTGAAGGGCGGCAGGGCGCGGGTGGCCGCTCGCATTTGCTGAGCCCGGAGATGGCGGCAGCGGCGGCCATCGCCGGGCGTTTTGCCGATGTTCGTGAAATTCTTTAAGGAGTGATGACATGAAAAAGTTGATTGCACTATTGTTGACGGGTTTTTTTGTGGTTGGATGCAACACCTTTGAAGGCTTGGGCAAAGACATCAAAAAAGGTGGTGAGGTGATTGAGAAAAAGGCGGAAAGAGCCGCCGACAAAAAATAAATAAGTAGTCGAACCCGTCAATGCAACCCTTTCTCCAACATCTGGGGCTGGTCGCGCCGCTGGATCGCGCCAACGTCGATACCGACGCGATCATCCCCAAGCAATTTCTCAAATCCATTAAACGCAGTGGCTTTGGCGAAAATCTGTTCGACGAATGGCGCTATATGGATCACTTTGATCCGGGCGTGGACAACAGCCGTCGTGCACTGAACCCCAACTTTGTACTCAATCAGGAACGGTATCGAGGCGCGACCATCCTGTTGACGCGCCAGAACTTTGGCTGCGGCTCATCGCGCGAACACGCACCGTGGGCGCTGCAGCAGTTTGGCTTTCGCGCCATCATTGCGCCGTCGTTTGCGGATATTTTCTACAACAACTGTTTCAAGAATGGCCTGTTGCCAATTGTGCTCAGTGCAGTAGAAGTCGATCACTTGTTCAATGTCGTCGCTGCGACGGCGGGCCAGCAAATCCGCATCGACCTAGAGCGGCAGGTGGTCGAAGTGCCCGGTGCCGAGGCATACCGATTTGACGTTGATGATTCGCGCAAGCAAAGCCTGTTGAATGGCTGGGACGAGATCGGTCTGACGCTGCGACACGTCGACAAAATTCGCGCCTACGAGGCGGCACGCGCAACGCGGGAGCCGTGGATTATTTCGTAGTCCGTCGCACCCCGCTTAATGCCAGAAAATTTGTCCGCTATGAAAATTGCCATTCTCGCCGGCGACGGCATCGGTCCTGAAATCATGTCTGAGGCTCTCAAGGTCTTGGAGGTGTTGCGTCGCGATGGATTGAAGGTCGAGACTGAGTCCGCGCTGGTCGGTGGTGCGGCCTATGACTCACACGGACATCCGCTGCCGCCGGCGACACTCAAACTCGCGCAAGCCGCCGACGCGGTATTGTTCGGCTCTGTTGGCAGTCCGAAGCACGACGCACTGCCACGCGAACATCGCCCGGAAAAAGCCATTCTGGGTCTACGCAAGGAGTGCGATTTTTTTGCCAACCTGCGGCCGGCCACCGTGTTTGCCGAACTCGCCGACGCCTCGACCCTGCGTGCCGACGTGGTGGCGGGTCTCGACATCATGATCATCCGCGAGCTCACCGGCGACATCTACTTCGGTGAACCACGCGGCGTAACCGGCGACAAAGGCCAGCGCGTCGGCATCAACACCATGCACTACACCGAGGCGCAGATTCGTCGCATCATGCACGTCGCGTTTCGCACCGCACGGCAACGCAATAAAAAGTTGTGTTCTATCGACAAGATGAACGTGCTAGAAGCCATGCAACTGTGGCGTGACATCGCCATCGAGATCGCGCCCGAATATCCGGACGTCGCGCTCAGTCACATGCTGGTCGACAACGCGGCAATGCAATTGATTCGCAACCCAAAGCAATTCGATGTGATGGTGGCCGGCAACATGTTTGGCGATATTCTGTCGGACGAGGCATCGATGCTCACGGGCTCGATCGGTATGTTGCCGTCAGCCTCGTTGGATGCCAACGGCAAAGGCCTGTACGAGCCGATCCACGGTTCCGCACCGGATATAGCCGGGCGCGGCATCGCCAATCCACTCGCGCAAATTCTGTCCATCGGCATGATGTTGCGTTACACCTTCGGACTCGCCGAATGGGCGGATCGGGTTGAGCGTGCGGTGAAAGCAACGCTCGCGCAAGGCGTTCGCACCGCCGACATTGCAAAACGCGGCGAGCCAGTATCGAGCACCAGCGAGATGGGTGCGGCCGTACTGCGAAATTTGTAGACGGTTATTCTCAAGGGCATCTCTAAAAATCCAAACTTCGTCGCGATGCGTTGTTGCTCAAAAAATTTTATCCCTTACATATCAGGTATATGCTGCGGGCTAAAATTTTTCTCGCGCCTAGCCTCGCTTAGAATTTTGAATTTTTAGAGGTGCCCTCAACACAACAGTGTCATGCCCGGCAGTGCGCGCCGGTCCGTGTGACGACAATTAGGGATGCAGTAAATGGCACACATACTCAAGGTTGGACTGGTCGGCTGGCGCGGCATGGTCGGTTCGGTGCTGCTCGAGCGCATGCGCGAAGAGGGCGACTTTGCCCATATTGAGCCGCTTTTTTTTACGACTTCAAACGTCGGTGGAGATGCACCGAAGGAAGCGCAGGGCGCGCCGCTAAAGGACGCCAAGGATCTCGCCGCACTCAAGGCGATGGACATCGTCATCACGTGTCAGGGCGGTGACTACACGAGTGCGATTTATGCACTGTTGCGAAAGTCCGGATGGAACGGCTACTGGATTGACGCGGCGAAAACGCTGCGCATGAACGACGATGCGGTGATTATTCTCGACCCGGTCAATCGACCCGTCATCGATGCGGCGATGGCACGCGGCGTGAAGAACTACATTGGCGGCAACTGCACGGTGTCTTGCATGTTGATGGGCTTGGCCGGGTTGTTCCAGCGCGACCTCGTTGAATGGATGTCGTGCATGACCTATCAGGCGGCCTCCGGCGGCGGCGCGACGCATATGCGCGAATTGTTGACCCAGTTTGGCACGCTGAACGCCTCGGTCAAAGCGCTGCTCGACGATCCGCATTCGGCGATTCTGGAAATTGATCGCAAGGTGCTGGCCACGCAGCACGCGCTGTCAGCGGCCGAGATCCAACACTTTGGCGTTCCATTGGCGGGCAATTTGATTCCGTGGATCGACAAGGACATGGCCGAGATGGGAACCAACGGCATGTCGCTAGAAGAGTGGAAGGGCATGGCCGAAACCAACAAAATCCTTGGCCGAGGGGCAGGCTTCGCGAGGGCGGCGACACCGATCGACAGCCTGTGCGTCCGCGTGGGCGCGATGCGCTGTCATTCGCAGGCGTTGACCATCAAATTGACGCAAGACATCCCGCTCGAGGACATTGAAGGCATCATCGCAGGAGCCAATGCGTGGGTTCGCGTGGTGCCGAACACGCGCGAGTCCACCGTTCGAGAGCTGACCCCTGCTGCCGTAACCGGGAAAATGCATATTCCGGTCGGCAGACTGCGTAAATTGGCCATGGGGCCGACTTATCTGTCCGCGTTTACGGTGGGCGATCAGTTGCTCTGGGGAGCCGCCGAGCCATTGCGC
>JBCKPN010000046.1:0-15961 GCA_038901695.1 Usitatibacteraceae bacterium
ACAGGCGCCGGCCGCCCACATGAATGGCAGAAAACGACGTGCTGGTCAAAAATTCGCTGCCGTCCTTGCGCAGGCTCCGCACTTCACGGCCGGGTATCCTGAAGGCTTCGGGCTGTGCCGCCAGCGCCGCGCTGGTGTCCTTGTACTGGCGGCGGTGGCGTTCGGGCACCAGTTCCGAAGCGTCGCGGCCTATGAGATCGCTTTTTTCATAACCAAAAAGCTGCAGCGCTGCCGCATTGGCCTCCACCACGATGTCCTCCGTCGTCGAGGTGATCACGCCTTCGACCATGCCCTCGGTGACACTGCGGTTCATCATTTCGCTGTCGCGCAAACTGGCACGCAGCTCGTCGGTGCGCTGCGCCGCTTGCGCTTCCGCGCGAACCAGCCTGAGCACCAGCGGGGTGAGTCGCCAACGCAGCAACAGCAGCGCGATGATAAGCACGCCAGCCAGAAGCGGGATCAGAAAGCGCAGTTGTTGCCTCACTGGCGCATACAATTCGGCCGTGTCTATTTCCAGCGACATCCCCAGCCCGAGATCGCCAAGCGGCGCATAGGCCGCCGCCACCTCGATGTCGCGGTAATCCTGGGTGATAACGAATCCGGTTTCGCCCTCAAACGCGCGAGTCATCGGCAACGGGTCGCTGTCAGGTGACCGTTGAGGTGCCGTGAAAACTCTGGGGGTGAGCGTTGTTGGGAAGCACTGCATTTCGAGGCCCAAGGGCCTGCACAGCTGCTGCTCTGCCGATTCACCCAGACGGCGGACATCCTTGAGCGTGCCCATGGTGACAGGCAGCGACGACTCCGTCATGACCTTGCCAATGACGCGCCCTTCCTTTTTTATTTCTATCACTGCACGCAATAACAGTTGCCCATCCCACAGTAGTTGCACATGTCCCGGCAAATTAAGCGGCACCACCATTTCGGGCTGCTGCGCAAAAACACCGGCACGGGTCAGCTCTTGCCCGTCCTTGCCATACAACGCAACGGCCGTGAGTCCAGCCTGAAGAAAGGATCGAGCAACCATATTGAGTTTGCTCCGGGCCGCGGTGTCGTCCGCGCGCGCATTTACAAGCTGCAATTGATCGATCAGAAGAGGGCGAGTTGAAATGAGCACCGTTCTGTCAAAATCTGCCCGAATTTCAGTCTCGGTGAGTTGTACGCGACTTTGCTGGGACAACTGGAGGCTTTTACTCAGCAGCGCCTCGGCGTGGCGCTGCATGACAACAAAGACGGTTACACCAGCCAGCAGGGTGACGACCAGCAGAATTATTCCCGCGACCTGAACAATTCGCGGTTGATGAATTTTTGGATGTGGCGAATGTGACATGTTTTGCCTTGTCGTATCGGTAGAGGTCATGAGACGGTCTCGCCAGACAGGCTGCGCTGGAGCGCTTCGATAGCCCGGCTCACATCACTCTGTGCCGTGGGCGTCAAGGCCTGTGCAGCGCCCAGCAGCGGGTGGACGGCCAGTTCCAGCACCCGTGCCGCGTCGCCCAGTGCGGCAAAGCCGCAGGTCGCGCCCGAGCCCGCCAGGTTGTGCGCACAGCGCTCCAGGCTTTCCAGCGCTTCTGCCGGCGCTTTGTCGTTTTGCACCTGGCGCCAGAGCGACTCAATTTGGTCCAGCCGCTGGGGCAGCGAACGGCGGTAATCGGCGCGCAGCGCTTCAAGAGATGCGAGAAAAGCCGGATTGGTGAGGGTCATGGCGGCCGGACTGTCGCTGCGGGTTTCATGCCGGGCGAGGCCAGGGACTCCGGAAATCTGGAGCGCACGTTGGATTGTATGCAACAGCTCGGTGTTGGATGTGCGGGTTTTGAGCAGAACCGCTTCGGCCTGTTTGCCGTCGGCCGGGTTCACGTCGCTGGCCGAAAACACAATCACCGGCGGCCGCGGATCGATCGTATCGATATCCTCGAACAGGTCCCAGCCCGAGTCCTGGCCCAGCGCGAGGTCCAGCAGCACCAGGTCAAAACGCTGCTCGAGCAGCCGGGCTCGGGCTTCGTCCAGCGTGGCCGCGAATTCGAAATTTGCAAAATCCGCGGCAATCGCGGCGACGATGTGCTGGATATCGGGATCGTCTTCCACATGCAGAATGCGCGGCTTGCTGCAAGGCCTGGAGGATGCGACGGCCAGGACCCTCAAAGGCGGCGGCAGGAGCGCCGGCTCCTTCCATTCGGGTAGCTCGAAAAAGAAGGTGGTGCCCGCACCCGCCTCGCTGCTAAAGCCGATTTGGCCGCCCATCTTCTCGATGAGGGCTTTGGAGATGTTGAGCCCAAGACCGGTTCCGCCTTTTTGCCGGGTGTTGGAAGCATCCGCTTGCGAAAATTTCTGGAAAATGCGGCTGCGAAATTCCTCCGGAATACCGGGACCGTGATCCGCCACTTCGACCCGCACCTGTTGGGCCACGCGCGACACCCGCACCTCCACCGGTGTCCAACGGACTAGTGCCCGCCGTTCCTGCTGCACGCATTGAGCCACGCGCGACACCCTCACTTCCACCGACCCCTCAGGCGGTGAAAATTTCACCGCATTGGACAGCAGATTGGTCAGCACCTGGGTCAGGCGGTCGCTGTCAATGCGCACCTGCAGCGGCTCATCAGGCGCCCGCAACAGAAGCGTCACGCGGTATTGGCCTGCGAACCCTTCGTTGGCGGCCAGCGCCTGCTGGATCAGCGGCTTGATATCGACGACCTGCAGGTTCAGGTGCATCTTGCCGGACTCGATTTTTTCGCTGTCCAGGATGTCGTTGATCAGCCGGATCAGGCGCTCGCAGTTGTTCTTGGCAATGCCCACCAGGTTCTTCACGGCCTCGGGCAACTCACCGGCCACACCGCCGGCAATCAGCCCCAGCGCACCGCGGATCGAGGTCAGCGGTGTGCGCAACTCGTGGCTGACCGTTGAGATGAACTCGGTTTTCATGCGGTCAATGCGCTTGAGCTCAGTGATGTCCATAACCAACGCCGTGAACAGGCGCTGGCCGCCCACATGAACGTCAGAAAACGACATGCTGGTCGTAAATTCGCGGCCGTCCTTGTGCACGCACCGCACTTCATAGCCTTGGATATTGAAGGCTTCGGGTTGCGCCGCCAGCGCCGCGGTGGTGTCTTTGTACTGGCGGCGGTGGCGTTCGGGCACCAGTTCCGAAACGTCGCGGCCTATGAACTCGCTTTTTTCATAGCCAAAAAGTTGTAGCACTGCCTTATTGGCCTCCAGCACAATGTTCTCCGTCGTCATGGTGATCACGCCTTCCGCCATGCTCTCGGTGATCTGGCGCAACTGCGCTTCACTGGCCCGCAGCGCCTCGGTGCGCTGCTGCACCCGCACTTCGAGGCTGGCATTGAGTCTCAGGATTTCGTCTCGCTGCTGATTGCGCTCGGTCAGGTCAGTCACAATTGCGACTGAGCCGACAAATTCACCATTAACGTAGCGCGGCGAGCCGGTAATCGATACGTGCACGAAACCGCCGTCGGCGCGCGAAACCCGCGCCTCATAGGTAGTCGTGAGCCCGGCGCGCCGATGGGCACGTTGGATGCGCTGCTGATCAACGTCTTCCGGGTAGGCGAGTTCCTCGGTCGTGCGCCCGACAATTTCGGCCACGGTGCGCCCCACCAGTTTGGCGTACGCGGCATTCACAAACTCAAAGCGACCGTCCGCGCGGGTGACGCTCAGGCCCTGACCAATGGAATCAAGAACGAGTGTCGCGAAATTGCGCTGTGTTTGCAGTTCGTCTTGCGCCCGCCGGCGCTCGGTGATGTCCTCGACAACCGACCAGATATGGGGAGTTCCGTCCTTCTCAATGAGCTTTCCGGAAAGCCTCACCGGCACACGGTGTCCGTCCTTGTGGAAATATTCCTTTTCATAGGGGCCATAGAACCCCAATGTTCTCAGGCTTTCCAATTGTTTTTGTTCCTGCCCGGAATACTCTTCCGGTGTAATCTCCCAGTAGGTCAGTCCAATCGTCTCTTCGATACTGCGGCCAAGGATGTCGACGTAGGCTTGGTTGATATCGACCAGCGAACCATCCATTTTGCATAACGCAAGGCCGATTAAGGAAGTATTAAACAAGTCGCGGTTATAACGGTTGCTCTGGCGCAGTTCTTCCTGTTGGCTAACCAGCTCCTCGGTGCGCTGCTGCACCCGCTCTTCGAGGCCGGCATTGAGACGCAAGATTTCATTTTGCTGCTGCCGGCGGTCGGTGATGTCGGTGCAAATCTCAATGTATTGTTCGGGTTGCCCATCCTCGCCCAGAAGAGGCACGATGGTTGAACTCACCCAGTACAGCGCGCCATAGCGATTGCGGTTGCAAATTTCACCATGCCAGACGCGTCCCGCCGAGATGGTTTGCCAGAGATCCTCAAAGAAGGCTGGCGGATGCGAGCCGGATTTAATCAGCCGGTGGTTCTGGCCCAGCAACTCATCCCGTGCGTAGCCGCTGATCTGACAAAAAAGATCATTGGCATAGGTGATGTTTCCTTGGAGATCGGTGATGCTGACGATGGCGTGCTGATCGAGCGCAAACTGTCTGTCGCTCATATCCTTGGCACTTTGCCGCAACGCCTGCGCGGCGCTGTTGAGTGCTCTCCTGAGCTGCACAATTTCCATAATTCGGCTGATCGTCGGCATGGCGACGCCGCGTTGATGGATCAGGTCGCCAGCAAACTGGGTTGCATGCGCCAGCGCAGCGGTGACCTTGCGCAGGAAAACGGCTAGCAGACCGCCGGTGACCACGACAGTCAGCAGGCTGGCCAGCAGCGCGTCGACCCAGATCTCGCGTTGCACCGATTCCAGGGCGGACAGGCTGGCCGTGACGCGCACCCAGCCCAGACGCTCGCCGCGCTCGATCGGGAGCAACAAGGTATAAGTCGCCAGCGTGCGCACTTCGGACTGGCTCAAGTCGAGTGGCTGCGAGACGTGTTCATAGACTGACCTGGGTTGATCGTTTGATCCCCGTTCGGACTGGCTCAAGTCGAGCGGCTGCAAGAAGTGTTCATAAACTGACTTGGGTTGACCGGTTGATCCCCGTTCGACCTGCACCAGAATGCGACCATTCCTGTCGGCGACGACCAGTTCCTGCACTGAACCGAGCGTGACCTGGCGCAACAGCAGGTTCTCAATCTTGTCGAAGCTGGCCAGCAGCAGGTAATCGGCCGATCCCGCGGAAATGCTACGCGCCACGTTGCGCGTATCGTTCTCCAAATCTTGCGCCAGCCAGGCCGACTGTTCAGATGCCGTGTGGCTGCCATAGCCGATGAAGGCCAGCAAGATGATGCTGTTGACGACCAGGGTCAGATAGAGCCAAAGGCGCATGTGTACTCCAGGTCACTGCTTCTTGATGACGACGAAACGTTCGAGACCGAGCTTTTCGAGTGGCGCGTAGTCCTTGAAATCCGCCTTCACTGGTGTGGAGATTTGGATCGCCTTGAGTCGTTCCGCGAAGGCCGGATTCGCCCCCAGCTTGAGGAAGGCCTGCAGCAAGGCCTCGCGTGCCTGGGTCGGGACGCGGGGATGTGCGGTGATAGGATGGGGATAGGCGCTGGGGGTCTCGTAGAGGACGCGCAACTGCGCCTGCAACTCAGGCGTCTCCCGTTCCAGCGTCCGACGGATCGCGCCGCCGGCCTGGGCACGGCCGATGATGACGTGGCGAAAAACGTTGGAATGGGTCGTCACGTACTCGGGCTTGAAGTGGATATTTTGCTCTTCGATGAGCAGGGCGCGCATGTAAAGTGACGCGCCGAAGGCGTTGGGGGCTGGAAAGGCCAGCGTCGCGCCGTTGAGCTGATCGACGCGGGTGATCGGAGAATCCTTGCGCACCACGAGGATGCCCTTCAGGCGACTGGCATCATCCCGCAGGATCGGCGTGTAGCCGACCGCTTTTCTGGCCATGACGGCGTGATACGGGTTCATGTAGGCGAAGTCCGGCTCACCGTTCAAAAAAGCGGTCTCGAATTCGGGAACCGAGGAATAGGTCTTGAGCTTGAGGTGCAGGCCTGTCAACTTCGACACCTCGTTCAGCACCGGAGTCCAGTCGCGAAATACCTGCTCCGGAGGAAGCTGGGGCACAACGGCGACGGTGAAGGTCTGCGCCGCGCGAGCGCCCGGGTTCAAGCTCAAAAGCAAGGACCACAAAACAGTCAGCAGGAAGGTGCGGATATTCATAGGAAATTTTTAGCAGATTACCATTGACGTTGCAGGAAGGCACACTGTTTTTTCGCACGAAGTTTACACCGCGTTCCCAGTAGAAAAGGACTATTGTTGGCGCGCCAACAATCACCTGCTTATTTGGTAAGCAGGTGTCGAGGTGATCACCATGGACATGTTGGGCAAGGTCAGGCGCATGAAGATGCGCGACAAGCTTTCGATCAGTCAGATTGCAAAGCAAACGGGATTGGCGCGGAACACGATACGGGGTTGGCTTCGTGCGCCTGGGGATGTGGTGCCGAAGTACGAGCGAAGGCTGGATGTGCACAAGCTGTCGGCCTTTGAGGAGAGCCTTGCGATGGCGCTCAAGGCTGATCGCTTGCACCACAAGGACTCGCGACGCGCGGTGCGCGGCTCCGTGCAATTTGACGATGAAGAAAGGAGTCACTACGATCACAGAAACGATATAGTTATCCACAGCTGACTGGATTCACGTCAGCAAAAGCCCTTGGTCAATATTGAACCGGCATAGGTGGTCAAAATTCATCCGGCGCCAACACGTTGGGCGACAAAGGTGTGAAAGACAACATGGCCTCACCATCGGAATCTTTCGGCTGTAGAACATGTTGGCCACCCGAAGCTGACACCGCTTGGGAGGCAAGTGAGTCATTGAGAATTGAGTCCGAGCTTATTGATGAATCGCATTTCATGGTCAAGATTCTTTCATGCCCGAAGTGCAAGCAGTATTTCGTTTATGTGTTTTCGGAAACCATCGACTGGGCGGACGGCGACGATCCGCAGTTCAGGAGTGTGTTACCAATCACGCCGTCAGAGTCAAAGCAACTGTCGGAAGCCGGCGGGAATCTTGAGGTCCTGCTTAACGCGCTAGCACCGTCCAGACGCAGCCTCTGCCATGATTTCCCAAAAGGCGACAGCCCAAAGATCTTTTGGAGTAGCGGCATGAGCATCGGACAACATGACTAAGTGCAATCGTGGTACAGGCTCAGTTGCCTAACGAATAAGGTTAGATCGTGCGAAGCCACGATCTGAACCGTTTGTTGGACGAGTCCGGTCAGTGAGCGCCGGTTGGTTGGCGCTGCACAGAAAATATCTTTTTGTAGTTATCCACAGCTGACTGGATTCAGGTCAGCAAAAGCCTCTGGTCAATATTGAACCGGCACAGGTGGTCAAAATTCATCCGGCGTCAACAGCCCAAGCGCTATTTCGTCATCGCCGCGTGGGCTGCTTTCACCTCGATCCCGATCACACGCCCGCTGCCAGCAAGGGCCCGCCAGGAATGGGTCGCGCCCGCGCCGACCCAGAGAACCTGGCCCGGACTGAAATCGTGAATGACGCTCTTGCCATCCGGCAGGGTCATCTCCATTCGCATCCAGTCCAGGCTCACCAGCAGCGTGGGTGGATGCTTGTGCATGGGGCTGCTATTGCCAGGCGAAACACGCGACTCGAAGACGCGCACGTGCGGATTCTCGAAAAGGACATGGTGCACGGCCGGATGCACCGATATGGCATCACCCCGCTGCTGCTCAGGCGTGGGAGCTGGCGGTTTTCCCGCCTTTTGCGCCGACTTGATCTCGACGCCGATTGCGCGCAATTCGCCCGCCAGCAATTTCCAGGAATGCCGCGCGCCCTCTATCCATAGCACCTGGCCGGGATTGAGGTCGAAGATGCCGGTACTGCCATCCGGCATCTTCGTACGAAGGCGCGCATCGCCGATGCTGACGAGGACGGTTGACGGGTGCGAGTGCATCGGGCTTGTTGCGCCCTTCGACGCGCGGGCGTCAAAAACGCGGATGAACTCGTTGTCCAGGATCACATGGTGGACGTCGGGATCCACGCTGACGGCATCGCCCGCCTTTTGCGCGAAGGCCGCACCAGAGAAAACAAAGGCAAGAACGATTAAGGATAGATGAAGGAAGTTACTCATAATTACTTTCCGTATTGATAATAGAATACAACTATATGCGTAGACCCCAAAAATCTTTATGCTAAGAAGGAGATTCAACCGCATGAGGCCATGTATAGCACGGAAAAGCGTCCTCAAGGGTAATGCTTTCCCTGATTCGGCGATCTGAATTCCCAAGGTTTTTCCGCCCACCGGCACAAACGACATGGAAAGCTGGGCTGCGGGCACAGCCCTACCCCGGCGCAGTCGTCGCTTTTTAGGTCAGCAGGTTCACCAGTCTGTGCGCTGATCTTCGGGGTAGTCGGGTGCTGATTGGCTGGTCATATCCCAGTCCGGCATGGCATCAACACCCTCCCTAGGCTCCTGCGCACCACAGTCATCCCACAGCGGTGACCCGCGTGCCGGGGTGATGCGCGGGGCAACGCTGTCCACCCCTATGTGCTCCAGGATCTTGTCGATGTCTGCGCTGAAGGTGATGAAGGCGATGATGCGCATGGGGCCGCCGCAGTGCGGGCAGATCAGCGGGAACACCTCGTAGATGCAGGCAAAAAACACGCCACTGAGATCAAGTGTTGGTGCTGACGACAAATTGACCTAGGCTGCCGGAAAACATTAACCCACCCCAATACCCCGCAAGACGGGGCATTACGTCGATTCCATTCGGCCTGAAAACTCACTCACCCACCCAACATAACTAAGCGGATTTCGGCGGGACACTGGCGGGACAGTGCGGGACAGAAAGCGGCGAAACACAGCAAATGACGGCGACAGTAAACTATTGAATTCATAGCTCTCGTTCGTTGCTTGTTATTGCCGTTATTTCGATTTTTGCGATTGTGATTCCAGTTGTCGTGGGTTCGAACCCCATCAGCCACCCCAAACACCAAACCCGCCTCGTGCGGGTTTTTTGTTTGGATGGTTCAATGGCGGGGCACCCGCTGGTTCGACCAGCCGGTTCTGCTGAAAGGCGCGAGTTGCAATCGCGCCGTGGGCAACCCCATCAGCACCCACTTCGTGCCCCTCAGCGCGCGCTGATTCGGCACCGTCGAATCGGGCGAAGGCGCGATTGGAGCCGCGTTTCGGTGCCGACCAAATTGACTGCGTGCACTTGTCGGTCGCTCAGGGTCAAAGTGCAAACAGGCGAATAGCGCGTGTAAGCGCCCGCTACTTTCCTCGTAGACATTAATTTACTTGCTAGACAGACTAACAACTAAAACAACCATCGTGCCCATCATGGGCGCAACAATTTTCCACTTCATGAGAGGAATCACGATGAAAACCAACCACATCCCAGTTGCGTCGCAAATCACGGTCAACCAAGCCTGCGAGCTCGCTCAAACTGAAAGTCAGTGCAGGACTGAACTTGAGTTGCTGATCGAAGCGCAGTTACAACTTGTCGGCGAGGGCGACGTTCCTTGCTGGTAATCCACTAGTTGCACTGAAACAGCCTATTGGCTGAGGCAATCCAGCGGGGCGGAGTCGCCCCGCTGATCGGGTCGTCAGGCGATGAGTTTTTCGAGATAACTGCTGAGTTTAGCCGGCGTGACCGCCGGAGGTGAGGGCAGCGCGCCCTCCGATGAAAGCGTGCGGTCGCCAGCCGCCTCCAGTTGACCCCGCGCTGCTTCGGCCTCAGCCCAAAGCGCATCGGCCGTGCTCATGCAACGGTTGGCATCGGCGCGCAAGCGGTAGAGATGAAACAGATTGACCAGCAGCAAGTGCCGGAACAATGGGCGTGCGTTGCTGGTCCGAAACAGTTCGTGGAGGGCGCTGAGCGCACTATCACTCCCTTTTTCGATCGCATCCGAGGTCGCCGCGAGCGCGCGTTGTTCGTCGAGCGTCACGCCCAAGCTTCCGCCTCGCTTGGCCGGTAGCGCAGCCATCACTTTTTTTGCGCTTGCAGTGTAGCCGCCCAGTACCAGCAGGCTCGCCAGTACGACCGCATCGGAGGGCGCGGCAACAAAAAGCTTCGGCAAAATACCAGCGTCAAACTGGCGCTTGCCTTCGACAAAGTCACCTTCTAGCAACGCCTCCCACAGGTTCCGCGAGACCGCGCGCAATTGCTCATCGGCGACGCTGGCACCGCGATCCCCCTTCAACTTATGCGCCGCTTCCCACATGCGTCCGTATGGCCCCAGAAACACGCCCATGATGCCGAGGGTCTTAAGGAGTCCACGCTTGAGCGCCATCTCGCCGAATGTATTGACCCGATAGGCGCTGCTCGCGAGCACACCGGTTTCGCGCTGATCGGCCGCGGCGATGGTGTCCAGATACCACGTCACGGCGCTGGTTTTGTTGTTGACGCCGATGCGTTTGTACAGCGAGTGCAAATACACTCTTGTAGTGCCTTCCTTGTAACCGAGGCGCTCAGCAATTACTCTGCCCGAGGCACCTTTTAGCAGCAGCTCGAGCATTTTCTTTTCGGTGTCGGATAGGGATGCAGTGGCTTTGGCGGTGGATGTCATAGGAGATTCCTGCTGTATGAAAGTGAATCGACAAATTGATGGAGAGGGCGATAGTCAAGGCTGGTCGCGAAGTCTCCCGAGTCGGTGAACAGTAGGCCGCATGCCGTTGCCGCCCTGAAGGGCGTTTCACCGTTCGGCGTGGTCTTTGATCGCTGGTGCAGTGAAAGTGCCAGCGGCAGAATGTCGATGGATCTGCCGTCGGCGTAAAAGCGCTGACACAGCCGTAGTGCGATCGGTGCCGCCGCATCAAGTTGTTGCGCATCGCTCGACTCGCGCAGCTGCCCACTGATCGCGTGTACCGCGCTTGCCGTCACCGGTGCACCCGGGGTGTCCAGTTGTCGGTCAATCTCGGTTAGTTCTTCCACCAGTGTTGACATAGAAGCCTGCGTTGATGAGGGAATGGCGTCTGACAGCCCCGCTCGTTGATAACGCTAACAATTGTAATCGGATTTATTTAACAAATTGTTGAAGATTGTCAATTTGAGCGTGGTTTTGCACAGCGTATCGCGCACCGACCGTGAAACCCAGAGCGCTAGCCTGCATATTTCACGGGTCGGCCCGAATGGCACTTACTTAACACCTTTAGCAAGCGTAGTACACGTAGCCCGGAAGCAGCGTAGCGTATTCCGGGGCGGTCGTTGTGCAACGGAATCCCCGGAATACGCTACGCTGCTTCCGGGCTACCATCGCCATGAATCGGCACTTCATTTCCTAAAGTAAGTGCCATTCGGGTCGGCCCCTTTTATGGCCGTCTCCACGATGAAGAATCGCCCGACCCCACTTGATAAATCCGATTTGCCCCTCAAACAACGCAGGGTCTACGCGCCCGATAGCGGGCGGCTGAACATGCGCCAGGTTTGGTCAGTGCGCGTTCTCTTCCCTCGGCATATCCCGATATGCCTCGGTCAGTCGAACGAAAAATCACACGCCCATCCTCCCACTCTCGAACGCGTCCCCGTGAAATATGCAGGCTAGCCGCGCGAGGTTACGCTGGACTGGTCGGGAAATAGAGCCGGATCGACCGTCGGCACGGGTTTCCACCCTTTGGCGCGATGCTCGGCGACCACCGTGGTGAAGATCCCGCCGCGCACCCAGAATTTGGCGGTCAGGCGCGCAAAGCGCGGTGCGGTTGCGGCGACGATCTCGTCGAGTATTTCATTCGCGACCGCCTCATGAAACTTGCCTTCATTGCGAAACGACCAGATGTAGAGCTTGAGGCTCTTGAGCTCGACGCAGCGCCGGTCGGGGATGTAGTCGAGATAGAGCGTTGCAAAATCGGGCTGCCCGGTGTTTGGGCACAGGCACGTGAACTCGGGAATTTGCATGTGAATCACAAAGTCGCGCGTTGGTGCCGGATTCGGGAAAACCTCGAGCGTTTTGCTGGCGATGGCGCTCGCAGTTTTTCCGAGCTTGGTCAGTTTCGCGATGGCCGCTTTTGAAACCAATGACTTAGGCGTGGATGTTGAAGTTGCAATCGAGGCCGAGGGGCGTTTTGGTTTGCGTGGCATGGCGTAGGTTCGGTGGGGCAATGGGATAGCCGAAGGGCACCTCTAAAAATTCACTGAAGCCGCGCTGGTGGCGTTGCAAAGCCGCTCAAAATGCTCATGTACTATGTGTACACTGCGCTTTTTCGCGACTTTGCGCCTTGCCATCATCGGCTTGATTGAATTTTTAGAGGTACCCCGAAGTCGTTACGATACAATCACAAGATTGTACGGGATGCCAACCCGCCCACGTGAATCGCGTCGGCGGGTTTGCTATATAAAAGAGGCGCGCGGCGGCCGATTCCAACGCATTGTTGTCGAGTGCGTGGGCAAATTCGGTCACAGGAGCGTCGGGCTCTTTGCAGAGGATGGGTTGTGCGTCTTACACAGATCAAGTTAGCGGGTTTTAAGAGTTTTGTCGACCCTACCGCCATCGACGTGCCGGGTCAATTGATCGGTGTGGTCGGACCCAACGGTTGCGGCAAATCCAATGTAATCGACGCGGTGCGTTGGGTGCTCGGCGAATCGAGCGCGAAGAACTTGCGCGGCGAGAAGATGGAAGACGTCATCTTTAACGGCTCGTCGCAACGCAAGCCTTCGGCGCGCGCCAGTGTCGAACTGGTGTTTGACAACTCTCTCGGACGCATCGGCGGACAGTGGAGCCAGTACGCTGAACTCTCTGTCAAGCGCGTCTTATCCCGTGACGGCAACTCGGACTACTACATCAACAGTCAGCACGTACGGCGTCGCGACATCACCGATGTGTTTCTTGGTACCGGTCTCGGTCCACGCGCTTACGCGATCATCGAGCAGGACATGATTTCGCGCGTGATCACGTCAAAACCCGAAGAGTTGCGCGTGTTCCTGGAAGAAGTCGCCGGCGTGTCGAAGTATCGTGAGCGGCGCAAGGAAACGCAGGCCAGACTCGAAGACACCAAAGAGAATCTGAATCGGGTTGACGATATTCTTGGCGAACTCACCAAGAACGTCGAGAAGCTGACCGAGCAAGCGGCGGTGGCGGCCAAGTATCAGGAGTTCAACCTCGAGTTGAAACTCAATGAGAATCTTTGGGCGTACACCAAGCAACGCGAAGCGCGCGCAGCCAAAGATCGCTACGCGAATGAAATCGTCAAGACCGAAACCGGGTTTGAGGGGGAAACGGCGCGCTTGCGGGAAGTCGAAGCCGCGCTCGACAAATTGCGCCAGGATCACTACGCCGAAACCGATCAAATGACCACCGCGCAAGCGGCAATGTTCGAAGCCAATAGCGCCGTGGTGCAGCTCGAACAGGAAATTAACTATCTGTCGGACAATCGACGCCGACTCGGAATGCAAGTCGATGCGCTGGCGCAGCAGGTGCTGGAAATTGAAGCCAATCGTGATGCGACCGCAACTGAACTAGAACGTTGGCATCGCGAACTCGCCAGCGGTATCGACAAGGTTGCCGAAGCGCGTGAACGTGCCGAGGCGTTGCGGGTGGAAGTACCGCAGTTCGAAGAAAAGGTGCGCGAGGCGCAGGCGGCGGTCAAGCTCGCCGACAATGATGTGCGCGCCGCTGAGAGTGATCAGGCGCTCAATGAGTCACGCGAGAACAATGCGCTGAAAATTCTTTCGCAGCTTGAGCAACGCAAGACGCGTCTTGTCACGGAAAATATGGCGCTAGTGGTGCCTGAATCCGGCGAAATCGAGCGCGTCGAGGCTCAGCGCGCCGAAGTCCAAGAAGCGCTGGCCGTGGTGGATGAAAAACTGCAGCAAGCCGAGCAGCAGGTCAATCAATTTGAGGCCAAGCGGCGCGACGCGCTGGATCACATCGGCAATGCGACGCGTGAGTTGGCCCGCATCGAGGCCGCGCTGCTAGCGCTACAAAGCCAGCAAGCGCGCATGGACAACAACAATCGGCTCGCGATGTGGCTGGCCAAATATGAATTGGACAGTGCGCCGCGCTTGTGGCAATCGATCAAGATCAAACAGGGCTGGGAGGATGCACTCGAGGCTGCGCTCGGCCTGCGACTCAACGCGATGAGAGTCGGTGACGCAGCGCTGATCGAGCGCATTGCCAAAGACGCGCCACCCGGTGCCGTGTCACTGTATTTGGAGAATGGTGGTAGCGCGAATTCCCAGGTAGCAGGGCTCACGCCGCTCGCGGCGATCGTTACCTCGGACAACCCGGCCGTGCTGCCGTTTGTTAGAGAGTGCCTGGCGAATATCTTTGTGCTCGAAGACGAAGCAGACGCACCAAAGCGCAGTGCCAGTCTGCCGTTTGGGGCGGTGCTGGTGACGGCCAACGGTCATCTCTATTCGCAGCACGGCGTGACCTTCCACGGGCCGCAGTCGGAGCTGCACGGCGTATTGCAGCGCCAGCGCGAAATCGAAGCACTCAAGGCTGAGCTGCCGAGCAAAATCGACGCGCGTCAGACGGTCGAGGCGACGCTGACGCAAATCGAGTCGACATTGCAACAGACTCAAGAGGTATTGCGTGGGCTGCGCCTGACGCAACAAGAGACCAAGAATCGCGAGCACAGTTTGCAGATGGAAGCGTTGAAGCTGTCACAGGCGATGGCGCAGGCCGAGGGACGCCGCGGTGCGATACGCGAAGAAATCGCCATCATCGACGCCGAAACGGCGCACGAGCGCGACGAAATGCTCGCGGCGCAAGCAGCACTTGAAGAGGGTGGCAATCGAATCTCCGAAATCACCGACCGATTGATGGTGCTGGAAGACGCACAGCGCGCCGCCGAGCGTGCGTTGGCTGAGGCGCGCGAACGCGTGAATGCGGCTGAGCGTGGCTCACAGGAGGCCAACTATTTCGAACGCTCGTGCCACGACAAGATCAAGTCGATGAGCGAGATGTTGGAGCAATTGGCCAAGCGCGCCGAGGTCGTAGCGTCGAATCGCGCGGCGCTGGCAGCTGAACTCGACGCATTGCAAGAGGGCAACATTCGCGAGCGCCTACAGCAAGCGCTCGAGGCCAAGTTGTCGCGCGAACAAGCGCTTGCGCGTGCGCGCGCAGCGATGGATGCGGCGGGTGGCAAACTCAAGGAACTTGAAGACCGGCGCCACGCGGTCGAACAAAGCCTGCAGCCGTTGCGCGACAAAATGACTGAATTGCGCATGAAGGAACAAGAAGCGCGCATTAACGAAGAAACTTTTACGCAGCAGTTGCTCGCCAACGGCGGCAATCTCGAAGAGCTCGCCGAACTGGTTGAAAAGAAAACCCGTTCCACCGCCTATCAGGCAGAAATCAATCGGCTTAATCAGGACATCGCCGCGCTTGGCGCGGTAAACCTGGCGGCGTTGCAAGAGCTCGAACAAGCGAGTGTGCGTAAGGAATTTCTCGATGCCCAGTCGGCCGACTTGCGCGAAGCCATCGATACACTCGAGTCCGCCATTAAGCGTATTGATCGCGAGACGCGCGATGTTTTGCAGGTGACGTTCGATGCGGTGAACAAAAACTTCATGGAATTGTTTCCATCCTTATTTGGCGGCGGCCACGCTTACCTGAAATTAACGGGCGACGAAATTCTCGACGCGGGCTTGCAAGTGTTCGCGCAGCCTCCGGGCAAGAAAAATTCTTCCATTCAGTTGTTGTCGGGCGGCGAAAAAGCGCTCACCGCGCTGGCGCTGGTGTTTTCGTTGTTCCGCCTCAATCCCGCGCCGTTTTGTTTGCTTGACGAGGTGGACGCACCGCTCGACGACGCGAATACAGATAGGTTCTGCGAACTGGTGAAAAAAATGTCAGCATCAACGCAGTTCCTGTTTATCACGCACAATAAGGTGACCATGGAAATGGCTGAGCAACTGGTCGGTGTCACCATGAGCGAGCCGGGCGTTTCGCGCATCGTTGAGGTCGATATCCACGAGGCGAAGCGATTTGCGGTCAGTCCGGCGCAAGCGGCGGCATGATGTGCGGATGGAGTTATTACAGACAAGGCAATATCGGCGCGGTGTTTCAGCCA
>JBCKPN010000047.1:0-15777 GCA_038901695.1 Usitatibacteraceae bacterium
AAAAATACCGCATTACAAGATGTGACCCCTTTACTACGACCGCCACAAACCCAGTGAGTGAATCGCGTCGATGCGATTGATCTGACGCGCTCCAGCACCGGATAAGGCATCTCACTCATCAGGACGCCTCTCAAAGAAGAAGCATTCGGGCAGGATGGCCGGAGCAATGATATCCACGTCCCGAGCCGATACCCCGCAGGCGAAGAATGTGTCGCGCCACTGCCGCACCACGCGCACAAGTCGATCAATTTCCGCGCGGGCCTGTTCCATCGATAACCCGAAGCGACCTGCCTGCGACAGCAGGTTGTAGATACTGGCCGTGCGGCCGTAGTTACCCACGGTCAACGCTAGGTCACGCCGTTCCAGACTGACAACGGGTGCGGGCACCAGATCGTAGGCCGGCGATAGCCGCCACCCCTTTGGCCTGCACAGTAGCGCGTGGTTGCGTGGGTGATCGTCGTTGTTGGTCACGGCGGCGTTGAAGACCATGCGCCGGAACAACTCGGCACAGTCGGCTTGTGGCTTGTCGGACCAGCGGCGCAGGTTGTCGGCCAGTAAGGGGTAGGACCAACGCTCTCGGTCCAAATGGCTGTCGCCGCAATCGAGCACGGTCAATCCACTGACGAGACCAAAACGCAGGAAACCCTTGTCGGTGTAATCCCGATCGAAGCGCTGGAGCATCAGCACGTCGCTGTCGCCTACCGTTTGCAAGCGCGATTGCGTGACATTCAGGCCGCATCGATGCGCCAGATCGAGCGTGGCGAATTCGATGCGTTGCAGATTAAAACGATCATCCTTGGCGGGAAACTTGCCGAGCCATAGACACTGGGCATCCTCGATCGTGGCCTTGGGTCGGGTGCCCCCCATGCTGGTGCCTGGATCGAGTTTTTCGAGCACGTGCGCGGCGACCGGTCTGCCTTCTTCAATCGCTTGCGTGGCGGCGATCAATTCGGCCAGCTGGTGCGTGCGGTTGTACTGCCGCTTGGGCGCGGGTGGTTCGGCCTTCAGACCGAGGCTTAAATAGCCTGCCCCGTCCTGCGGACCATGCAGCAGGTAGTCGATCTCCTGTAGATCACCAGCTCCGCGTTCGAGCTTGTGCTCAATCACGCGCCGACCCCATGCATCCGGGCCAGCGTCGCGCACCGCACCAGGAATGCCTTTGAGTTGGGTGAACTCGTAGACGGCTTTTCCCAAGGGCAATTGGAACGGATCAAGTGCGACTGCTTGTGGCCGCTGGAGATAGCGGTCACCGTAGCGAAAGCGTCCGATCTGCGTGCCATCGGGCAGCGTCTGCACCCTGAGCAGCGCTGTCGGCACCGTGTCCAAGGTGCCGGGAAGCTGAATGTAGACATAGGCTTCGCGCTCAGAAGTCATAGTCGTTGTCCGCCTTTCTCGTCTTCCCTGCACGGGTGGGACGGCGCGACGCTTCGAGTGCCTTGCCGTGCAGGTCAGCATCGGGATCTGCGATGGTTTCCAGGGATTTGTCGAGGCCGAGTGCCCACAGAACGGTGAAACACACACCGACTGCTGTGCCGGGCTTGCCCAGTTCCAGGGCAGTCAGTGTGTTGCGGTTGATGCCAGCCTTGCTGGCGAGGTCAGCCACCGACCAGCCGCGCCGTATCCTCGCCACCCGGATGCGCTGGCCCAGCCGGGCTACGTCCTGGGTGGCCTGTAACGGTATTGCAAATTTGCTCATAATATTAGGCTTATTTTGTCTCAATGCCTATAATATTAAGCGTATGTAGCAAAAAATGCAAGCCAGATGTAGAATTCTCTGCTGATTTAGATAGGCAAATATAATGATAATGCCCTTTATTTTAGGCATTTCTACATTAATCTCACACGATAATAGCTTGATTTTTACGTGCGAATATAGTGTTACAAGTAACTGCACTTAAGCCTCTAGCCTGCATATTTCACGGGTCGGCTCCGCCAACCTCAATTTCCGCGATGAATAGGAGCCTCACATGAGTATTCCATTTTGGCCTTCGATCAGCGCTGGGCCTACGTGCTCGATAGCGGGCGGCTGGACATGCGCTTTTCCGCTCTCTTCGTCGTGAATATCTCGATATTCACTCCTCAGTCGAACGAAAAATCGCACGCCCATCCACCCACTCTCGAACGCGTCCCCGTGAAATATGCAGGCTAGTTCAACTTAATGTGTACTCAAACGCAAATTGACTCATCCCCCCTCATTCCCACTCAATCGTCGCCGGCGGCTTGCCGCTGACGTCGTACACGACACGGTTAAAACCACGCACTTCGTTGATGATGCGATTGGATACCTTGCCCAACAGGTCGTAGGGCAGCTCAGCCCAGTGCGCAGTCATGAAATCAGTCGTTTGTACCGCCCGCAGTGCGACGACGTTCTCGTAAGTGCGGCCATCGCCCATCACGCCAACACTCTTCACCGGCAAATACACGGCAAACGCCTGCGCCACCTTGTCATACCAACTGACGCCATGCTCATCCTTGGTCGCGCGCAGTTCTTCGATAAAAATCGCATCCGCGCGACGCAGCAAGTCCGCCGCTTCACGCGTGATTTCGCCAAGAATGCGCACGCCAAGCCCCGGCCCGGGAAACGGATGACGATAGACCATTTCACGCGGCAAGCCGAGTGCGATGCCGAGTTCGCGCACTTCGTCTTTGAACAATTCGCGCAGCGGCTCAAGTAGTTTCAAATGCAGGGTGTCGGGCAGCCCGCCGACGTTGTGATGCGACTTGATGGTGTTGGCCTTGTTGGTTTTGGCCGATGCGCTTTCAATGACATCCGGATAAATGGTGCCCTGCGCGAGCCACTTGGCGTTGGCGAGCTTGGCACTTTCGCGTTGAAACACGTCGATAAATACGCGGCCGATAATTTTGCGTTTTTGTTCCGGGTCAGCCACGCCCTTTAATTGATCGAGAAACTCCGCTCGCGCGTCAACGTAAATCACCTTCATGTGCAAGTTGTCGGTGAAGGTTTTTTTCACCTGCACCGATTCATCAAGCCGCATCAGGCCGTTGTCGACGTACACACAGGTCAATTGTTCGCCAATCGCCTTGTGAATCAGCGCTGCCGCCACCGACGAATCAACACCGCCGCTTAAACCCAGCACGACTTCTTCCCCACCAACTTGTTGCTTGATGCGCGCCACCGCCTCGGGTATGTACTCAGGCATATTCCAGTGTGATGCACAGCCACAGATGTCGTGCACAAAGCGGTTGTAAATCGCGCGTCCCTGCTTGGTGTGCGTGACTTCCGGATGAAACTGCACGGCGTAGAAATGACGCGCTTCATCGGCCATGCCTGCCAGTGGCGTCGTCGCGTTGGAAGCGATCACTTTGAAGCCTGGCGGCAATGCAGTCACTTTGTCGCCATGCGACATCCACACATCAAGCAGTCCATGTCCATCGGCGTTGGCGCGATCTTCGATGCCTTCAAGCAATCTCGAGTGACCACGCGCGCGCACTTCAGCGTAACCAAATTCACGCACCGCACCCGACTCGACCTTGCCACCCAATTGCGCGGCCATGGTCTGCATGCCATAACAAATGCCGAGCACCGGCACACCGAGTTCGAACACGATTTGCGGCGCACGCGCGCTGTCGGCGTCGGTCACGCTCGCGTGCGAACCCGAGAGAATGATGCCTTTGGGGTTGAACGTGCGGATGTCGGCATCCGACATGTCGAACGGATGTAGTTCGGAATAGACACCCGCCTCACGCACGCGACGCGCAATGAGTTGGGTGACCTGTGAGCCAAAATCGAGGATGAGAATTTTGTCTTGCACGTTGGCTTTAGTGATGATGGGGAGCAAAGGCGTTTTTCCACAGATGAACACAGATGGACACAGATAAAAACACTCGCCTACTGGTGGGCACTTTCAGCCATTTTTGCCTGAAACACCGCACCGATAGGCGACTTTGCACAATGAAAATCCAACAAGCTCGCCGCTCGCCTTGATGCAGTTGCAAACCAATCGCCGTCACATCCGTGTTCATCTGTGGAAAAAATCGCTCGTCGAAATGCCAACTAACTCGCCGCCTGATTCGCCGGATGCACCGGCACACCGCGCTTGGCAAAAAAGCGCCACGCCAAAAACACAGCAATCAACTGTAGCCCGCCCGCCAGATAAAACACCGCGCCCATGCGCCAATCGCCCTGCGGGTAGTGCGAAACCACGGCGAGCATCTGCGTGGCAACGATCGGAGCGATGACGATGCTGAGGCTCGACAGCGATTGCAATGAACCCATGAGCGCGCCCTGCTCCTTCGGATCCGTTGCCTTGGAAACAATGGCCTGCAACGCCGGGCCGGCGGCAAACGACAGAAAATTGATGACGATGAGCACGTAGAGCATCCAGCCCGCCCACGCGGCACCAGTCGCGACATAAATAATCGCAGCCACCAGTAGCCCGACCAGACTGAGACGCACTTCGCCCATCCACTTAATCAGCTTTGGCAGTAACGCCGCCTGTACGACGGCGGCGGTGAGCCCAACCAGAAAGAGTGCCATGCCGTTTTCTTTTGGCCCCCAACCAAACTTGAAATGCGTGTAGAGCACCCAAGTCGTGTGCTGCAACACCTGCGCGAAGGATGACAGCCCGAACACGACAATCAACGCACCGATGTCAGACCGCGTCAGCAGGCGCTTGAACGACGAAAATGGATTGGATTTGGCGAACGAGAACTTCGAACGCTTGTCCTTGGCAAGGGACTCCTTGACAAAGAAGAAGCCGAAAATGGCATTGGCAAAACACAGCGCCGCGCCGACGTAAAACGGCAAGTGGTAGTCGATGCTACCGAGAACGCCGCCGATCATTGGCCCGCAAATGAAGCCCACGCCGAACGCGGCACCAATCATGCCGAACGTTTTAGCACGATGCTCTGGCGTCGAGATATCAGACGCATACGCGGAAGCAGTTGACATCGACGCCGAACACGCGCCACCAATGAAACGTCCAAGGAACAGCCACATCAAACTCGGTGCCCACGCCGTGACCAAAAAATTCAGGCCCAAGCCCGCGCTGGAAAAAATGAGTACGGGTCGACGACCGATTTTGTCTGACAGCGCGCCGAGCAAGGGCATGCATATGAACTGCATTAGCCCGAAGGTCGCCGCCAAGATGCCGTACCAGCGCGATTGCTCGTCGGGCGTCGAAACAAATTCGCCGAGCAGCAGCGGCAACACCGGTATCGCGAGACCGATGCCGAGCATGTCAAGAAACACCACGGCCAACACAAATCGAAATCCGCGTTTTTGTTCGGCGGCGAGCGCTGTCGCATCAGCGACCTTCGCCACCACTGCGTCCGAGCCACTAGCCAAAATTTCTCTCCCAAACTGCCTTAACGACAGGGTGTTGCTCAGTCAATGCGATCGCCGCGACCAGTTTCGGGCATTGCTCGCCCAGCCACTGCCGACCGGGTGCCCATCGCGACATCATCGCCAGATAGATGTCGAGCGCGGTCATATTGCTGCCCAGCACGTAGGGCGAGGGTTGCAGTTGTGCTTCCATCATCTGCCAATAGGCGCGAAGCTGCGTCGTCGACTTTTCGCGAAACGCGACCTGCGCTTTTTCAGCTTCCACCCAGCGTGCCGGAAAATCGCGCAGCGCGAACACCGAATACACATTGGCAGGAATAAAAATCATCCAGCGGTAGAACGCCGCACGCGCTGCGGCGTCGTCGGGAATCATGCCTGGCACCTGTTCGGCGAAATACAACATCATGGCCGCACTTTCGGTCATCACCGTGCCGTCGTCGAATACCAGTACCGGCACTTGTCCGAGGGGGTTCAGTTTTTCGAGATCGGCGTGACGCTGATAGGGGGTCCACTGAATCGCATCGACAAATTGATAGTCAATGTCGGCCAGTTGCAGCATCACCTCGACGGCGGCCGAACCACAACCTTTGCAGCCATACAGCTTCATCTGGATTCGTTCATCGACACGCGCTGCAGGGCACCTCTAAAAATTCAATCGAGCCGATGATGGCAAGGCGCAAAGTCGCGAAAAAGCGCAGTGTACACGTAGTACATGAGCATTTTGAGCGGCTTTGCAACGCCGCCAGCGCGGCTTCAGTGAATTTTTAGAGGCGCCCTGCATTTAATCGACCCGATAGTTGGGTGCCTCTTTGGTCATCTGCACGTCGTGCACGTGGCTCTCGCGCATCCCGGCTGCAGTGATTTCGACAAACGTGGCATTGGTACGAAATTCCTCGATGGTCGGACAACCGACCAGTCCCATCGCCGCGCGCACACCACCCATCAATTGGGTGATGATGTTGGTCACTGGCCCTTTGTACGGCACGCGTCCTTCGACACCTTCGGGCACCAACTTGTCGGCGTTGGAAATGTTTTCCTGGAAGTAGCGATCCGACGAACCCTTTTGCATCGCGCCGAGCGAGCCCATGCCACGATAGCTCTTGTATGAGCTACCCTGAAAAAGCTCGATTTCACCCGGTGCCTCATCGGTGCCGGCAAACATCGAACCCATCATCACGGCAGACGCACCCGCCGCGAGCGCTTTGGCGATGTCACCGGAATAACGAATGCCGCCATCGGCGATGCACGGGATGTCGAGTTTGGCCAGCGCCTTGGTCACTTCGGCCACCGCGGTGATCTGCGGCATGCCGACACCGGTGACGATACGCGTGGTGCAAATCGACCCGGGACCAACGCCCACCTTGACGCAGTCGGCCCCATGGTCGGCGAGAGCGCGCGCGCCCTCGGCGGTGGCGACATTGCCGCCAATCACGGCGATGTTTGGAAACTTCACTTTGACCGCACGCACCATGTCGAGCACGTCCTGCGCGTGACCGTGCGAGGAGTCGATGACCAAGCAATCGACGCCGGTTTCGATGAGTGCTGCCGCGCGTTCTAAGTTATCGCCACCGACGCCGACGCCGGCACCGACGCGCAGCCGACCTTGACTGTCCTTGCACGCCAGCGGATGGTCTTTGGCTTTTTGAATGTCTTTAACGGTAATCAGACCGACCAACTCGAAAGCATCGTTGACCACCAGCACGCGCTCAAGTCGGTGCTTGTGAATCAGCGCTTGCGCTTGATCGAGCCCGGCACCTTCTTTCACTGTGACCAAGCGCTCGCGCGGCGTCATGATGTGCTTGACCGCTTGATCGAGATTGGTCTCGAAACGCAAATCACGGCTGGTGACGATGCCAACCACCTTGCGGTTTTCGACCACGGGCAGGCCGGAGAAACCATGCTGGCGTTGCAATTGAATGACTTCGCGCACCAGCATCTCGGGCGAAATCACCAATGGATCTTTGACCACACCGGACTCAAAGCGTTTGACCTTCGCCACTTCGACGGCTTGCGCGCGAATCGAAAAATTTTTGTGAATGATGCCGATGCCGCCCTCCTGCGCCAAGGCAATCGCCAAGCGCGACTCGGTCACGGTGTCCATGGCCGCCGAAATCAGTGGCAGATTCAGCGTAATTTGACGAGTAAGGCGGGTGGCGAGTTGAACGTCGCGCGGATGGACTTGCGAATGTGCGGGGACGAGGAGAACGTCGTCGAACGTGAGCGCTTTGGAGATGAGTTTCACGAATCGGGCTCCGACAAAATCAGCATTATACGCGGGTGCCTTGTCGGCTCTGCGCGCGGCGAGCAGTGCAAGTGAGGCGCAGTACAGGCGCAGTACTGGCGTTGAAGCGCCGTGTTTTTGGCGGTAGTTTAGACAAACGAGCGAGATAACGGTGCTAAACTCTTGACGCAATTGAGTATTTTCACTTTTCGACGTCCATCCGATGCCACTTCTCCCCGCTCTTGCTGATGCTGGAGTTTCAACGCACGATGGCACGCCAAACGTGCGTGGCGTGTCGCGGACGAGTGCGATGGTGTGGGCCGCGTTGGCGACGCTCATGGCGGGCTGCGCGTGGTTCGACACGCCGCGCCCGGCAGCCGCGCCCGCAATTGCCGTGCAACTGCCGCCGCCCGTTCTATCCGCTGACGCCATCGCCGCATTGCAAACCGCGCGACAGCGTGTCGCGCACGCGCGCACCGCTCGAACGCTGTGGCGATCGGCGGCTGAAAAACTCGCCGAAGCCGAAATAGCCGCGGTCAAAAATGATTCAAACACAACGCTGCGGTTGTCACACGAAATCGTTGCGCTGTGCGAAAAAAGTACGGCGCAGGCGTCACTGCCGCCCGTTGTTTGGTAAACCTATCGCGTATTGATTGCTCATTGTTGTGAGGACGTCGCCATGAAATCTCCAATTCAGTTGTTTATTGCCCTCGCGGTGTTACTTGCTGCGGCGACGGTCACTGCGCAGGTCTACAAGTGGATCGACAAGGACGGCAAAGTGCAATACACCGACACGCCGCCACCGATCGATGTCAAAGGCGCACCGAAGAAAATCGATACCCGCCCGGCGGCGGGCGTCGGCAGCGCCGCAGCGCCACCGGCGGCGCCCGCCGCCGCGGGCAAGGACGCGGCGAAGGGCAAAGACGCGCCATCGAACAAGCCCAAGACACTCGCCGATCTGAACAAGGAATCGGAAAAGCGCCGCGCGGGCGCGGTCGAGGCTGAGAAAAAAGCGGCGGATCAGGCCAGAGTCGACAAAGGCAACCAGGAACGATGCAAAGAAGCGACGCGCTACTATCGCGATCTGGAAACCGGGCGGCCCTTTGCCACCACCGACGACGCGGGTGAACGCAAGCTGCTCGATGACGCTTCACGCGCGGCCGAAATGTCGCGAGCGAAGGCGGCGATGACGGAGTCGTGCAAGTAAGCGCCAACCGCTGCCAACGCTTCAGCCAGCACGGCGGCGGCGCTGCTCTTTTGGATCGACCTTGAGCGCGGCGTAAATCTCGACGCGATCGCCATCGCGCAGCGTGTAGTTCGCGGGCCGCACCTTGCCCCACACGCCGATACCAGCAGCCGCATCCAGCACCGCCCGGGGAACTCGTTGGCGAAACCTTTCCATCGCCGAGAGCGCTGCGACCGTGGTGTTGGGCGCGACCTCAAACGTCACCTCGAAGGCCTGTTCGGCGGCCACCCACGCCACCGCAATTTGCGGCGCCGCCGCGCTCATTTCGCTTTCGCGATGCTGTACAAATCATCGGCGCGCTGCACAAAGCGATCAATCAGCGTCTCAGCAATCATCGCCATGACAGGACCGATTACCGCTTCGACGGCCGCATTGCCAAACGTGTAGTCGAGTACGAGTTCGACCTTGCAAGCGGCAGGTGTGAGAGGTGTGAAGTGCCAGGTCCCGGTCAGCGTTCGGAATGGTCCTTCGACCAATGTCAGCAGCATGCTGCGCGGCCGCAACTTGGCGTTACGCGTGGTCAGCGTTTGTGCCACGCCGCCGTAGCGAATGTCGAGGCTCGCCAAGGTGTGCAGATCATCGCGCGATTGGACACGGCTACCACCACACCAAGGCAGGAAGTCCGGATAGTGCTCAACGTCGTCGACCAGATCGAACATCAGATCGACCGAATGCGGAACCAGCACGGATTTAGCAACATGCGCCATGCCAGCAATTTTACTTCCGGCGTGGCGGCCCCGGCGCGATAAAATTGCCGAATGACCATTGCCGAAAACAAAAAAGCGTTTTTTGACTATTTCATCGAAGAACGCTATGAAGCCGGACTCATGCTCGAAGGCTGGGAGGTCAAAGCCATCCGCGCCGGTCGCGCACAGCTCAAAGAAGGTTACGTGGTGTTGCAACGTGGCGCGTTTTATCTGATCGGCTCGCACATCTCCGCCCTGCCCGAAGCCTCCACCCACGTCAACCCCGATCCGGTGCGCTCGCGCAAACTGTTGCTCAACCAAAGCGAAATCGACAAGCTCATTGGCAAAGTCGAGCAGCGCGGATACACCGTGGTGCCTCTCAATCTGCATTACAAAGGCGGCCGCATCAAACTCGAAATCGGCCTCGCCAAAGGCAAAAAACAGCATGACAAGCGCGACGCTGACAAGGCTCGCGATGAGAAGCGTGAGGCGCAGCAAGCCATGAAGAAACTGGTCAGTTAATACGTAGGTTGGGCTGGCTTCACCAAGCCCAACGCGCGGGATCATCGAGCGCTGATGTTGGGCAGATGCAACTTGCCCAACCTACGATCTCGTGATGAGAAGCGTGAGGCGCAGCAAGCCATGAAGAAACTGGTCAGTTAATACGTAGGTTGGGCTGGCTTCACCAAGCCCAACGCGCGGGATCATCGAGCGCTGATGTTGGGCAGATGCAACTTGCCCAACCTACGATCTCGTGATGAGAAGCGTGAGGCGCAGCAAGCCATGAAGAAACTGGTCCAGTAATTTCGTCGCGCGAAGCGGCGCAGGCTAACTCGCGCAATGCGTCGGTTGGGCTGGCTTCACCAAGCCCAACGTGCGGGATCATCGAGCGCTGATGTTGGGTAGATGCAAACTGCCTAACCTGCGATCCTCAATGGTCGTAATTCAGACACTGCCTTTCAACGCGATGGCTGGCGTACTCTCAGCTGGTGTGGCACCGAATGCGGCCACCAAACCCGCTACAGAAAGAATCACACCACCGATCCACTCCTGCATGCGCGTCACCTCACCCGCCAGATAGTGCGCCGCGATGGCGGCGATGATGAGTTCAAACAACAAAATGACTGCCGCGCGATTGGCCGCGAGCTTGGTCAAGCCAAATTGCATCGCCACGCTGCTCGAGATAAGCGCGACACCAACAATGGCCAGCAGCCAACCGTGCGGGATCGCCAACCCCGCCCACGCGGTAACGGGTTGTGCAACCAACAGCAGCGCCACCGGAAACGACACCACCGCCACGCCGATGGCGCCGGAGATGGCCTTGGCTTCGGGCGTGGCGCGCGTCTCGCGGCGCACCAACACATTGCACAGCGCGAAAAAAAATCCGCCAACCATGCCTAACCATTCGTGCGGGTTGCGGGGCAGCGGCATGCCGAGCTCGGGCCGCCACAACATGATGACGGCACCGGCCATGCCGACAACGACGGTTGTTGCGCCGCGCGCGTCAATACGCTCCGCACACAGCACGCGCGCCAACGGCACGGTCCACAATGGCGCAAGATAAAACAGCAGCACCACGCGCACCACTTCGGCTTCCATGATGGCGACCAGAAAGGCGACATTGGTGATGCCGGCCGTGATCCCAATTTGCATCAATGACACGGAATAACGCGGAAGCTCGCGCCAGGCGTGGCGAAACACCACACCGGCGAACAAGACAGCGACCGCATACGAGAAGAACGTCGCCACCGGTGCGGGTAGCCCCGCGGTTTCCATTGCCCGATACGGGTACCAGATCACGCCCCACGATGTGGCGGCAATCAACAGACCAACAATCGGAACAATCTGGCGGTTTGCAGGCGAGGCGTGCGCCGCAGACAGAAACGGCTGAGGGGACGGCAAAGACAAAGCGAAGCCTTTCGGATGCGCCGCAAACTCTATAATTGGAAGAGTGGCAGCAGGCATGGGTTGGACGAACGACCGATTGTTTCCGCGTCGAGCGCCATCACATGCTTTGGGTTGAGATGTTCCGGGCAACCTGAATTTTACCGTCTGAGTCTCGACGCTACGCATCGCTAACGCGGGATGGAACAAAATAGCGATATCTGTACACTTTTCCAGTGGGTTCACGCTTCACTTACGGCTGTTCTGGCCAATTCCTCAAGGTTGATTTTTTATGTCTACGGTTACGCTTAGTCCTCTCCAGTCCACCATCGATCAGGCTTGGGAAAACCGCGCCAGCTTCAGCCCGGCGAGTCACCCTCCCGAGGTGCGTGAGGCCGTGGACCACGTCATCAGCGATTTGAACGCCGGGCGCCTGCGCGTGGCCGAGAAACAAAACGGCGAGTGGATCACACATCAGTGGATCAAAAAAGCCGTGCTGCTGTCGTTTCGACTCAAAGACAACGTGCCGATTCACGCTGGCGATTTGGGGTTTTTTGACAAGGTCGAAACCAAGTTTGCCAAGCTCGACGCTGCTGCCATGCGCGCCACCGGCGTTCGCGTCGTGCCGCCGGCCGTGGCACGGCGCGGATCGTTTATCGGCAAAAACGTGGTGCTGATGCCCTCCTACGTCAATATCGGCGCCTATGTCGATGAGGGCACCATGGTCGATACTTGGGCGACGGTTGGCTCGTGCGCCCAGATTGGCAAGAATGTGCACTTGAGTGGCGGCGTGGGCATCGGCGGGGTGCTCGAGCCGATTCAGGCTAACCCGACGATCATTGAAGACAACTGTTTTATCGGCGCGCGCTCTGAGGTCGTTGAAGGCGTCATTGTCGGCGAAGGTTCGGTGCTGTCGATGGGCGTCTACATCGGCCAATCGACCAAGATTTACAATCGCGAGTCGGGCGAGGTGTTGTTTGGCAAAGTGCCACCCTACTCGGTGGTGGTTTCCGGTAGCCTGCCTTCAGCCGACGGAAAATACAGCCTGTATTGCGCGGTGATCGTGAAAACGGTCGACGCGAAAACGCGCGCCAAGACCGGTATCAACGAACTGCTACGGACGTAGGGTGCGCCGCGCGCACCGACATCGGAAGTGAAAGGCGTTTTTTCCACAGATGAACACAGATAAACACAGATGAGAGCCCGATCATTCGCATTCGCAGCCATCGTAGGCAGCTTCACCAATCAACAGGGTTAATCCGTGTTCATCCGTGTCCATCTGTGGATAAATAACATCTGTGGATCATAAAAAGCGATAAGTAATCACAAGGAATTCCCATGGCGATTCTGGAAAAACTGTTTCGATTGATGGCCGAAAAAAATGCGTCGGATATTTTTGTCTCGGCCGGCGCACCGATCACGATCAAGATCAACGGCATCGCAGCGCCGGTGAATCCGCAAATACTGAGCGCCGAAGAAGCAAAGAAAATTTGCTATGAAATCCTCAAGCCGCATCAGATCGAACGCTTCGAGAAGGAACTGGAGCTAAACCTCTCATTTCCGATTGCCGGTGTGGGGAATTTTCGCGTCAATATGATGCGCCAGAAGTCGAGCGTGGCCTCCGTCGTTCGCTACATCTCAACCAGTGTGCCGGCATTTGATTCACTCGGCGTGCCGAATGTCTTGAAGCAAGTGATTCTCGAAAAACGCGGATTGATTTTGGTAGTCGGCGCGACCGGCTCAGGGAAATCCACCACGCTCGCGGCAATGATGGATTTTCGCAACATGATGAAGCCGGGGCATATCCTGACGTTTGAGGATCCGATCGAATTCATATTTCAATCTAAAAGGTGCATCGTCAATCAGCGCGAAATCGGCAACGATTCGCACTCGTTTGGCGAAGCCATGCGCAACGCCATGCGCCAAGCACCGGATCTGATTCTGGTCGGCGAGATCCGCGATGTGGAAACCATGAAGTCGGCGATGATGTATGCGCTGTCAGGGCACCTGTGTCTGGCCACCCTGCACGCCAACAACAGCTACCACGCACTCAATCGCATCATCAATTTCTTCCCGCTCGAACAGCGTGCGGTGTTGCTGTCCGATCTGGCGGTGTCACTCAAATGCATCATTTCGCAACGCCTCGTGAGAAACGTCGAGGGCACGCGCTCGCCTGCGGTGGAAATTCTGATGAACACCGGCAACATCATCGACCTGATCGCCGATGGCCGCGTGCCTGAAATCAAAGAGGCGATGGAAAAATCCATGACGCCGGGCTCACAAACCTTTGAGCAGGATCTGTTCCGCCTGATTCAAGCCGGCAAGATTACGATTCAGGAAGGACTCGCCAATGCCGACTCAGCGACCAACCTGTCGCTGCTGGTCGGCAATAGCGGCATGGTGGAAGCCTCTGCGGTAGCGGATTTGCCGACCAAACCCGGCATGGGTGGGCCGAACTTCAGCGAGTTCAAGATAAGTTAGGAAACTCGCCATTCGACGCGGTGATTCAGGCACGTAGTTATGATCACTGCGAAAACGAATTCAAAGGATACGAAGGTGATTTACGACAAGCGCGGCCAAATAAATAACCCCTTTGATTTCTGCTGGCATCAAGTTCTTCGCAAATCACCCAATAAGTAGAGTAAGAGCCGAAATACCGCTCTGATGTCGCTTTCGAACTGTTTCGAGCCTGCTACTCTTTAGGGCGGCTGATGCAAAAGCATCGTCCAGCTTTTCAAGCTCAATTCCCTGATCAGATGGCATGCAAATGTACACCAAATGGGGTCAGACACGATTATTGGGCTTGCCCAGCCTTGAATATCGTGTCTGACCCCATTTTCATTTGATCTTTAAGCCAGGAGTCCCGCATGCTAAAAATTACCGCATCTACGCCCAGCAACCGCCGCACATGGGCCATGCACTGTATAGGTGCCACGCTACTTCTCTTGACGACGCTGCCCCCCGCCGTCGCCGACGACACCACGGTCTACCGCGTGGGCATCGTGCCTCAGTTTGACAGTCGCACCATCCACGACATCTGGACCCCGATACTTGCACAGTTGCAAACGCGCACCGGCTTGCGGTTTGTACTGGTGGGCTCGCCCACCATCCCTGTGTTTGAAAAGAAATTTGAGCAGCAGGAATTTGACTTTGCGTACGTGAATCCCTATTTCGCCGTCATGGCTGCCAGTCACTACGTGCCGCTGGTGCGCGACGTGGCCACGCAGCTACAGGGCATCATCGTGGTGCACAACGACAGTCCCATCAAGAAATTATCTGATCTGCAGGGCAAAAACATGGATTTCCCCGCGCCCAATGCCCTGGCCGCCTCGCTCATGCCGCGTGCCAAGCTGAGCGAGGCCGGTATCACTGTGCAAGCCCGCTACGTCAAAACCCACACCTCGGTCTATTTGAACGTAGCGCTTGGGCAAACCGATGCGGGAGGTGGCATACAGCAAACGCTGGAAGAGCAGCCCATCCAAGTACGCGAACAGCTGCGGGTCATTGACAGAACCATGGCAGTGGCCTCGCATCCCCTGATGGCCAGCAGACGCATCAGCCAAGACGTGCGCGAGAAGGTGCGTGCAGCGTTGCTGGCGCTGGGCGAAACGGCCGACGGCCGTGCCATGCTGAGCCGCATACCCATGGACAAGGTCGGCCTGGCCACCCCTGCCAACTATGAGGTACTCAAACAAATGGGGCTGCACAAGGTATATGTCCCCAACTAAATCCTCTCGGCGCCTGCAGTACAAGCTTTTTGCCCCCCTATTGGGGACTGGCTTGTTGCTGGTGCTGGTTTTTTACTTCTATTGGCTGCCAGCACGTCTGGACAACGTGCGCAGCGACTTTCAGCAGGCGCAAAAAAGAAAGTTTGCGGTGCTTAACCCGGCCTTGGTGGGTTTGCTGTTGAGCGATGACATCGTGCAGGTACACCGCATGCTGGAACAGGTGGCGCAAGACACGCCCCATTGGACTGTCGTGACGCTCATTGACGCCAAAGGCCAGCGTCTGTACCCCATCGAGGTGCCGGCAGTGGCACCCGATAAGGGCATGGTGAACATGGTGAGTTTCGACGAGGCGTTGAACTACCGTGGCACAACCCTGGGCAGACTGCAAGTCATGGCCGATCCGACCGATGCCATACAGGCGGAGACGGACCAGTTGCGCAGCGCAGAGAGATGGTTACTTCTTCTCCTGGCCATGACGGCCGGCCTGATTGGTTGGCTGCAAAGCCGCATCGTCATGCGCCCGCTGCAGAAGTTGGCGGCTGCAGTCGACCGCTTGGCAGCAAACGACTTCAGCGCCGAACTACCCCACGCCTCACAAGATGAGGTGGGGCATCTGGTGAGGGCCTTTGGCGCAATGCGGGAGAACCAACAACGGGGGCGCGAGGAAATCCTGCGCCTCAATGCCAGCCTCGAAGAGCGGGTGCAGC
>JBCKPN010000048.1:0-15476 GCA_038901695.1 Usitatibacteraceae bacterium
ACATTGGCCACCGACGCTTGTGCACCAGGCGTTCGTTTCGCCGCTTCTGCCGCCTCCAACGCTTCGTCAACGCGTTCGCGAAGCTCCTTGCCCGCCTTGAAGTGCGGCACATGTTTTTTCGGAACCAGCACCTTCTCCCCTGTCTTGGGGTTGCGACCAGTGCGCGGCGGTCGATAGTTCAGGCCGAAACTGCCAAAGCCGCGAATCTCGATGCGATCGCCCTGCGACAGCGTGGTCGACATCGCGTCGAGTATGGTCTTTACCGCGAGTTCAGCGTCTTTCGGCGCGAGTTGATTGTGGCGTACTGCCAGAATTTCAATCAGTTCAGACTTGGTCATGGATTTCAAGAGGCAGATCCACTTCGAGATGGTTGAGAGTACGACATCGTGAAAAACACCGGCAAGACAATGGCCCCGCGCCCAGGACGCGGAGCCATGACGGTTAGCTCTCCTGCTTGAACTTGGCCTTGAGCAGTGCGCCGAGGTTTGTCGTGCCCGCGTTCGACGGTGCATCGTCCGACATGCGCTTCATGGCGTCTTTCTCGTCGAGCGAATCCTTTTGCTTGATCGAAAGATTGATGTTGCGTGTTTTGCGGTCGACGTTGATGATGATGGCTTCGATTTCGTCGCCTTCTTTCATATGGCTGCGTATGTCTTCGACGCGCTCGCGCGACACTTCGGAAGCACGCAAGTAGCCGTCGATCTCAGCGGTCAGCGCAATCGTGGCGCCCTTGGCGTCGATCGCCTTCACTTTGCCCTTGACGATGGTGCCCTTGTCAAAGCTGGTCGTGTAGCTGGTGAACGGATCGGAGTCGAGCTGCTTGACGCCGAGCGAGATGCGCTCGCGTTCCATGTCGATGGCGAGCACGACCGCTTCGAGTTCGTCACCCTTCTTGTAGGCCTTGACAGCTTCTTCGCCCGGGACATTCCAAGAAATGTCCGACAAGTGAACTAGGCCATCAATGTTGCCTGGCAAGCCGATGAATACGCCAAAGTCGGTGATCGACTTGATGGTGCCCTTGACCTTCTCGCCTTTCTTGTGCGACATCGAAAACTCTTCCCACGGATTCTGCATGCACTGTTTCATGCCGAGCGAAATACGACGACGTTCTTCGTCGATTTCCAGAATCATGACTTCGACTTCGTCGCCCAGCGAAACCACCTTGGCCGGATGCACGTTCTTGTTGGTCCAGTCCATTTCGGACACGTGTACCAAGCCTTCGATGCCGGCTTCGATTTCGATAAATGCGCCGTAGTCGGTGAGGTTGGTCACTTTGCCGAACAAACGCGTCGACTGTGGATAGCGACGTGACAGACCGGTCCACGGGTCGTCGCCCAATTGCTTCATACCCAGAGAAACGCGGTTTTTTTCCTGATCGAACTTCAGAATTTTTGCTGTGACTTCGTCGCCCACGGCCAAGACTTCGGACGGGTGCTTAACGCGACGCCATGCCAGATCCGTGATGTGCAACAGACCGTCAATACCGCCCAGATCGACGAATGCGCCGTAATCCGTGATGTTCTTGACGATGCCCTTGACGATCGAGCCTTCCTTGAGCGTTTCGAGCAATGCTGCGCGATCCGCACCCTGTGAAGCTTCCATCACCGCGCGACGCGAGACCACCACGTTATTGCGCTTTTTGTCGAGCTTGATGACCTTGAATTCGAGTTCCTTGCCTTCAAACGGCGTGGTGTCCTTGACCGGACGCGTATCCACCAGTGAGCCTGGCAGGAAAGCACGAATGCCGTTGATCATGACGGTCAGACCGCCCTTGACCTTGCCCGAAACCATACCGGTGATGATGGTGCCCTTGTCGAGCGCGACATCGAGGTCGTGCCATGCCGACAGTTTTTTGGCGCGATCACGCGACAACTTGGTGGCACCAAAGCCATCTTCAAACTTCTCAATTGCCACAGTGACAAAGTCGCCAACTTTGACTTCAAGTTCGCCTTTGTCATTCATGAATTCTTCGATCGGGATCACGCTCTCGGACTTCAATCCGGCGTTGACGATCACGATGTTTTGATCGACTAGCACGACTTCTGCGGTAATCAATTCGCCTTCGCGCATTTCTTGACGCGTCAGGCTTTCCTCGAACAGCGCGGCAAAGCTATCAGGCGCGTGAACGGGTTTGGGGGCTTTGACTTTTACGACGGGTTGGATTGATGCGGACATGGGTGGGTTAACTTTCGGTTTTGCGGGTTAGCTCCGCGTCTGGCGACGACAGAGGGTTGATCATCGTCCGGGCTGCTTGGAGAACCCGAACACCTGTTTGCTGCGGGAGAAAAATTGTTTCAGAACAACGACCTAACAGCGATGATCCGCTTTGATTTCCTCTCGAAACCTAGGTTGCGAGTGCGTCCTTGATCCACTTGAGAACCTGCTCTACGGCTTGCTCAGCGGAAATCGTCGTTGTATCAAGCAGATACGCGTCGTCCAACTTTTTTAACGGGGCAACTTGGCGGGTTGAATCGCGTTCGTCGCGGATACGTAATTCCTTCACAACGTCACCAAGTATCGCAGAGATTCCTTTTTGTTTCAACTGCTTAGTGCGTCTTTCGCCCCTCGACTCGACGCTGGCGGTGAGGAAAACCTTGAGCTGGGCGTCGGGGAAAATGACCGAGCCCATATCGCGGCCGTCGCACACCAATCCGGGGGCGGTACGAAACGCCCGCTGGCGCTCGGTCAACGCGGTGCGCACGGCCGGAAGCGAGGCGACCAATGAGGCATTTTGGCTGGCTGACTCGCTGCGAATGGCCTCGGTTACTTCCACACCGTCGAGGAACACCGCGTCACCGGCAAATCGGACATTGAGCGATCGCGCGACCGTTGAAACTGCTATTTCATCTTTTAAATCAATGTGTTGCAGTGTCGCAGCGAGGCCCGTCAAGCGATACAGGGAGCCCGAATCGAGATAGCGAAAGCCCAATTTGGCCGCCACCTGCTGGGCGACCGTGCCCTTGCCAGAAGCGGTGGGCCCGTCGATGGCAATAACCGGGATGGCAACTGAGGTCATGAGGTAATGGCCCGAAAGGCGTTGAAATAGCCAGGAAACGTCTTGGCGACACACCCCGGATTGCTGATCCGCACGCTTACCCCACCCAAGGCCGCCAGCGAAAAACACATCGCCATACGATGATCGTCATAGGTCCCAATCAGCGCCCCGTGCTTCAGCCGCGCAGTTGCCGGTGGCGTGATCTTGAGGTAGTCCGAACCCGCCTCGACGCCGGCACCGAGCTTTTGCAATTCACACGCCATGGCACTAATGCGATCCGTCTCCTTCACGCGCCAACTGGC
Organism: Usitatibacteraceae bacterium; assembly: GCA_038901695.1. Classification (GTDB taxonomy): domain Bacteria; phylum Pseudomonadota; class Gammaproteobacteria; order Burkholderiales; family Usitatibacteraceae; genus UKL13-2. The sequence goes on from JBCKPN010000048.1 coordinate 3,298, forward strand.
GATGTTGCGGATCAAGCTCGGTGTGTCCGCAAACAGCGCGACCATCGCGATTGTCATCGCGGCATCAGGGATGTGATTGAAGTCCGCGTCAATGCCGCGCAGCCACGTGCCCATTGGGCGGGACGCTTCGATCCAGTCGTCGCCGAACGTGACGTCGGCACCCATTGCCGTCAGCGCATCGGCCAACTTGACGTCGCCCTGGATGCTATTGCGACCCACGCCGTACACCCGCACCGGACCACCTGCGATCGCGCCGGCCGCCAAAAAATACGAGGCGCTTGATGCGTCACCTTCCACGGTAATTTCACCGGGCGTCCGGTAGCCAGTGGTGCCATCGACACAGAATGCCTGCCAGCCTCGGCGCGTGACGACGATACCGAAGCGTGACATCAGGTTCAGCGTAATGTCGACGTACGGCTTGGAAATTAATTCGCCGACAACGTCGACGGTGATGTTCCGCTTGAGCAACGGGATTGCCATCAGCAACGCAGAAAGGAATTGGCTGGAAACGTCACCCCGCACCGCGATGCGCTCGGGCTTCGCCTCGTTCCGCGCGCCGATCGCTAGCGGCGGAAATCCGCTCTCACCCTGATACGCAATGTCAGCCCCGAGTGCGCGCAACGCATCGACCAGATCACCGATGGGCCGCTCGCGCATGCGTGGCACACCGTCGAGGTGGTAAGCGCGACGCCCGCTCTGCAGCGCCAGTGCGGCGGTGAGTGGGCGAAACGCGGTTCCGGCGTTGCCGAGCGAGAGCGACGCCTCAGCGACCGGAAAGTCACCGTCGCAGCCATGCACGCGGTAATCGTCGCCGCCGAGTGCTTCCATGCTGACGCCCAAGGTGCGAAGTGCAGCGAGCATCACCTCAGTGTCGTCGGACCGCAGCAAGCGGCGCACGAGCGTCGAACCTCCACTCAGCGCCGCTAGCAACAGCGTTCGGTTGGAAATGGATTTGGAGCCGGGCAGCGTGACGTTGCCGTGCGCGGCGGTGAATGGACCCAGCGCCAATGTGTCGATGTCGCGATTCATACCGATGGATCGTTGAACTCGTCCAACTGTCCGGCGAGCCAACGCTCACGAGCCTGTTGGGCGCGCTGCATGAGGGCGAATAATTGCGCTTCATCTGCGTCGGCCAACAATCGCCGAAGTTCGACGGCTCTACCAATGTAGACATCGAGTTCGGATAACAGCGCCGCGCGATTATTCATCGCCACGTCACACCACATGACCGGGCTTGAACTGGCGATGCGGGTGAAATCGCGAAACCCGGATGCGGCGTGTTCAAACAGCAGCTTCGCGTTCGGTCGCGATGCAAGTTCGTCGACCAACACAAACGCCAGCATGTGCGGCAGATGACTGACCGCGGCAAATACCGCGTCGTGCAGCGCGGCGGGCATTTCGATGACGGTCGCGCCGACATCGCGCCACGCAGCGCGCGCGATGGACAAGATCGGCGCGTTATTGTCCTCGCTGACGCACATCACCACGCTTTTGCCATCAAACAGCGTCGCCGCGCCGGCCATCGCGCCGTGCTGCTCACTGCCCGCAATCGGGTGGCACGCAACAAATTGAGGAGCACGTGGCCCGAGGGTCGCGCGTGCGGCGGCGATGACATCCTGCTTAGTGCTGCCCGTGTCGATGATCACCGTGTGCGCCGCCAAGTGCGGTTGCAACGCGGCCAGCGTCCCGGACATCTGCCGTACCGGAATTGCCAGCACAATCAGATCGGCACGCGCCGCTTGTTCGGCCGTTGCAACGCCGTCGATGGCACCGCGCTGTCGCGCCATCGACAACGACGCCACATCATGATCAAGCCCGAGTATGGTCAACCCCGGGTTGACGCGCCGCATCGCCAAGGCGAACGAGACGCCAATCAAGCCGACGCCGACAATGGCGATCTGCTTTAGCATTGCCACGACTCAAAATACGAAACTCCAGTATCGACGGGCATTTCCAAGCAAAAATGGCTGAATTCGCTCACCAAAACTAGACTTTCAAAACCGTGCGAGCGTCATCTAGCGTGCGAAGAAAACGCGCGTTTTGAGCAGCAGTGCCAGTGGTGACGCGCAGGTAATCGGGTAGCCCGTAGCCCGCAATTGATCGAACGATCACGCCAGCGTTGAGCAAGTGGGCATATACCTCAGCGGTGCGGCCAATCTTGAATGAGATGAAGTTGCCGCAAGAGGGAATGAACGCAATGCCGCGCACCGAGAGTTGTGCGGACAATGTCGTGAGTCCCTCGGCGTTGAGTCGGCGACTTTCGTTGATGAATTCCGCATCGGAGAGCGCCGCCTTGGCGGCCACCATCGCCAGGTGGTTGACGTTAAACGGCTGACGCACGCGATTCATCATCGCGACCACGTCCGGTGCGGCAAAACCGAAACCGATGCGCAGCCCCGCCAGACCATAGGCTTTCGACAAGGTGTGCGAAACGATCAAGTTGGGAAATTCGGTCAGCCACGGCGCGGAATCGTAGGAGTGCGCCGCATCAAGGTACTCGCCATAAGCTTCGTCCACCACGACCAGCACGCTGTTGGGCACGCGCGCAACAAATGCCTTGAGTTGGTTCCCCACAACAAAAGTGCCGGTGGGATTGTTCGGATTGGCGATAAACACGAGCTTGGTCGACGCTTCGATCGACGCCAACATCGCGTCGAGGTCATTGCCGAAATGTTTTGCCGGCACTTCGATCGGTTTGGCACCAACGGCCTGCGTGACCAGTGGATAGACGGCAAAGCCGTACTGCGAGTACACCGCAGAGTCACCCGGTCTCATAAACGTTCGCGCGGCCAGTTCAAGAATGTCGTTTGAACCATTTCCCAAAATGATTTGTTCAACCGGCACGGCGAATTTCTGTGAAATCGCTGCCTTCAACGCCACCCCGCCGCCATCCGGGTAGAGCGCAAGTTCGCTCAATGCGCCCCTGATCGCCTCGATCGCCTTCGGACTGGGGCCGCGCGGATTTTCATTGGAGGCGAGTTTGATGATCTCGCTTTCAGGCATACCGATTTCACGTGCAACGTCGGTGATGGGTTTGCCACCTTGGTACGGCGAAATGGCGCGGATGTAATCGGGAGCGAGATCAGCAATTGACATTGAAAAGTGGAGACTCGTAAAGAGGGTGAAACGGCTATCCGCAGATGAACACAGATGAACGCAGATAAAGTCTGAGAAGCACAGTTTTGGTTTTATCCGTGTTCATCTGTGTTCATCTGTGTTCATCTGAGTACATCTGTGGAAAATACCCGGCTGCTCCCAGTCAAATGACCGCCGCCGGATAAGACCCCAACACCTTCACGTAGCCGGCGATCTTGCGCAGATCGGCTAGCGCTTGCGCGACATTCGCGTCCTCGATGTGGCCTTCGATATCAACAAAAAACAAATACTCCCAGAGCGCAATCTTGGAAGGGCGCGATTCAAACTTGCACATCGACACACCGCGATCCGCGAATGGCGTCAGCATTGCGTAGACGGCACCGGCTCGATTGGCAGCGGAGAGCACGAGGGACGTTTTGTCGCGGCCGGACACCATTGGCTCGTAGTTGCCGAGCACCAGAAAGCGCGTAGTGTTGTTGGGTTCGTCTTCGATATTCGACGCGAGCAACGTCAGCCCGTAATGCGATGCCGCCATCTCACCGGCCACCGCCGCGGTGAATGGCTCCAGCGAGGCGCGACGTGCGGCTTCGGCATTCGAGGCGACCGCGATGCGTTCGACGTTCGGCAAATGGGTGTTGAGCCACTCGTGGCATTGCGCCAGCGACTGGCCGTGCGAGAACACTTTGAGGACGCTGTCAAACGGCAGCGTCGACGAGGCCATCAGATGGTGATGGATGCGCACCAGCACTTCGCCGCAGATCTTGAGCGGCGACTGCGGCATCAAATCTAGCGAGCGTCCGACCGCACCTTCAGTTGAATTTTCCACGGGAATGACGCCGAAGTCGCTGCCACTCGATTCCACGCTGCGATACACCTCATCGATCGATGGCTGCGGCATCAACGCCGCACCTTCGCCAAAGTGTTTTTTTGCGGCGAGCTCACTGAACGTGCCCTGCGGTCCAAGATAGGCAACCGTGATCGGCCGCTCGAGCGCCAGGCACGCGGACATGATTTCACGGAACAAGCGCGCGACTACCTCGTCGGGCAACGGCCCCGGATTGGACTGTTTGATGCGCAACAGCACTTCTGCTTCACGCTCCGGTCGATATGCCTGTCCGACCTTGAGCGAGCCAACTTGGCGAGCCAATGCCGCGCGCGCGTTCAGCTTGACCAGAATTTCCGCGTCAAGCGCGTCGATCGCGGCACGCAGTTGCGCGAGTGGTGGTGATGCGAGTGATGAGGGTTGCGACATGCCGAAAGTTTATCCTGAACGAGAGGCCGACAGGCTTCTCCTGCAACGACGCGCTGAAATACGCAGACTAACCGTGACGTGCCTGAAACGCGCGCATATAGCTGGCGAGTGCGCGAACTGCGTCAAGCGACACCGCGTTATAGATTGATGCACGCATGCCGCCCACCGCGCTGTGCCCCTTGAGCCCGACCATACCTGCCGCCGCCGCACCGTCGAGAAACGCTTGATTGAGTGCCTCTTCGCGCAGGAAAAAGGGCACGTTCATGCGTGAACGATCACTGGCGACAACGTCGTTGCGGTAAAACCCTGCCGACTCGTCGATCACGGCGTACAACAGCGTCGCCTTTTCAATATTTACCCGCTCCATCGCGGCAAGGCCACCCTGCTTCTTCAGCCACTTAAACGTAAGCGCGGCAAGATAGACGGCAAACGTCGGCGGCGTGTTCAACATCCAGCCGCTGGCGGCTTGCTGTGTGTAGTCGAACACGGACGGCGTCAGCGGATGCGCCTGGCCGAGCAGGTCGTCTCGCACAATCACCACCGTCAAACCAGAAGAGCCGATGTTCTTCTGCGCGCCGCCATAAATGCAGCCGAACTTCGATACGTCCATCGGACGCGACAAAATATGCGACGACATATCTGCAACCAGCGGCACGTCGTCGTCGACCTGAGGCGTCCAGAAGTACTCGACGCCTTGGACGGTTTCGTTGCTGCAAATATGGCGGTAGCCCGCATCGGCGTTTGGCTTCCACGTCGATTGCGGCGGAACATAGGTGTATTGTCGGTCGGCAGATGTGGCGATCACATTGACCTTGCAATACTTGCTCGCTTCCCTGATCCCTTGCAGCGACCAATGCCCGGTATCGACGAAGTCGGCACTCGTGCGTCCGCGCAACAGATTGAGCGGCACAATGGAAAATTCGCCCTTGCCGCCGCCTTGCAGGAACAACACCTTGTAATTCGGCGGAATCGCCAGTAACTCGCGCAGGTCACGATCCGCTTCGGCGGCGAGTTCCATGAACAACTTGCCGCGGTGGCTCATTTCCATCACCGAGGTGCCGCTGCCTTTGTAGTCAAGCAACTCTAATTGCGCGTGTTCGAGAACCTCGGTCGGTAGCGCGGCGGGTCCTGCCGAAAAATTGAATGCGCGCGACACCGTGCCGGCCGCTACTTTGAGGTGCCGGGTGCGTTCGCTTTCACGCTTTCGGCGACTTCTTTGCTGATTTTGTCCATCATCGCGCTCATTCGCGGCGACATCAGTGCCATGATTTCAGGGGCAGTATCTTGCATCAGTTGCGGCGCGCTGGTCAGCATTTTCTTGCCTGCATCACTTTGATAGAAACTGGTGATAGATTTGATTTCAGCGAGTGAAAATCGCCGCGCATAGGCGCGCGTCATGATCTCCTCCATCCCCTGAACGATGACAGGATCCTTGTACATGGTTGACACCCCGCTCATCGCGGTTTCCATGCTTTTCTTGGCCGAGGCACGCGTCTTTTCCTGCTGATCGGTCGGCAACTTCGCAATCACCTGCTCGGTTGACCTTGCCATCATCTGTGGCATCGACTGCGTCATCGCAACAGCCATCTGATTCATCGTCTGCTTGAAGTTGATCGCATCCATCATTTCAAGCAAAGCCGCTTTCAGCTCTGGCGATGTTGCACTCGGCGGCGTTTGGCTCCACGCTGTAAACGACGCCAGCAGCAACACCACACTCGTTAATCGCGTCAACTTGTTCACGGTTCATCGCCCTCTTCATCGGATTCAGCAACCTTCTGCAAGCCGGTGAGCTTGGTGCCTTCATCTAGGTTAATCAGCGTCACGCCCTGTGTAGACCGACCCATCTCACGAATCTGCACAACCTTGGTACGAATCAGCACCCCGGCCGTCGTGATCATCATGATTTCGTCTTCCGGCCGCACCAGCACTGCCGCCACCACCTTGCCGTTACGCAGCGAGGTCTGAATCGCAATCATGCCTTGCGTACCCCGACCGTGGCGCGTGTACTCTGTGATCGCGGTGCGCTTGCCGTAGCCGAATTCGGTCGCGGTGAGCACCGAGTCTTCCTCGTTTTCCGCAACCAGCATGGAAATCACCTTGCCACCTTTGGCCAGATTCATGCCGCGCACGCCGCGCGTGTCACGCCCCATGGAGCGCACATCGGATTCCTCAAACCGCACCGCTTTGCCCTCGTCGGAAAACAGCATCACATCGTGCTTGCCGTCGGTCAGCGCCACACCGACCAGCGAATCGCCTTCATCGAGCGCGATGGCGATGATGCCGGCCTTGCGCGGGTTGGCAAAGTCGGACAACGCGGTTTTCTTGACGGTGCCCTCGGATGTCGCGAAGAACACGAAACGATCATCGCGGAATTCCGCGATCGGTAACACCGTTGAAATTTTCTCGTCCGGCTGCAGCTGCAACAGGTTGACGATTGGCTTGCCTCGCGAGCCACGCGAGCCAAGGGGAATCTCATATACCTTGAGCCAGTAAACCCGGCCTTTGTTGGAAAAGCACAGCACATAGTCATGCGTCTTGGCGATAAAAAGATTCTCGATGAAATCATCGTCCTTGGTCGCGGTCGCCTGTTTGCCGCGGCCGCCGCGCTTCTGCGCACGATAGTCGGCGATCGGTTGGTACTTGATGTAACCGGTATGCGACATGGTGACCACCACGTCTTCGTTGACGATCAAATCTTCGATGGACATTTCCTGTCCATTGGCGATGATTTCCGAACGACGCTTGTCGCCAAACTGCGTCTTGATGGCCTGCAATTCGCTGGCGATGATGGAAGTGACGCGCTCTGGCTTGGAAAGAATATCCAGCAGATCGGCGATCGTTTCCATGATCTCTTTGTACTCGCTGACAATCTTGTCCTGCTCGAGCCCAGTCAGGCGCTGCAATTGCATTTCAAGAATGCGCTGTGCCTGGGTTTCGGACAATCGATAGCCGGCCGTGCCCAACCCGAATTCCTTGGGCAATCCTTCCGGCCGGAACGACGCAGACCGCTCGCCGGCGGCACGCGCCAGCATGTCTTCCACCAGCTTGGACCGCCACACCCGTCCCATCAGCTTCGTCTTCGCCTCGGCTGGCGTCTGCGCGGACTTGATGAGCTCGACGATTTCATCGACGTTTGATAACGCAACAGCGAGGCCTTCGAGCACGTGCCCGCGGTCGCGCGCTTTACGCAGCTCGAACACGGTGCGACGTGTCACAACTTCGCGGCGATGGCGCAAGAACGCGTCGAGGAACTGTTTTAGATTCAACAAACGCGGCTGACCGTCGACCAGCGCGACCATGTTCATGCCGAACGACTCTTGCATCTGCGTCATCTTGTACAGATTGTTGAGCACAATTTCCGGCACTTCGCCGCGCTTCAATTCGATCACCGCGCGCATGCCGGATTTGTCCGACTCGTCGCGCAAATCCGATACGCCTTCGAGCCGCTTGTCGCGTACCAACTCGCCAATCTTGATCAGCAAGTTGGCTTTATTCACTTGATACGGCAGTTCGTCAATGATGATCGCTTGGCGATTGCCTTTTTCGAGATCCTCAAAGTGACAACGCGCGCGCATGATGCAGCGACCGCGTCCGCTGCGATAGCCGTCACGCACGCCATCAATGCCATAAATGATGCCGGCAGTCGGAAAATCCGGTGCCTTGACGATGTCGATCAACTCTTCGATTCCGACCGCCGGGTTTTCCAACACCCGCAGACAAGCGTCGATGGTGTCGGAAAGGTTGTGCGGCGGAATGTTGGTCGCCATGCCGACCGCGATACCGGTTGAGCCATTGACTAACAGATTCGGGAAGCGCGCGGGCAGCACCAGCGGCTCCATTTCCTTACCGTCGTAATTGGGCCCGAAGTCAACCGTATCGGAATCGATGTCAGCCATCAATTCAGACGCGATCTTTTGCATGCGGCACTCGGTGTAGCGCATCGCCGCTGCGTTGTCGCCGTCTACCGAGCCAAAGTTACCCTGGCCGTCGACCAACATGTAGCGCAGCGAGAATGGCTGCGCCATGCGCACCAGCGTGTCGTAGATCGCGGTGTCGCCATGCGGGTGGTACTTACCCATCACATCACCGACAATGCGCGCACATTTGACGAAAGGCCGGTTGTGTACATTGTTGACTTCTTGCATCGCGAATAACACGCGTCGATGCACCGGTTTCAGGCCGTCGCGCGCGTCGGGCAACGCACGGCTGACAATCACGCTCATCGCATAGTCGAGGAAGCTCTTGCGCATCTCCTCTTCGATGCTGATTGGAATCGTTTCTTTGGCGAATGATGGGACTAGCGGATCGGTCACGAGCAGGCTCTTATTCGGTTTGAAGGTGTGGCAAAACGGTGCGCCGACAAAACATCCGACATGCGCCAAGGTGGTGGCGTTTAGTGGCGGGCGCTTGACGACAAGTTATTGATTTATAAGTATTTTCGAGATTGCCTAGCCGGTAAATTTAACACATTCGCGACCGATTGGCCACTCATAAGCCGCAAAACCACCATTGGTAGCGAGCGAATTTTGCGCGCATCACAACCGGTTGTGTTTTGGTGTGGGTCGTGCAAGAAACAAGCATAATGTTGTTATTGTGCAACTACAACGAAGGTCTGAAATGCAGTTCGGGGGCGTGCGGTTGTACCCGTCTCGCCCTATCGTGTATGATTTCGCAGTCCCTCCGAAGGCGCAATCCAGCGCAATTCAACAACCCTTTCGCTCCGTCTGTCGCTGTCACCGGTGCAGTCGAAGCAGCGCACTCGGGCCTTCGCCGAGAAGTATTGGTCGCATCGCAAAAACCGCCTCGAACCACGAATTTTCAATCTTCACACTCTTGGGAGCACTACCAACATGAACAATTCCCTTATTGCCAAGCTCGCCGCATCAGCAGCGCTGATGGGTGCCGCAGTCGCCTACGCTACTGTACCGACTAACCTCGTCGACGCGGCTGGCAATCCAGTGCGCGATGCCTCCGGCGCGTGTGTGCTGACCAGCGGCATCAATCACCCGGATTGCATGCCTAAAAAAGTCGAGCCACCGAAGCCCGCGCCCGCGCCGGTGGTCGCGCCGACGCCGGTGGTCGCACCGAAACCGGTCGAAGCACCAAAACCTGCGCCGCAGCCGGTCAAGGTCGCGATTACCATTCAGGCCGAAGCATTGTTTGATTCCGACAAGTCGGTGTTGAAGCCGGACGGCAAGAAATCGATCGACGACGCCATCGGCAAGATGAAATCGGTCAACGTCGAGATGGTCATCGCCACCGGCCACACGGACTCGGTCGGCACCGACGCCTACAACCAAAAACTGTCCGAGCGCCGCGCCACCACGGTCAAGGAATACATGGTTTCGCAAGGCATCACCGCCGCCAAAGTCACCACCCTGGGCAAGGGCGAAACACAACCGGTCGCGTCCAACAAAACTGCCGACGGCCGCGCCAAGAATCGCCGCGTCGATATCGAATTTAAGGGCGTCCAAACCAAGTAATCCGGGTAACCGGCAAAAAAGCCCCGCGCTGCGGGGCTTTTTTGTTTCTGTTCGAGATCGCAACCACGCATGAAGCAAATTTTGTCCGCCCGCTGGGTGATTCCCGTTGAGCCGTTGGCCGTACTCGAGCACCACGCTGTAGTTGTCGATGGCGATTTAATCGTCGCGGTGCTGCCCTCCAGTGAAGCGCGTCAACAGTTTCCGGAGGCCAAGGAGACGACGTTGTCCCACCACGTGCTCATTCCAGGGTTGGTGAACCTGCATACCCATGCTGCGATGACGTTGATGCGCGGACTGGCCGACGATACGCCACTGATGACGTGGTTGAACGATCACATTTGGCCGATTGAGTCGAAGCACCTGTCGGAATCCTACGTGCATGACGGCACGGAACTGGCGTGCGCGGAAATGTTGCGCAGTGGCACAACGTGCTTTGCCGATATGTATTTTTATCAGGATGAAGCGGCCAAGGTGGTGCGCGCAGCAGGCATGCGCGCCGCACTCGGCGGCGCAGTACTTGAATTTCCAACGCGTTATGCAGCCGACGCTGACGCTTACATCGCGCGCGGGCTCGCCTCGCGCGAAGATTTTGCGGCCGACCCAAAATTAAAACTGATGTTGACGCCGCACGCCCCATACACCGTCTCGGACAAGACCTTTCAAAAACTAGTGATGATTGCCAACGAGATGGAAGGCATCACGCTGATGTGCCACATTCACGAGGCTCCGGGCGAGCCGGCGGAGAGTGAAAAGCAATACGGCATGCGCGCAATCGAGCGTCTGGAGCGGCTCGGCGTACTCGGCCCGAATCTGATTGCGGTGCATTGCGTGCACCTCACGCCGACAGAGATCCAGCTATTTAAGGAGCGCGGCGTGCACGTCGCGCATTGTCCGACATCGAATCTGAAACTCGGTAGCGGCATCGCGCCGGTCAAGGCGATGCTCGACGCGGGCATCAACGTCGGTATTGGCACCGATGGTTGCGCGTCGAATAATCGGCTCGACATGTTCGCCGAGACGCGACTGGCGACGCTACTGCAAATAGGCATCACGGGTGACGCGGCGGCGCTACCTGCACTCAAGGCACTAGAGATGGCGACGCTCAACGGTGCGCGAGCATTACAGTGGGATCGCGTGATTGGTTCACTCAAACCAGGCAAGGCCGCCGACATCGTCGCCGTCGACATGAGTAGCATCGAAGCCACGCCTTGCTACGACGCCGCCTCGCACCTGTGGCACGCGGTCGGTCGCGAACAGGTCAGCCATGTATGGGTCGATGGGGAACTGTTGCTCGACAACCGCACTCTGACGCGCATGGACATCCACGCGATACGCGTCAAAGCCGCGACCTGGGGCGAGCGATTTCGTGCGCACTAGGATCTTTGTAACCACAGATGAACACAGATAAACACGGATAAATTCCTAACGCGGCTGACCATTCGCTGTTGAGCGTTTGTCCCAACGGAACGCCAAATAGGCGAGCTTTGAGCTGTGTTCATCTGTGGAATGTTTTCAACCAACATCCGCCCTACCCGCCATGTCCAACGCAAGTCCCAACGTTGATCCTCTCGAACTTGCCAAATTCGGCGCCCTCGCCGCGCGTTGGTGGGATCCGACCAGTGAATTCAAGCCGCTGCACGACATCAATCCGCTGCGCCTCGGTCACATCGACCGACTGGTAGGACTCTCTGGCAAGCGCGTCATCGATGTCGGTTGCGGCGGCGGCATTCTCGCGGAATCGATGGCGCTCAAAGGGGCGAACGTCACCGGTATTGATTTATCGGAAAAGCCGCTCAAAGTCGCTGAACTGCACAAGCTCGAAACGCTCTCACATGGAAAATCGTTGGCGCTCGACTATCAATTGACCTCGGCCGAAGACATCGCCGCAGCACAATCGGCGCAGTTTGATTGCGTCACTTGCATGGAAATGCTCGAGCACGTACCCGAGCCTGCTTCCACCATTCGCGCCTGTGCAGACTTGGTCAAACCCGGGGGGTGGGTATTTTTTTCCACCATCAATCGCAACCCAAAGTCGTTCCTGTTCGCGATCATTGGTGCCGAGTATGTGCTGCGGATGCTGCCTAAGGGAACGCACGAATATCGTCGATTCATTACGCCTGCTGAACTCGCGAACTTCGCGCGCGACGCGGATCTGAACGTCTTGGAATTTACCGGTATGACCTACAATCCGCTCAACAAAACCTATCGGTTGGGCAGCGACGTTTCGGTCAATTACATGCTGGCTTGCCGAAAACCTGAATGAACTTTCTTGCGCCAACTTTTCGCAATGCAGCCGGATGAGATCCCTCTCTGCGTTCGGGATGACAAAATAGGCGTCAACGCAATCG
>JBCKPN010000049.1:0-14966 GCA_038901695.1 Usitatibacteraceae bacterium
GGTCAATGCCTCATCCACATGGGCGCGGAACAGGGAACGGTAGCTTTCCCGACGCTCGCCCTCGGTCCTCGCCAGCCGCAAGTATTGACCGTGCGGCGTAATCAAGGCGTTTGGCTTCCCCAGTCCGTTGGCATGATAGCTTGACCAACGATAGTCCTGCGGCTTCATCACCATGCCTGCGCGCACTGGATTGAGTTCGATGTAGCGATAGCAGGCGAGTACGTAGTCTTCGGTTTGGGTGAGGCAGGAGCGAAAGCGGCCTTCCCACAAAGTCCCGGTTCGTTGATAGGTGCGGTTCACATACTGCACGTAGCGCTGGCCGAGATGTTTCATGAGCAGTCCGGCGCTATCTTCCCGAGCCGGCGTGAGCAGCAAATGCACATGGTTGGTCATCAGCACATAGGCGTGTAGCTGACAGCCAAACTTGTTGGCGAATTCGTTCAAATAATGTAAGTAGAACTGGTAGTCCGCTTCGGCATGGAAGCAGACCGCGCGATTGTTGCCACGTTGGATGATGTGCCAAGGAATGCCGGGGAGGGAGAGTCGTGCGCGGCGGGGCATGATGGCTCCGGATGAGTAGATCCGCGCAGTTTAGCAAAAATAATCGTTGTCTGTCCCCTATTATTCTAAAGGAACGAAGCCCACGCTTCTCAGGTGCCACCTCAAGCTCGACACCCGCGACCTGGGCTGCGGGTATCACATCCCGTTCTGACCGGCAGTTCCCGTCGCAAAGCGGGCGTGGGAGCGCAGGAGACTGCTGCCCCATACCCGCCCCCTCCCGTCGTGGCAGGGGGTTCGCCTGCCGCATCCTTTTTCAAGACCTCCCTTCCTCACGCCGGGCAGCCATCTCGGGTTTTTTTGATTTACATCAAAAAATATTGCAGCCAAAAGCAGCAAAGTGTCGCCATGGACTTCGGTGGTTTGCAGCAGAAAGGAGGAATCATCATGCTAAACACATTCAAGCGACTGGTCGGCTGAGCCACGCCCATCGCGCCGAAAATCAAAGGGGTCAGAATCAAAGGGGTCAGGGTGAATTGTTTTACAGAATGCCAAAAATAAATCACGCAACCCCTTTGATTAGTCAGCCCTTGGCAAAACAAATTTGTGGATATTGGCATGAAAGATGCATGCTGGTTAAATTGCAGTTCACCGAATTTTTTACTTTTACGGAGGTAACTAGTTATGTCGCGCAACAGTGTGCAATGGACGCAAAAACCCAAGCTTCCCCCCACTCACTACTCGGATCCGATCATTTACTCCGATCCGGAAATTTTTGAGGAGGAGAAAGAAAAGATCTTCAAGAAAACATGGCTCCTCGCCTCGCATGAAAGCGAGCTGCCGAATCCGTATGACTATCGGACCTATGACCATCCCGGCGGCACGAAGCTTGTCATCGTGCGCGGGGAGGACATGAAAATCCGCACTTTCTACAACATATGTCCTCACCGCGGAAATCTGCTGGTTTACGACCCTTCGGGAAATTCCAAGAATCTGGTGTGCATTTTCCACCAATGGGCCTTCAACGGCAAAGGCGAGTGCGTGGACATTCCACGCGAAAAGGAAGGTTACCAGGATCGCCTGTGCAAGAACGACGTGAGCCTCAAGGAAGTGCGTACCGAAACCGCCTTCGGCGGCTTCGTGTGGGTCAACCTGGACGACAATTGCGGTCCGCTTAAAGAGTACATCGCCGGCGCGTTGGACTACATGCTGCCGGAATTGGAGACAGAGCCGTTGGAGACATTCTGGTACTACCAGGGCACGATAAACACCAATTGGAAGCTGATCCACGACACCAACAGTGAGTTCTACCACGACTACCTGCACTACCATAACCGGGTCACCGGGATGCTCGATCCCAAATCAGGCTACTGGACGCGCAGGCTCAAGGCCTTCCCCAACGGGCATGCCCAAGTGGGCACGATGCAAGCCAAATACGACGCCTACGAGGGTGGTGGTCATTCAAAGCTGGGTTGGCCCCATTTGCCGGACGGTTGGAAGCTGGTGGATCTGTACCCCTGCATCACTCTCAACCTGCGTAACTCGGTGCTGCGGATCGATACTTATATTCCGCTGGGCCCGGACCGCATGCATTTCGAGTTCCGCGCAATGGGTCTGAAGAGCGACACGCCTGAAATACGGCGGCAGCGCCAAAAGGATGCGGCCGTGATCTGGAGCCCGTTCGGCCGCAACCTGCATGAAGACCTGCTGGCTTCCGAGGGTCAAACCATTGCCATGGCGAAAGGCAGCGAGCCCATGTACTTCATCGCGGCCCGCGAGGAAGACGCCGGCTGTCAGGACGAAGTCGCGCTGCGCCACTACTTTGCGGAATGGAGCAAGCGCATGGGCCGCAGCCACACCGATCCCATGGCCAAAGCTGCGAGTACCAGCGCGGCGTAAACGTGTAAAACCATAGTACTGTCCGGCTCGGCCCGCCGGGTCTGGACAGCGCGTCAACCGTATGTTAAGGAACTAAAATGAGTGCAAACCTGAATGGAAACAGAACTGTTGTCGAGGAGCTGATTTACGAGTCTTGCGTGCTGATGGACAAGACGGATTTTTCCGGCTTCCTGAGCCTGTGCGACCAGGATTACGAGTACCAGCTGTCCGCGTACAGCCCGGAAATCAAACACGACATGATATGGCTCGACCACGACCGGGCCGAGATAAAACATATTTTTGACCTCCTGCCAAAGCACAATAGCGACCACTCGCCGCTCACGCGTAACGCGGTCGTGTACAAGATTGATTACGACGAAGCCAAGAAACAAGCGAACGTCGTGTCGGCCCTTCAGATCTACAAGACTAATCTGGATGGCGGCGCGACCAAGCTGTTTGCCGTCGGCAAGTACTACGACACCGTGTCACTGAAAGGAACGAAGCCCACGCTTCTCAGGCGCCACCTCAAGCTCGACACCCGCGACCTGGGCTGCGGGTATCACATCCCGTTCTGACCGGCAGTTCCCGTCGCAAAGCGGGCGTGGGAGCGCAGGAGACTGCTGCCCCATACCCGCCCCCTCCCGTCGTGGCAGGGGGTTCGCCTGCCGCATCCTTTTTCAAGACCTCCCTTCCTCACGCCGGGCAGCCATCTCGGGTTTTTTTGATTTACATCAAAAAATATTGCAGCCAAAAGCAGCAAAGTGTCGCCATGGACTTCGGTGGTTTGCAGCAGAAAGGAGGAATCATCATGGTAAACACATTCAAGCGACTGGTCGGCTGAGCCACGCCCATCGCGCCGAAAATCAAAGGGGTCAGAAAATCAAAGGGGTCAGGGTGAATTGTTTTACAGAATGCCAAAAATAAATCACGCAACCCCTTTGATTAGTCAGCCCTTGGCAAAACAAATAACCCCTTTAATTAGCGGCGATGGTGGATGATCCGTAAGTGCTCCACCAACCCCAGACTTGTTTGTCGCATTTAATTTCCGCATGCTTGCCCCATCCCAACAGAGATGGAGCGAACATGAAAGCGACCGCACGGTTTTGGCAGCATGTGCCAAGGAATGCCGGGGAGGGAGAGTCGTGCGCGGCGGGGCATGATGGCTCCGGATGAGTAGATCCGCGCAGTTTAGCAAAAATAATCGTTGTCTGTCCCCTATTATTCCTTATTCTGATATCCGCATGTCCGACTAGCCGCTGCCAGTAGTTTGAATCTCTGCCCACTCGGCATCCGTAAAGAGTCGTGAACGAGTGTGAAATGCTTTACCTTCCGGCCCTTCCAATGAAAAAGTGCCGCCATGCCCATCGATCACATCAATGATGAGCTGCGTGTGCTTCCAGTATTCATATTGAGATGTGCTGATGTAGAAAGGCACACCGCCTATATCGCCAAGATAGGCATCTCCGGCACCGATAGTGAGTTCACCCGGCAAGTAGCAGTTGGCCGCACTGTTATCGCAGCAGCCGCCAGACTGGTGGAACATCAGCGCACCATGTTTTTGCTTGAGCCGCTCAATCAGTTCCAGCGCCACGTCAGTCGCAATGACTTTCTCAACCATTTTTCGTCTCCAATAAAAAGGGGCGGTTGCCCACCCCATATAAATTCACCCGTAAGCGATCAGAGAAAAGCCGGGGGGTTAGAAGAATCCCAGCTTCTGCTCGCTGTAGCTCACCAGCAGATTCTTGGTCTGCTGATAGTGGTCGAGCATCATCTTGTGCGTCTCGCGACCGATGCCGGATTCTTTATAGCCGCCGAAAGCTGCGCCCGCAGAATAGTCGTGAAAGCAGTTGATCCATACACGGCCAGCCTTGATGGCACGACCCATGCGGTAGGCGACATTGCCGTTGCGGCTCCAGACACCGGCACCGAGGCCGTACAATGTATCGTTGGCAATTGCCAGCGCTTCTGCTTCATCCTTGAATGTGGTAACGGCAAGTACCGGCCCAAATATTTCTTCCTGGAAGATGCGCATCTTGTTGTGCCCCTTGAACAGCGTAGGCTGAACGTAATAACCCCCGGCCAGATCGCCGGGAAGATTTGCGCGCTCGCCACCGATCAGCACCTTGGCACCCTCCTGTTTGCCGAGGTCTAGGTAAGACATGATCTTGGTCAACTGTTCCTTCGATGCTTGTGCGCCCATCATGGTATCGGTATCGAGCGGGCTGCCCATCTTGATGGCGGCGACGCGCTTGAGAACTCGCTCCATAAATTTGTCGTAAATAGATTCATGAATCAGTGCGCGGGACGGACAGGTGCAAACTTCACCTTGGTTAAAGGCAAACAGCACAAGACCTTCGATGGCCTTGTCCAGGAAGCTATCGTCCGCATCCATGACATCCGCAAAGAAGACGTTGGGCGACTTGCCGCCCAATTCCAGGGTGGCCGGAATCAGGTTGTTTGCGGCAGCCTGTGCGATGACGCGCCCGGTGGAAGTTGAGCCGGTAAAGGCGATCTTGGCGATGCGCTTGCTGGTGGCGAGCGGCAGGCCGGCTTCGCGGCCATAGCCATTGACGATATTCAGTACACCGGGCGGCAGCAGGTCGGCAATCAACTCGGCCAGGATAAGGATGCTGATCGGGGTGGACTCGGCAGGTTTCAGAACGACGCAGTTACCGGCACCTAATGCGGGCGCAAGCTTCCATGCAGCCATCAGGATAGGAAAATTCCACGGGATGATCTGGCCAACGACACCGAGCGGCTCGTGATAATGGTAGGCAACGGTGGTTTCGTTGAGTTGCGTGAGACTGCCTTCTTGCGCGCGCAAACAGCCGGCAAAGTAGCGGAAGTGGTCAACGGTGAGCGGGATGTCGGCATTCAGCGTTTCGCGTATTCCCTTACCGTTATCGACAGTCTCGACGTAAGCCAGCAGTTCAAGATTTTGTTCAATGCGGTCAGCGATCTTCAACAGGATATTGGCGCGATCAGTCGCGGAAGTTTTCCCCCACTTGTCGGCAGCGGCATGGGCGGCATCGAGTGCCAGCTCAATATCCTCGGCACTGGAGCGGGCCGCCTTGGTGTAGGTCTTGCCGCTAATCGGGGTAATGACATCGAAATATTCCCCTTTAACCGGAGCAACCCACTTGCCGCCGATGAAGTTATCGTATTTGGCCTTGTATTGGATCTTGGCGCCTGCGGCACCTGGTGCGGCATATAACATTAGCGTCTCCCTGAGATTATAAATAAATGAGGCTGTCGTGATGCAGGGCGATGTCCCGAGCGTAGTTGAAGGTTGAGTTGGTGGCGGTAATGATTATGCAGTTTTTTTTAGTTGCGCCGTTGTTGGTCGAATAGCGCGAATCAACGCCGGGATGGCGGCATATCCGCGCAGCCGCCGAAACGCTTTCTCAGCAACCAGGAAGCCCGTCGCTGTCCAGCGCATCGCGAAGCATATGGCGTTGGCACGCTGCGCTTTGCCCTCCCTGCTCGACTGACCTCGAATGCTTGTGGCGGTGTCCCGGACGGTGCAAAGGCAGACAGCAAATTGAAACTCGCCTATCCGCGAGCCTTTCCAAGCGAAATCGCCCCCAAACGCCCGCCCCGCCTTGTGTTTTAACCAAAAAACTCTTTCACCAAAAACGCTTCCAGCCCGGCGGTATCTTCCGGCCGCGCGGAAAGCACGACCACACGCCCCAAGCGGTGCGAGTCCCAGTTGAAGTTACCTTGATAGTGCTCGCGAATGAGCACGATCATTTTGCGGACGATGGCGAATTCGACGTCACCGCCTAAGCCCGCGTCGACTTCGATCAACTGATCCTTGGCGTTACGGCGGTCACCGGTCCAGCCGCGAAACGAAAACGCGGCGTAGCGCGAGCCCTTGTTGCGAATCTGGAAGATGCCACTTGTTCCATCGCGTGACGTGCCCAGGTTTTGCGTGTTGCGCTTGAAGGCGGCGTCGGCTTTCTCGGCGTTGGTCGCTTCGAGTTCAGTGCTCCGCGCGTTGGCGTTTTGCTGGGCGTAGAAGTCCTCTTGCGCTTGGCGTTGCGCGCGGCGCGCTTCCAATGCTGCCGCAAAATCGAGCGGCTGCGGCTTGGTTTCGACTTGTGGCGAAAACTTCGGCGGCGGATCGGGTGGGACGTATACCGGCGGCATGACGGCCGAAGGCTTGCTCGATGCGATGACGGTCTGCGGCGGCGGCGGCGTTTTAGGTTCGGGTGTCGGCAACGGCGGCGGCGCGCGATCGGCTGCTGGTGGCGGCGACATGGTGACCTGCAGCGGTCCTTGTGATGGCCCGGCGGCATCGACCATGTGCGGGTCGGGCTTGGGCAGGAACTTGATCAGCAAGCTGTGAATCAGCAGTGACAGCGCGAGCACGGCCCACAACTTGCGCAAACTGCGGCGCGGCCGCAGGCGCAAATCCTTCTCGATTTCCGGGTCCGGCACGTAGATTCTCCCGTGCGGGAGCAGTACATTGGCAAGGGCGGAAACTGATGTTGCGGTCGAACGCATCCTGACGATAGCCCTGAACAATATTCCTGTGACACGGCCAACTCGGCGTGCGTTCCGCAGTAAAACACCGCAAACAGGTGGGCGTCAGTATAAATCAGCCCTGCTCGACCCCTGCCGTCGGTCAATCGCTGGGTCACGCGCCTCCAGTAGAATCGAATGCGATCATCTCATCATCAAGGGAGCTACTATGTGGAGTCGTCAGTTGCACAGTCTGTTGTTGGCCACCGTGCTGGGCTGCGCGCCGTTGCTCGGACACGCGCAAACCATCACCACCGTGCTGCACTGCGGCCGCCTGTTCGATGCGAACGCGCTCACCATCGTGACGGAGCGATCAATTGTGGTTG
Organism: Usitatibacteraceae bacterium; assembly: GCA_038901695.1. Taxonomy (GTDB): domain Bacteria; phylum Pseudomonadota; class Gammaproteobacteria; order Burkholderiales; family Usitatibacteraceae; genus UKL13-2. The sequence goes on from JBCKPN010000049.1 coordinate 7,227, forward strand.
AGGGCAACAAGATCGCGCGGGTTGCACCGGGCTATGCCAGCGTCGCCAACGCGCGCACGGTCGATCTTCGCAATCAGACGTGCTTGCCAGGACTGATTGATCTGCATGTGCATCTCTCGTCGGCTCTCAGCCCGACCACCCAAGCCGACGCGGTGGCCTTTAACCCGCCCGACTACGCGATTCGCGCGGTGGCCAACGCCGAAAAAACGTTGCTCGCCGGCTTTACTTCGGTGCGTGATCTGGGCAGCCCTCCCGGTGTATCGGTCGCACTGCGCAACGCCATCCAGCTGGGCATCGTCAAAGGCCCGCGTATTCAGGCGGCCGGCAGCATCACCTCAACCGGCGGGCATGGCGACCCAACCAATGGCCTGCGTGCCGATCTGATGGGCGCACCGGGGTCAGAACGCGGCATTGTCAACGGCCCGGATGAAGCCAGACGCGCGGTGCGTCAACGCTACAAGGAAGGGTTTGATCTGATCAAGATTGCCACCACGGGCGGCGTGCTGTCGATGGCGCGAAGCGGGGATGCGCCGTTGCTCGCCGACGTGGAATTGGCCGCGATTGTCTCCACCGCGCGCGACTATGGCTTTCCAGTCGCCACCCACGCGCACGGTGCCGATGGCATGAAGCGCGCCATTCGTGCCGGCGTGCAGACCATCGAGCACGGCACCTACCTCGATGATGAAGGCATCAAGTTGATGAAAGAACGTGGCACCTGGCTGGTGGCGACGATTTCGGCGGGTAGGTTTGTCGCCGAGCAGGCGAAGAAGGCGGGATTTTTCCCGGAAATGATTCGCGTCAAGGCGGAGGTCATCGGCCCGCAAATTCAAGGCATGTTTGGCCGCGCCTACAAAGCCGGCGTGAAAATCGCCTTTGGCACCGATCAAGGGGTCGCGCCACACGGCCTCAACGCGAAGGAATTTGAATACATGGTCGAAGCCGGCATGCCGCCACTCGAGGCGATACGCTCCGCCACCCTCTATGGGGCGACCGTGATGGGCATGGTGAACCAGTTGGGCAGTCTAGACGTCGGCAAGCTGGCCGACATCATCGCCGTGGCAGGCGACCCGTCCAAAGATATCAAGGTCATGAGCCAAGTCGTGTTTGTGATGAAAGATGGCACCACGTTTAAATCACCTTGACCGACGCAGCTCGCGGTTGCGTGGGTAAACCTAGAAACAGCAGTTGACCGCTCGCCTATGTCAATAAGGTCATGAAATGTTTGAAGTTAGTGATGCCCTATTCGTTCACCTATTGGGTGAGACCGCTACGGGCGTGATTGCACGTTTTTGCGGCTCTCTGGCTGCGTTACTCCTCCTCGCAGGGTGCAGCCTTGCTCATCGTCGCGTCTTGCCAGAAAGCCGCAAAAACGCACACTTATGTCCCCGCCGGGGACGGTATCCCTTGCGGACACACCCGTCCAACTGCCGTTTCTAGGTTAAATAGTCATGGCCTCGTACTTGTTACTCGGCATCATCGTCGGCTATTTCTTGCTGCTGCTGGCACTCGCCTGGTTCACTAGCCGCCACGCCAATAACGAGTCTTTCTTTATCGGCAATCGCAAGAGTAACTGGTTGCTGGTCGCCTTTGGCATGGTCGGCACCTCGCTGTCGGGCGTGACCTTTATCAGCGTGCCCGGTACGGTCGGGCCAAATGGTTGGGGCTACCTGCAAGTGGTGATCGGTAACTGGATCGGCTTTATGCTGATCGCCCTGATTCTGCTGCCGCTTTACTATCGGCTGCGGTTGACCTCCATCTACGACTATCTTGACCAACGCTTTGGCGTCACGGCACACAAGACCGGCGCGTCGTTTTTCATTCTGTCGCGCACCCTCGGCGCAACCGCTCGGCTGTATCTGGTCATCAATGTGTTGCAACTGCTGGTCGCCGATCCGATTGGCATACCGTTTTGGCTGACCACCGGCGTCATCTTGCTGATGGTGTGGCTGTATACATTTCAAGGTGGGGTCAAGACGATTGTGTTCACCGATACCTTGCAGACCGCGTGCATGCTCGGCGGTCTGGTCATTTGCGTCACATTTCTGATGGGCGCCTTGCAGCTCGACATGGCGACATTGTGGCCAACGCTCGCGGCCGGCGACTACACCAAGGTATGGGGCACGGATGCGAACGCGCCCGGCTTCTGGCTAAAGCAAATTATTGGCGGCGCATTCATCGCCATCGCCATGACCGGGCTCGATCAGGAGATGATGCAAAAGAATATCAGCGTACCCAATTTGCGTGACGCGCAGAAGAACATGTTCCTGTTCAGCGTGGTGCTGGTCGGCGTCAACCTGCTGTTTCTGACGCTCGGTGGGCTGTTGTATTTGTTCGCGACTGCAAATGGCGTTACTGCCACGGGCGATCAAATATTTCCGACCATCGTCATGCATTATTTTCCACAGTGGATGCAAATTATTTTTTTCATCGCGCTGATTTCAGCGTTGTTTCCGAGTGCGGACGGCGCATTGACGGCGTTGACGTCGTCGTTTTGCATCGACATCCTCGGTATCCGTAAACAGTCCTTGACCGAGGCCAGTCAGATGCGGCTGCGCCAAAGTGTTCACGTCGTCTTCGCGCTGCTGTTTTTTGTCGTGGTCATGCTATTTCGCTGGCTCGACGATCGATCCATCATCGACACCATCCTGAAAATCGCTGGCTACACCTACGGCCCATTGTTGGGGTTGTTTGTATTCGGCATGGCGACCACGCGCGTACTCCACAACCCGGTTGGCATCGTAATGTCTGCTGTTGCCGCGCCCGTGGCGTGCTACCTGTTGCAAACAGCGCTGGCGCGCACCCCCGCAGGATTTCAGATCGGCATCGAGCTGTTGATACTCAACGGAGCGCTCACGTTCGGCATGCTTTGGCTGGTGTCCCGCAAGCCAACCAGATGACCAGCGTCGCGATTTCGGCAATCAGTCAGCTTGGCGTCAGCCTGCACCCGTAGATATCCGCGGTCGCGCCCATCGCGCGCGGCGCGCGCGCCCTCGGTCGATGCAATCGATGCCACAAAGTCAGCGGACTGATAGCGTGCAATTTCGACGGACGTATGGCGCTTTTCGGTGGGCATGACACTGCAACCGGCGAGCAGCACCATGGCAACAGCCAAGCCACCGCGCAACCAATGCAACGGGTTGCGGTCGGGCATAGGCTGCTCACGCTCGTGTTCGCGGCCGCGCGCTGGGCGGCCACCGGCGACCGGGAGCGCACCACGACGGAGCACGGCACAGGGCACCATCACCCGCGCGGCTACTCTGCATCACACAAGCAATGCATCATGACCGCAAACGGTAGACCCTTTTTGCCGCGCTCAGCGATTTCCGCGAGCCATCCAAGGTCGCGTTGTGCTTCGAGCGCGACACTTCTTGGCACCACACTCGCCGCAAACCCGGCGTCGAACTGGCGCGCTGCTATTCCGCTCACCAGTGTGATGACGCCGGTCGCAAATCGATCGACGAACATCTGAAACTTGCTGCGATCGGCTTCGATGTACGCCAAACGCGCGCCGTCGTCGAGCTTGGCGCGGGTAGCTGCCGCTTTCACCGCGTCGGCAAAACTACCGGTGCGATCAATCAGGCCACGCTCTTTGGCTTGTGCCCCCGTCCACACGCGGCCCTGCGCGATGTCGTCAATCTTGGCCGGCGTGGTCTTACGCGCGGCCGCGGCTTTGGTGGTGAAATCAGTGTAAATGCGATCCACCACCAGCCGCACAATCTCTGCCATGCGCGGATCGAGCGGACGGCGCGGATCATACATGGCCGCACCGAGCCAAGTGGTGTTATAGCCGCCGGTGTGAATGGACAGTTTTTGCATGGCTTTTTCACCGGTCGGCAACATGCCAAACACGCCAATCGAGCCGGTGATGGTGGCCTCGTCGGCAATCACTTCGTCAGCGGCCATCGATATCCAGTAGCCGCCGGAGGCGGCAACGTTGCCCATCGACACCACCACCGGTTTGCCAGCTTTTCGCGTCAATTCGAGTTCGCGCCGAATCAGCTCCGACCCATACGGGCTGCCACCCGGCGAATTCACACGCAGCACCACTGCCTTGATTTTGTCATCCTCACGCGCCTTGCGAATCAGCTCAGCGGTCGAACGCCCACCAATTTTTCCGGGCGGCTCAATGCCGTCACTGATCTCACCTTCGGCCACCACAATACCGATCGCATCACCACTCATCTTCGGCTTCTGCGTGCCGAGGTAGGCCGATAGCGAGACTTGCCTGAACGATTTTTTCTCCTCGTCGATGGCACCGCGCTCAATCAGCATGGCGCGCAACTCATCGCGCGTCTTGAGACCCGTCACCAGCTTTGCATCAACGGCCAATTTTGCTGCGTTGCCGCCAGCAGCCTTCAAGCCGGCAACCACTTCATCGATGCCCTTGTTGATGCTTCCCGGCGCAAACTTGCGAACCTTCTCAACGTCAGTGGTATAGGTCGCCCACAAGCCGTCGTACAAATACTTGTCCGACTCCATCGTTTCTTTGGACGGCGCGGTGGTGAAGTACGGCTCGCCGAAATTTTTGTATTTGCCGGATCGAATCACGTTGGCCGATACGCCGATGCGATCGAGTGCTTCCTTGTAATAGTTGCGATAGCGGCCGTAGCCTTGCATCATCACCATGCCCATCGGATGCAGGTAAATTTCATCCGCATGCGCCGCCAAATAGTAGGCAGCCTGATCGTAGTTGGCAGCCCATGCCACCACCTGCTTGCCGCTGGCCTTGAAGCGCGTCAGTGCAGCGCCGACCTCACGCAAAGTCGCCAGCCCGGCACCAGGAAACTCATCGAGTTGCAGTAAAACGCGGTCAATTTTGGGATCCTTCGCCGCCGCTTCCAACGCGGTTACGATGTCGCGCAACTGGGTTTGACCCTCGCCGTCGCCGTCGCCAACGACGCGCTCCAGCAAATTCTCGTGTGCGCTGCCAGACTTCTGCTCGACAATCCGACCATCAAGATTGAGTACCAGCGCCGATTTTTCTCGCACCTTGAGGCCGCTCGGCATGATTAGCGTGACGATAATCGCGATCACAATCAACAAAAACAGAAAGTTGAACACGAACCGGCGCGTGCCATCGACCGCGCCCCACAGTTTGGCGATGAAGGATTTGGGCGGCGGGTAGGGAATGCTAGACATGAAACCTCCGGTTGGAACGTTGGGGACAGGGCCAATTTTGCACCAGAATCATCGAACTGCGCCGCACCCTGCGATGGGCTGCGGATCCATACGATGGGCTGCGGATAACGCCAACCCAACGGGGCAAATCGTTGTCACTTATTCAGGTTGAGCGCGACGCGCTGTCGAAAATAGCCATTCTGCAAATACGGATAGAGCGATTTTCCTGGGCACAGGGTCTCGACCGAAAAATCCTTGTGCCCAGCGATCTTGTTCGGAGAAATGTTGAAGCGGCGCGCCAGCATGGTCATGGTGTTTGTCACCGCATCGAGCTGTGCGGCATTCGGCTCAACCTCTTCAAAATTGCCGAGCACGACAATCAATGCGTGGCCGGTTGGGTCGTATTCGGTATTGGTGTCTCCCGCGTAGTCGATGTCGCGGCCCGCATAAACGCGTCCGTCGAGGTCAATCAGATAGTGATACGGAATATCGGCCCACTGGCGCGTGCCGCGTGACCAAGATTGCAGATTGCGCAAATACTGTTGCGGGTCTTTGTCGCGCAGAAACGCGACGCCGCCGTGGTGCAGCGTGATGGCGGCAGGGACATGACGTTTTGCGCTGGTCGCGGACATGTCGACTTTCACGCCGCCCCATTCGGCGACACTGATGATGCGCAGCGGGGTGCCCTCATCGACAGGTGTCGTGGTTGGCACACTAGCGCAGCCACCGAGGAACGCCACCATTCCGACCCACAGCGCGCACGCAAGATGACGTTGAACATTCATGGCTGCTGAAACGGAGCGAGCGGGTTGCCGCGCGGGCCGGCCAGTGTCAAACAACTGCTGAATTGGCGCGCCGCCCCTGTCACCGGATCGCGAAAACCAATCGCGGCAGCGAGCAACTGCAATGGCCGCGTCAAATCTTCGGCGCTGGCCGCAACGTGTAGCGGATATATCTGATCGTTGAGAATCGGTATGCCGAGTGCCGCCATGTGCACGCGCAGCTGGTGCTTTTTCCCGGTCAGGGGGGACAATTGATAGCGCGCGAAACCGTCGCCTCGTTCAATCAGCGCAATCGCCGTCTCGCTGTTAGGTGCTCGCCCATCGCCCGACTCGCGCATGCGCATGAAATGTTCGCTCGGTTCAAGATGACTGCGATGGGTCAACGGAAAAACGAGATCGTCGCGCCAGCCCGCCCACGCCTCGTAGGTTTTTTGCACGGAACGCTGCTCAAACAACGACTGGTACGCGCCGCGCGTGCCGGGCTGCTTGGTGAACAGCACCAGCCCTGCCGTCTCGCGGTCGAGGCGATGCATGGGCGCGAGTGTGTCGATATGCAAGCGTCGCTTGAGTCGCACCAATAATGTTTCCTGCAGGAACCGGCCGCCCGGTGTCACGGGCAAAAAGTGCGGTTTGTCCGCCACCACGATGAGCTCGTCCTCAAACAGAATTGCCTCGTCGCAGGCAATTCTTTGCTCGCCAGGAATTTCACGGTAGTAGTAGAGCTTCTGGCGCGCGCGGTACGGCTCGCCTGGACGCACCGCGTGGCCGCCTTCACCGCACACGTCGCCACGCTGCATGCGCTCAACAATGGCGTCGCGCGACACACTCGGAAATTTTTCGTCGAGAAAATCTAGCATGGTCGGCCACTGGCCATCAACTGCGTCCGGCAGCACGATGACGCTCGGGCCAACCCCATTTCGTACCGGTAGCGGCCAAGTCATGTGAATGAGCTACGCTGCCTCGTCGAGGCGTTTGGCGCGTGCGAGTCGCCATTCGCCATCCGGCTCGTTGCTGTATACATCGTCGAGCGTCGTCGCGGTTTCTTCGAGTTTGGTATTGAGCGCAATGCGGTTATCGAACACAAAGCATTCGCCCTGCCAGTCGCGCTCGGCGTCGGGCATTTGCTTGAAGTAATTGAGGATGCCGCCCTCGAGCTGGTACACCGGCACGTCCATGTCCTTCATCCACGCGCTGGTTTTTTCACAACGAATGCCACCCGTGCAATACATCGCTACGCGCTTGCCGTCGCGTTTCCATTCATCGACGTGCGCTTTCACGTAGTTCGGAAAATCCCGGAAGTTGACGACGCCCGGATCGATCGCATTCTTGAAATGCCCCAACCGAAACTCAAAGCTGTTGCGGTTGTCGAGCAGCACCACGTCGTCCTCGGCGATCAGCGTTCGCCACTCGGCGGGCGAAACATTGATGCCGGTGCGTGTGCCGTCAACGCCGTCGATGCCGAGCGGCACGATTTCGGCTTTGACGTGCACTTTCATTTTGCGAAACGGAATGGTCTTGCACGGGCTGCGCTTGAACACGATATCGGTAAAGCTTCCACTGAAGCGAGAATCGATTTTCACCGCGCTCTCAAATGCGTCGATCTGTCTGAGCGAGCCGGCCACCATGCCGTTGACGCCCTCTTCCGCCAGCAAGATGCTGCCGGTCAGCGGACTAGTGATGTCACGAAATGCCAGCGCGGCCGCCCCCGGATCGGACAGGCGAACGAATTTGTAAAAGGCGGTGTGAATCAGAGGAGAAATGGGAGAAGCAGCCACGATTGCCTGAGCGTCTGAAAATGATGGCGTATTTTCCCACGAAGCAGGCTGGCCGCGCCATGCAT
>JBCKPN010000050.1:0-13879 GCA_038901695.1 Usitatibacteraceae bacterium
GAAGCGTGAGCGTGAGCGGCAACAGCACTATCTTAGCCTGTTGAAACCGAGCGCAGCAAGCCAAAGTATACCGCGCCTGCCTTGCGCGATTTGGCCAGCGCGTAGCCGCCGGCGTCGCTGACCAACGCGTCCAGCGGCTGGTTTGATTCCACATACACCGCCGCGTCGGCGGCCAAATGCGGCAACAGCGCCGCCAGAAATGGTGCGTGCAAATTCGCATCGAACGGTGGGTCGCAGAAAACGACATCGAATTTAAGCCGATTCGATTTCAGCCACTCGAACACATCCTGTGCACAAACATCGCACTGGGCGGCTTCCAACCGGCGGACATTTTCGCGCAAGGTACCGACGGCGGTGAGATTCGCCTCACACAACACCACGCGCTCGGCACCGCGTGACGCCGCCTCAAAACCGAGAACACCGCTACCCGCGAACGCATCCAGGCAAGCCTTGCCGTGCAGCGACTGTCCGAGCCAGTTGAATGCCGTCTGCCGGATACGATCCCCGGTAGGCCGCAAGCCCGCCACCTCCGGAAACGCCAAAATGCGGCTGCGCCACTGGCCACCACCGATGCGAACATGATTGCGTGACGGACTTGAAATTTTTGACTTGGTCGCCATGATGGAAGTTTCGCATGACTGGAATGTCTCACGCGGCCCGCCCTTGCTAGTTGCACAAGTCTTGCTACATTCGAATTGTTTTGCATCCCGCACGATGTCGTTGCAAATACTCGCAATAGCCGTGCTATTGCTGCGTTTTGCGCCTATTCCTGCGGGCGCAAAACAGTTCTCGGTGTTACGCAGACCTATGCAACTAGACACTAGAATATCGAACCATCGCTGCGCGTAGCGCGTCCATTGTCACTTGTGAAAGAAATCTCTCGCGTGTTTCCCCAGTTTTCCAAGAAGGCAGCGGCGACTACAGCGGCTGAACCCGCCTCGGGTTGGCTGTCTAGGCTGCGCGCGGGACTGGCCGAAACTCGCGCCGTGCTCAACACCGATGTGTCGGATTTGTTCGCACGTCACCCGCACCTCGACGAAGCACTGTTTGACGAACTCGAAACCGCCCTCATCAAAGCCGACGTCGGCGTGCGCGCCAGCGCACAACTCATCGCCAAGCTGCGTATCGTGCAGCGTGAACAAAAAATCGCCGATGCCGACGCGTTGTGCGAAGCGTTCAAGCACGCGCTAACTGAACTCATCGCCCCGCTTGAACAGGCACTGGATGTGTCGACTCATCGCCCGTTCGTCATCATGATTGCCGGCGTCAACGGTGCCGGGAAAACCACCACCATCGGCAAGCTCGCAAAGTATTTTCAGGCGCACGGCCACAGCGTCATGCTGGCCGCTGGTGACACGTTTCGTGCCGCCGCCCGTGAGCAATTGACGACGTGGGGGGAGCGCAACAATGTCACGGTCATCGCGCAAGAAGGTGGCGATTCTGCCGCCGTCATTTTCGACGCGATCTCAGCAGCACGCGCACGCGGCATCGACATCGTGCTCGCCGATACGGCTGGCCGCCTGCCGACACAGCTCAATTTGATGGAAGAGATTCGCAAAGTGCGGCGCGTGATCGCCAAGGCTGACCCCACGGCACCGCACGAAACCTTGCTGGTGCTCGACGCCAACACCGGCCAGAATGCGCTGGCGCAAGTCCGTGCGTTCGATGAGGCGCTGCAGTTGACCGGACTGGTCGTCACCAAACTCGACGGCACGGCCAAAGGTGGCATGATCGCCGCACTCGCGGTCGAGCGCGCAACGCGGCCGATTCCGGTGCGCTTTATCGGCGTCGGTGAATCAATCGACGATCTAAAGCCGTTTGTGGCCAGCGAGTTTGTCGATGCGCTGTTCTGATCAACGCCAAACGGGGTGCAACGCGTGATTACGTTTTCCGGCGTGACCAAGCGTTATGCGAATGGCTACGAGGCGTTGAAAAATGTCTCGTTGACCGTTGAAAAGGGCGAAATGATCGCCATCACGGGCCACTCTGGCGCAGGCAAATCAACCCTGCTGAAGCTCGCTGCGGGGATCGAGTTTGCCTCGGGTGGCAGTGTGCTGGTCAACCATCAGAACCTCGCGCAGCTCAAAGAGGCGGGCGTGTCGGTGCTGCGCCAGAATCTCGGGTTGGTGTTTCAAGATCACAAGCTGTTGTTTGACCGCAGCGTCTTCGACAATGTCGCGCTACCGCTTGAAATCGTCGGTTATCCGCGTGGCGAAACCGGCAAGCGCGTGCGCGCCGCGCTCGACAAAGTCGGCCTGCTACAACGTGAGCGTGCCAATCCGATTGCGCTGTCCGGCGGCGAACAACAGCGCCTTTGTATTGCGCGCGCAATTGTCAATCGACCGTCCATGCTCATCGCTGACGAGCCGACCGGCAACCTAGACCAAGCGTATGCGGCCACCATCATGGAATTGTTTCGCTCCTTCAATCAGGTGGGTGTGACGGTGATTCTGTCAACGCACGACGAAATCGGGCTGGCGCACCTTCAATGTCGTCGCATCGCGATCGCTCAGGGGAGTGTTGCCGCATGAGTGCGTTCGTTTTTTCGCACCTGCAAGCGTTCAGTAGAGCCGTCGGTCGCATGCGCGCCCAGCCGCTGGCAACAAGCTTGTCCATCGTGGTCATTGCCATTGCCATACTGCTGCCGCTTGGCCTCTACATGCTGTTTGACAACGTTACGCGCGCCACTTCACGACTCAACACCGAGCCGAATGTGAATGTCTACCTCGCGCTTAACGCGAGCGACGGCGAGGCGAAGGAGATTGAAAAAAAATTGCGTGCGCATGACAACGCCGCCAGTCTGCGTTTCATTTCGCGCGAAGCCGCACTCGCCGAGCTAAAAAAACGCACCAATCTTGGCGATCTGCTGGCAGGCATCGAAGCCAACCCACTGCCGCACGCCTTCGCTGTTAAACCCAAATCGACCGATCCGGCCGCACTGGAGGCCATGCGGCGCGATGTCGCCGCCATCGCCAAGGTCGAGACCATCAACATGGACTTTGAGTGGGCCCATAAACTGACGCGCTTTGCGCGCTTCGCCGAGCGACTGGTGTTCCTGCTCGGGGTCATGCTCGGCGCGGCGGTGGTATTTGTGATCGGCAACACCATTCGGTTACAGATGCTCACGCAAAAAGATGAAATCATCGTCGCCCGACTGATCGGGGCGACCCGACACTTCGTGCGTCGACCCTTTCTGTATTTTGGTGCGCTTCAAGGCGGCCTCGCAGGTGCGCTCGCGGTGCTCGCCACCGCCGCGCTTGGGCTGTGGGCCAGCACTGAGGTGAATGCGCTTGCTGCATCCTACGGCGCAGATTTCGCCTTACGTGCGCCGACCCTTGGGCAAGCGGGCTGGGTCATCGGGCTGAGCGCCGCGTTGGGCTGGATGGGCGCGTTCGTGTCGGTATCCATGTACTGGCGCCAGGTCGAAGTTAATCCCTGAAAGTCGTTTATTGACGCGCTGTTTCGGCCATTTTGGTCTGGGAATGTCCGTCTTTTCTTGGGTTTGATTTTAAGCGCCATACCCCAATCCGACTTGCAGCGAATGCTCAGCGATTGCGCCGCCGGATGCGGGTGGACTGCAGCGTAACTCGCAGCACCATCGTTAAGGTCTTTTGTAGCAAAGGATTATTGAGATAGTGTTCGCTTACAAATGGCCGCTGATTTCAGAAAATTTCCGACCCGTAGCAGCAAACTTGCCAGGCTATTAGCACTCTTATCGTGAGAGTGCTAAAATTCACACGTCGCGGCGGTGATCGCTGCCGCGTATTTCGTCAGGAGTGAACGATGTCTACCGCAAGCTTGAGTCTGCCTGCACTGTCCGTCGCGAGTCTGGAGAACTACATTTCCAGCGTGAATCGCATACCGATGCTCACGCCCGAACGCGAACGCGAACTCGCCGTCGCATTGTCGACGCGTGGTGATCTGGCCGCCGCCTCCGAAATGGTGATGTCGCACCTGCGCTTGGTGGTGTCCATTGCACGCAACTACGCCGGCTACGGTCTGCCGCAGTCGGATCTGATTCAGGAAGGCAACATCGGCCTGATGAAAGCCGTCAAGCGATTTGACCCCGAACGTGGCGTGCGCCTAGTATCGTTCGCCATGCATTGGATCAAAGCCGAGATGCACGAATACATTCTGAAAAATTGGCGCATCGTCAAGATCGCGACCACCAAGGCACAGCGCAAACTGTTTTTTAATCTGCGTTCAATGAAACCGCACCTAGGCACACTCTCGCCGAGCGAGGTCAAACAAGTCGCGCGACAACTCAACGTCAAGGAAACCGACGTCTCTGAGATGGAGAAGCGCCTCACTGGGCAGGAAATCTCACTCGAGCCGAATGACGGCGACGATGACAACTGGGTGAGTCCGATCGCGTATTTGCAGGATCATTCGGTTGATCCCGCAGATCGCCTGAGCGCGATGCAAAAAGACGTTGCCGCAACGACCGGCATCAAGTCCGCGCTAGCGAGCCTTGATGATCGCAGCCGCCGCATCATCCAGTCGCGCTGGCTGGCGGAAGGTGAAGAAAAGACGCTCCACGACTTAGCCGCTGAGTACGGTGTTTCTGCAGAACGGATTCGCCAAATCGAAGTCAAGGCCATGCAAAAGATGAAAACGCAGCTGCAGGATTACGCCGCCGCGTGACGCAACGCTGACCGATACACCGGCCAACAAAAAGGGCACCCTTCGGTGCCCTTTTTGTTGGCCGCATTCAGCGCGTTAGCGCGCCGCGACCACCAGCATTTCAACTTTCCACGCCTGCTTGGCGAGTTTGGCTTCGACGGTGGCGCGTGGTGGCGTCGCCCCTGGTGTCACCCACGCATCCCACACCGCGTTCATGCCGGCAAAATCTTTCATGTCGGCAATAAAGATTGTCACCTGCAGCAATTTCGTCTTGTCGCTTCCCGCTTCGGCCAGCAATTTGTCAATTGCGGCGAGCACCTGCTGGGTTTGTCCGCTGATGTCCTGCGAGTTATCCTCGGCGATCTGCCCCGCAAGATAAATCGTGTCGCCATGAATCGCGACTTCCGACAGCCGCTTACCGATGTGAAGACGGTCAATGCTCATTTGGCGCTTTCTACATTAGAAGTTTGATGTCTGCTGCAAATTTTTCTGCTGCCAATCCATACGGTGCCATCAATCGCGGCTGGCCTTTAGTATCGAAAATCAGCGTGCCTGCCGTGTGGTCAACCGTGTAGGAATCTGGCGTTTGACCAGGCACCGCACGCGCAAATATTTTGAAATCCCGTACAACCTTCGCCGTCGCCTCATCATCGCCATACAGTCCGAGGAAGCTCGGGTGAAATGAAGGCACATACTTCGACAGTACTGCCAGAGTATCTCGTTTCGGATCAACGGTAATGAACAACACTTGCAGCTTATCGCTTCGCGGTTCCAGTTGCTGCATTACGCTGCGCATGTCCGAAAGGGTCGTCGGACACACATCGGGACAAAATGTGAAACCAAAAAATATGGCCACTACTTTGCCGTGAAAATCCCCCATGGTGCGGATCTTTCCGGTATGGTCCGTCAATCGAAAATCTGTTGCATAGCCAGGCGCGCCGGTGATGTCGACCGCGTTAAAAGTAGGTGTTTTCTGCGTGCAACCCGTCGCGGCCAATAGCGCCACGGCCACCAACATCGCGATGACGCGGCGGCACATCACCGCAACGCGCCCAGCAGCGGCAAGTAGTGGTCAATAAGCAACGCGGCGAACAACAGCGCGAGATACAGAATCGAAAACTTGAACGTTCGGCGGGCCAGCGCATCGGTATAGCGCCGATAGAGCTGCAGGGCAAACCAGATGAACACTGAATTCAGCAGCACTGCACAGACCAAATACGGCCACGCAGCCATGCCCACAACGAACGGCAGCAGCGTCGCTGCCGTCAACATGAATGTGTAGAGCAACAGATGCAGTTTCGTGAATTGATCACCGTGGGTAACTGGCAGCATCGGCACGCCAGCTTTGGCGTACTCATCTTTGCGGTAGAGCGCGAGCGCCCAAAAATGCGGCGGCGTCCACGCGAAAATAATCAGGAACAGCAGTAACGCATGCGGATCGACCGCGCCCGTGACCGCCGCCCAGCCCAGCACCGGCGGCATCGCGCCCGACGCGCCGCCGATGACAATATTTTGCGGGGTCGCCGGTTTCAGGATAATCGTATAGATCACGGCGTACCCGACGAAGGTGGCGAGCGTCAGCCACATGGTCAACGAGTTGACGTACCGGTAAAGCACGGCAAGACCGATAGTTCCGACGATGGCGGCGAGGCCAATCACTTGCGGGGTCGAAATACTGCCTGCCACCGTCGGCCGCGCGCGCGTGCGCGCCATTTTGCGGTCAATCGCCCGCTCGACCAGACAATTGAACGCCGCCGCCGCGCCGGCGACCAGCCAAATGCCGACGGTTGAGATCACCATCAACGGTATGTCCCACGCCAAGCCAACCGGGTAAGCGAGCATCATGCCAATGATGGCGGTGAACACGATCAACGTGTTCACGCGCGGCTTGGTCAGTTCAAGGAACTGCACCAATACATTCGTCTCACGGATGGCAATCAGGTTTTCAGACAAGAGCGTGACTCAAAATGGGTTCAGCCGGATTTGTGCAGCCGATAGACAATGATGACCAGCAATGCGAACAAACATGCGGCCACACCATTATGTGCCACCGCGATGACGACGGGTAGGCTAAACCAGACATTGGCCAATCCGAGTAGCACTTGTGCCCCCAATAGTGCGCCGAGCAGTCGGCCGACGCGCTGACCCTTTTCCACGCGGGTCAATCGCCAAGCAAACACGCCGATCACCAATACCACCACCAGTGCGCCGACGCGGTGCATCCAGTGAATCGCGCGCAGCGCAGCGTCAGTCAACAATTCGCCATCCGGCTCGACGCCGAGCGGACGAATCACGTGGAAGGCGTTGGCGAAGTCCCTCTCCGGCAACCACTGTCCATGACACTTCGGCAAATCGACGCACGCCAGTGCGGCGTAGTTGGTACTCGTCCAGCCGCCCAACACGATTTGAACAAACAAAACGCACGTTGCAACCAGCGCAAACAAGCGCAAATTTGCTGGGCAGTTATACGCGTGCGCCATGGTCCACCGTCCGGTTGCCGCGCCAGCAAGAGCATCAATAGCGCGAGCAGAATCACGCCGCCCAACAAGTGAGAAGTCACAATCACGGGCTTTAACAACATGGTGACGGTCCACGCGCCCAGCGCCGCTTGGACGATAACCGCCGCGCCGATAATGCTCGCCAATGTCGGCGATTGGTTGAATAAGCGTCGATTGCGCCACGCCGCAACCATCATCGCAGCAATGAGTGCGCCAACGATCATGGCAAGGTAGCGATGCAACATTTCCTTCCACGCCTTGCCCATGCTCACGGATCCGCCCGGCTGCGCGGCTTCGGCCGCAAGAATGGCCTCGATCGAGTGATGTGGCGTCAAATTGCCGTAGCAACCCGGCCAGTCCGGACAGCCGAGTCCGGCATCCGACAGACGCACGAACGCACCAAGAATAATCAGGCAAAACGTCACCACGGTGATCATCGCAATCAGTCTGCGAAAGCGCAGGTGATCGCGCCCTACCCACCAGCATGCGCCGACAATGATGGCGACGGTGACCAGCCCCACCACACCATGTTCGATTGCACTCATTTTCATCGGCTATGTTCCTTGCTTGTCTTCCATATTTTTTCCCAATTGTGATGCTTTCAGCACGCGCCTGAGATCAGCCGCCAGTTCCTTGATGTTCTGATCCGCTCGATAGCGCATGAACACATTGCCGACCGGGTCAACGGCGTAAATGTAGTTTCGACCTTGGCTTTGATCTGCGAGCTCCACCGGCAATCGGCTCAACCAAGCGGATGCGCTGGCGGCGACAAACGCGGTCCCCGCGAAATCCTGCAGCACCTGTGCTGACGGCACCGTTTGATCATCTATCAACATTACGCGCACGACGCGCTCCTGCTCCCGTCCCGCCAGTAGGCGCGCTTGTCGCATTGCGTACAGTTTGTGCGCACAAGTTTGTTCGCACGCCCCGCCGTCGCGGGTCAAGAGCAGCCACTTGCCGCGCAGCGCCTTGGTGGCCAGATCCGGCGCCGCGTCCGTGCCATCCGTCACCACCAGCGCTTCCAGCGGCAACTGCACCACCGGCGAAATCAGTTCGCCAAAATTGTTGGTCGCCTTCGGCGTCCAGAAAAAAAACATCAGGTACGACACTGTGATCGGTGTCGCAAACAACACGAACATCAACACAAACTTGGTACGCGGCGAGAGCCAGGCTAATAATTTCATCGTGTCTCTTTTGATTTCGGAAAATGAAGATTCAACAGCAGCCACAGCGCGAGGACGGTCGCCGCAAGCGAATACCATGTCAGCATGTATTCGGTGTGCTTATCCACTTTCGCGTCCGGCCGTTCGACGACCGGCCTGAGACCCACGTCGGTCGGTTGCGCAAGCAACACCAACGGCAACGCGTCTTGCCGGGTATGCTCGCGATAACGCTCGACGGTCAGGTTTTGCCACACGTTGCCTTGAATCGGCGCTGCACTGCCCAACTCGAGAAATTTCTGGCTCGGCAACACCAACGGCCCGGCGACCACCACCATACCAGCGGGTACTGGGATCGCAGGCGGCGCAGGATAAGTCGCCGCGCGCGGCACGAACCCCCGATTGACCAGCAAGATTTTTTTTGGATTGAGTTTTAACGGTGTAATGACGTGATACCCCACTGCTGCGCCGTCGGATTTGTTATCAACGTAAAACTGGCCTGATGCATCGTATTCACCCTGTGCTCTGGCTTGTCGATACGTCGATGGCAGGGCGTCGAGACGACTATTCGCGGCGTCCAGCATGAGCGGAGGCAGCGCCGCGCGCGCATCGAAGTGCGTTTGCAGCGCACGCTTTTCGTCAGCGCGATCAGCCTGCCACTGACCGAGGTACCCAGTGAGTCCGAACGCAACCAGTGCCGCGATGGTCGGCACCAGCCGCGGCGCGAATTGGATGCGGTCACTTGTCGGGGACATTGGCAAAGAAGGAATGGTAGGGCGCATCTAATAGGTGCCCGGCAATGGTAACAAGGGAGTTCTATACAATGTTGCCTGGTTCGGCAAGCTCGCCGAAGTTGACGTTTTCTGGCTGGGTAATTCGATGAAATTTGTGTTGGTACTGCTGCTGGTGCTGGTTGTAATCAGTCTGTTCGCGGGCTTGTTTTTCATGTACCGAAACAAGGGCAATCCATCGAACATGGTCAACGCGCTAAAGGTCCGTGTCGCCTTGTCCATTCTCGCGTTCCTGATTGTCATCGGCGGCTTTGTTTTCGGCTGGTTCCCGCGCGTGTAGGAGCCGCCAACCTTCTGTCGCACCCCACCCAACGCGCGTCACAAAAAAGGCCGCCAGCGGAAGCTGGTGGCCTTTTTGTCGTCAACTCGCTCGCCGTTAGCCGTGTACCTACACCAGCACGTAGACGAAAATGAACAGTCCCAACCAGACCACGTCTACGAAGTGCCAGTACCAAGCGACCGCCTCGAAACCAAAATGGCGATCCGGCTTGAAATGTCCCTTGATGCAGCGAAACAAAATCACCGTCAGCATGATGGCACCGAGCGTGACGTGGAAACCGTGAAAGCCGGTGAGCATGAAAAAGGTCGAGCCGAAAACCCCTGACGACAATTTCAGGTTAAGGTCAGTGTAAGCGTGGATGTATTCGTAAACTTGGAAGCCCAGGAACAACGCGCCGAGCACGATAGTCGCAATCAGCCCCCACACCAGTCCCTTGCGATTGTTGGCAATCAGCGCGTGATGTGCATAAGTTACCGTCACGCCGGATGCGAGTAGCAATGCGGTGTTCAGCGCGGGAATGCCCCACGCGCCCATGGTCTGAAAGGCGAGTGCCGAATTCTTCTCAAAGTAAGGTCCCAGTGTCGGCCAACGCGACTCGTAGCCCTGCCACAGCAAGGCGTTTTCGTAATCGGCCAGCGACGGCACCGAAAAGACGCGCGCGTAGTAGAGCGCTCCAAAGAAGGCCGCGAAGAACATGACCTCGGAAAAAATGAACCAGCTCATGCCCCAGCGGAACGACGCATCCACTTGTTTGTTGAACAGCCCGGCTTCGCTTTCCGCGATGACAACGCCAAACCAGCCGAACAGCATGTAGACCAGAATTGCGAAGCCCAGAAGCAATGACGCGTAGCCAAACGGCTGGATCTGGTTCATCCACATCACCGCACCGGCACCCAGAAACATCAATGCCGTTGATCCAACCACCGGCCACTTGGACGGGGGGGCGAAATAGTAACCACCTGTAGTCGCGCTCAATTTTCTCTCCTGATGTTTGCCTGTTGCTGTATTGCGATGATGACTGTCACCAAGGTGTATCGCGTCACCACAAAAGTGAACGCAGCGGACGCCCACCAAAACAATATCTCTACGTCACCACCTACACCGAGACCGGTAGCTGTTGCGTTTAGCGCTGCTTTGCTACTTCCGTCACATCGAAAAACGTATACGACAGCGCAATCGCTCCAATTTTAGACGGCAACTTCGGATCGATGTAAAAGGTCACCGGCATGTCGCGCGTCTCCCCGGCTTGCAATGTTTGATTTGAAAAACAAAAACACTCGATTTTGCTGAAATAAATGCCGCTCTCCATCGGACCGAAGCTCGGCACAGCGCGACCCGTGGTCGCGTGCGGCAACGTATTCGTCACCCGATAGTTGACCGTGACGATGGCACCGGGGTTGACTTCGACATGTTTGTCGACCGGTACAAACTTCCACCCAAAGCTGCGGTTGGTTGTCGCGTCAAAATCCACTTTCACCAAGCGCGAGGTATCAACTTGGGTGTTTTGCGCGATCGCGCGCGTGGCAGTTATACCCAACACTTCGCAGATTTGCCGATACAACGGCACCAGAGATGCGCAAAACACGAGCATGATTGGCACGACCAGCAACAGTTTCTTGAGCGTCACGCTGTTATTCGCGCGCACCTCGGACGGCGTGTGTATTTCACAGTGCTCGAGTTGAGCGCTCATCACCACACCTTCGCAAACTTGAGCACAGTCACAACAAATATGGCGGCGACCCACAACAGCAGCCACGCCAAGGTCACGTACCTGGCCTTGGCGCTGCGACGACCCTGATCCGCTGAGGGTTCAGGCGACTGTCGGGGAGTTTGTGTCACGACTGTCCTATAAAACACGGGCTGGTCGTCCTTAGTGTGCAGGCTTCGCGCCACGCAGATCAGGCACCGTTTCAAAGGTGTGATACGGCACCGGCGATGGCAGGTGTGTCCACTCCAACGAGTCTGCGCCCTCCCATTGACGTTCCTTGGCTTTCTCGCCGGAACGAATGGTGGTCACCACGTTGTAGACGAACAGTAATTGGCTGAAACCGAGCATGAATGCGCCCACGGTCGAAATCGCATTCCACTCCGCGAACTGCAGCGCGTAGTCAGGGATACGCCGCGGCATTCCCGCAAGCCCGAGAAAATGCTGCGGGAAAAACGTGATGTTGAACGCAATCGCGGACAGCCAGAAGTGCCACTTGCCGAGCGTTTCGTTGTACATGCGGCCGGTCCACTTCGGCAACCAGAAGTAGACGCCCGCCATCAGTGCCCAAATGGCACCGGGGAACAACACATAGTGTAAATGCGCCACCACGTAGTAGGTGTTGTGCAATGTGATGTCGACCGGGACGATGGCGAGCACCAGACCCGAGAACCCGCCCAGCGTAAACATGCACAAAAAGCCGATGGCAAACAGCATCGGCGTCTCAAATGTCATCGAGCCACGCCACATCGTGGCGATCCAGTTGAAGATCTTCACGCCCGTTGGAACAGCGATCAGCATGGTCGCGTACATGAAAAACAACTGCCCCGCCGCTGGCATGCCCACCGTAAACATGTGGTGACCCCAGACGATGAAGGACAGGATTGCGATCGAGGCCGTGGCATACACCATCGATGCGTAGCCGAATAGCGGCTTCCTTGAAAAAGCAGGAATTATCTGCGACATGATGCCGAATGCCGGCAGGATCAGGATGTACACCTCTGGGTGAGCGAAGAACCAGAAAATGTGCATGAACATGGTCGGATCGCCGCCGCCCGCTGCGTTAAAGAACGCGGTGCCGAAATGTCGATCCGTGAGCAGCATCGTGACGCAGCCGGCCAACACTGGCATCACGGCGATGATGAGATAGGCCGTGATGAGCCAAGTCCAAACAAACAGCGGCATGCGCATCAGCGTCATGCCTGGTGCGCGCATGTTCAGAATCGTCGTAATGATGTTGATCGAACCCATGATCGACGACGCGCCCAGAATGTGGATCGCCAGAATCGTCATATCCGTACCAATGCCGCCCTGTATCGACAGCGGTGGATAAATCGTCCAACCCGACGCGGCCGCGCCGCCCGGGACGAAGAACGAGCCCATCAGCAAAATGGTTGCCGGAATCAATAGCCAAAACGACCAGTTATTGAGGCGCGGGAACGCCATGTCCGCGGTGCCGATTTGCAACGGTATCAGCCAGTTGGCAAAGCCGACAAACGCCGGCATCACCGCGCCGAAAATCATCACCAGCGCGTGAACGGTAGTCAGTGAATTGAACAATTCAGGCTGCACAACCTGCAACCCAGGCTGAAACAACTCCGCGCGTATCACCAACGCCATCGCCCCGCCGACGAAAAACATGATCAGCGAAAACCACAGGTACATCGAACCAATGTCTTTATGATTCGTCGTCTTGAAAATGCGCGTCCAAGATCCTGGTCCGTGGTGGTCATGATCGTGGCCGTGACTGCTATCGTGGGTACTTGCTGAAGCCATTGTGCTCTCCTGAATCTATTTGGTTCGTGACGCCTGACGAGGCGTGCGTCCGACGGAATCGCTGATTGGGCTGCCGTCGCGTGCGCTAGGATTTCCGCTTCGCCTTGATGTCCGCTGCCTGAACCGCCTTGCCGGTGTTGTTGTCCCAGGCGTTCTTGGTGTAGGTCATGACCGAGGCAATTTCGAGATCTGACAAACGTGCGAACGACGCCATCGCCGTTCCGGGCTTGCCGTTCAGCAAAATATTGATTTGCCCTTCAACGGGATCCAACACTACCTTCGAGCCTGACAACGCCGGGAATGCCGGCGGCATGCCTTTGCCGGTTGCCTGATGGCACGCGACGCAGTTGTCGGCATAGACTTTTTCTCCTTTGGCTTTGAGCTGCGCAAGTGCCAGCGGGGCTGTTGATTCCGCTGCCAGCGCGGCGCTCTCGGCTGCGCCGGCCACGGCAGGCTTGGCACCCCACTTCGCCTTCGACGCTTCTACCCATTTGGCGTAGTCGAGCTCAGACTTCACTTCCACTGTAATCGGCATATAGCCATGCAGCTTGCCGCAAATCTGGCTGCATTGACCTTTGAAGGTGCCAACCCGATCGGCGGTAAACCATACGTCCTTGATAAATCCGGGGATACCGTACTGATTGACGCCCAGTTGCGGCACGTACCAACCATGAATCACGTCCTCCGACGTGATCAGCAAGCGCACGCGCTTGCCGACCGGAACCACCATCGGGTTGTCGACTTCCAGCAGATAGTCTTTACCCTTTTCGGCGATCGCCTGTTCGCCCGGACTGCCTATCTGCGTCCATGGGGTCGCCAGCGTCGAATAAAAACTGATGTCTTCGGCGGCGTATTCATAGCGCCAACCCCATTGGTACCCGACTACTTTGACCGTCATGTCCGGGTTAGTAGTGTCTTTCATGTCCAGCACGGTCTTGGTCGCGGGCAAGGCCATGAACAGCAGGATGAAAAATGGAATGATGGTCCAAATGATCTCGATTAGCGTGCTCTCATGGAAATTGACGTCGGCTTTCGCGCCCTTAGAT
>JBCKPN010000051.1:0-13686 GCA_038901695.1 Usitatibacteraceae bacterium
ACATCGATGCGCGCCGATGCGCGCTCAGGCATCGCGCGCAAAGCGATAGCCGCTGCCGCGCACGGTATGCACCAGAGCGTCGTGGCCTGACGGCGTGAGCGCCGAACGCAGGCGGCGAATATGCACGTCAATGGTGCGCTCTTCGATGAAGACGTGATCACCCCACACCAAATCAAGCAACTGCGTGCGCGAGTAGACGCGCTCCTGGTGGGTCATGAAAAAATGCAGCAAACGAAACTCGGTCGGCCCCATCGACAGCGTGACGCCATTACCGCTGACCCGGTGCGAAGCCGGGTCGAGCTTCAGGCCGCTGTATTCAATCGTGTCTTCGGTCAATTCCGGCGCACGGCGGCGCAGCACCGCCGTGATGCGCGCCTGCAGCTCCTTGAGCGAAAACGGCTTCACCATGTAGTCATCCGCCCCGGTTTCGAGTCCGCGCAGCTTGTCGGCTTCTTCGCCGCGCGCGGTGAGCAAGATAATTGGCAACGCCTTGGTGCGCGCATCGGCACGTAGCTTGCGCGTCAGGTCAACGCCACTCATGCCGGGCAGCATCCAATCGAGCAGCGCAAGATCTGGCAACTCGTGTTGCACCATCTTGAGCGCGGTCTCGGCAGAGTCGGTCACCAGCACGCGGTAGCCGCCCAACTCCAGATTGATCTGGATGAGCTCCTGAATCGCGGGTTCGTCTTCGACAACAAGGATGGTCGGGTTCATTTGGATAGCTCGGCGGGCGGTGCGCAGACATGCGCGGGTTTCAGTGGTGGGGGATGACTCAGGGGCATGATATTTCAGCAGTGTGAAGATTATGTGACAGTCTGTGCGTCGCAGGAACCGAATAGACGGGCGCGCTACAATGACGCGTGCCATCCCCCGCACTTTTTCCGGACAAATCATGGCCTCGCTCCACAACGCCCCCACCCCGCGCCCGACCGAAATCACGCTGCATCAAAAATCGCGCGAACTTGAAATCGCGTTTGACAACGACACGCGGTTTCGTCTTAGTTGCGAATATTTGCGCGTGCACTCGCCGTCGGCCGAAGTGCGCGGACACGGGCCGGGACAAGAAGTACTGCAGATCGGAAAGCGCGACGTCAACATCACCAATCTTGAGCCGGTTGGCAACTACGCCGTCAAGCCGACCTTTTCCGACGGCCACAACACCGGCTTGTACACATGGGATTACTTGTACGATCTGGGCGTCAATGAACAAGATTACTGGCGCACCTACTTGAGTCGGATCGAGCGCGCGGGCGCGAGTCGAGGTTAGTTCGCGCTTTTTGGCGTTGAGCAAAGCGATATACTTTTCCGATGGCAACCAATCCTGACTACCTCAACTTGTCCGTCGCCGAGCGCATTCAGCTGGTCGAGGATATTTGGGACAGCATCGCGCGCGATGCGGGCGAGGATTATCCGTTGGCGGCCGCGCAGCTCGCCGAGGTGCAGCGTCGTTTGGCTGAACATGATGCCGACCCCTCGTCGAGCGTGCCTTGGGCAGCCCTGCGCGAGAAAATGTTGAACAAAGCGTGAGGCGAGTCCGTTTGACTGCGGCGGCATCGACCGAGTTCCTCGATGCGCAAGTTTGGTATGAATTGCAAGCGCCGGGACTTGGGGGCGAGTTTTACGAGTGATTGACGCGGCACTCACATTGATCGCGCGTAACCCGCTGCTATTGCCTGAGGTTGGCCCCGACATCCGAAGAATGGTTTTGCGCCGATTCCCATACGCGCTTGTTTTTCGTGCGACCGATGATGAAATCGTTATTGCCGCATGTATCCACCACCGACGAAAGCCCCGACACTGGGGATAGTGTGCAGACGATGACACAAACCCATTTCGGCTTTCAAAAAGTCGACGAAAACCAAAAAGCCGACAAGGTGCGCGAAGTGTTCGCCTCGGTCGCGCCGCGCTACGACCTGATGAACGATCTGATGTCGGGCGGGCTGCACCGTGTCTGGAAAAAATTCACCGTCGATTTGGCCAACGTGCAACCGGGCGAAAAAGTGCTCGATGTCGCCTCGGGTACCGCCGATCTGGCGCAAGCGTTTGCCAAGATTGCGGGTGCCGCGAATGTCTGGCAGACGGACATCAACGAGGCGATGCTTAAAGTCGGACGTGATCGTCTGGCGAACCAAGGTCTTGCCACGCCGAACGCGTTAGCCGACGCTGAAAAACTTCCCTTCGCCAGTGAGTCATTTGATCTGGTCAGCGTCGCCTTTGGTCTGCGCAACATGACGCACAAAGACATCGCGCTGGCCGAAATGACGCGTGTGTTAAAACCCGGCGGACGCTTGCTGGTGCTGGAGTTCTCCAAGGTCCACAAGGCGCTGGAAAAAGCCTACGACGCCTATTCCTTTGGGCTGCTGCCCAAGATCGGTAAATGGGTGGCTAAGGACGAAGCGAGTTACAAATACCTCGCCGAGTCGATACGCATGCATCCCGATCAAGAAACGCTGAAGATCATGCTGCAGACGGCGGGACTGTTGCGGGTCGAGTACTGGAATCTGGCAGCCGGGGTGGTGGCGCTGCATCGGGGTTATAAGCTGACGCCAGCAACACCGACGCGCTGCGCTTGACGCGACGGGTGGGTGGTGACTGGTCCGCGTCCAGCGCGTCTCAGGGAATCATTTGCGCTCCACGCGGTCTCAGTTCTGCTGTAATCTTCACGCTCTTCACGAATTCACCTACAAACTTACTCGGGGCACGCCATGAAAACGCTTCTGGCCACTATCGTCATTTCCATATTCACCTTTGGCGCGCTCGGCTATATGTCCGACGCCGACGCCAAGAGGCGTCTGGGTGGCGGCAAATCGACCGGCACGCAAAAAGAATCGATTCAAAAGGACGCCACACCGCCAACTGCGAAGCCTGCTGCTCCCGCCGCGGCACCCGCTACCGGGGCTGTTCCTGCGGCCGCCGCACCGGTCGCGGCCAGCGGCATGAGCAAATGGATGGGCCCGTTGGCCGGTCTCGCGGCTGGTGGCCTGCTCGCGGCGATGTTCATGGGCGGCGCGTTTGACGGTCTGAAATTTTTCGACATCTTGTTGATGATCGGCTTGGCCGTCGGCGTGTTCTTCGTGGTGCGCATGTTCTTGCGCAAAAAAGCGGCTGAAATGGGCGGCGCGAACCAAACAGACCGCACGCAGTACGCAGGCGCCGGTGCGCCGTACAGCCCGCCGCCGTCAGCCGCGCCCGAGGCCGTATCTGCGGCCACAACGACGAATCGCGTCGCTACCCCGGAAATTGGTAGCCGCTTGTCCACGGCCAACGCATCACCCGACGTGATTAACGCCGCGACCGCGTCGCCGCGCATTCCCGCCGACTTTGATGTGGCACCGTTCGAGCGCAATTCCAAAGCCGCGTTTATTCGCCTGCAAGCGTCCAACGACGCGAAAGATCTGGATGACATTCGCGAGTTCACCTCGCCTGAAATGTTTGGCGAACTCGCGTTGCAAATTCAAGAACGCGGCGACGCTGCACAGAAGACCGAAGTAGTATCGGTCGACGCGCGCGTGATTGAAGTCGTGATTGAAAACAACAAAGCCGTCGCCAGTGTGCGCTACACCGGTGTGCTTCGTGAAGACAACGAACCAACCGAAGGCTTCGACGAAGTCTGGCACGTCGCCAAAGATTTGTCGGACGACAAATCAACCTGGAAGCTGGTCGGCATTCAGCAGTTGAACTGACACAGCCTTTGTCATAATGGCGGCGTGACCAATTTCACGCTTCCCGCCGCGAATCTCGCGGCATCAAAACTCATCAATCGCGTGCTGTCGGATTATCCGATGGCACGTGAACGGCTGGCGTCGCACGCCGAGGCGCGCATCGATATCCGCATCGGGCCAATCGAGGCTGCCGTTCGCATCACCCGTGAGGGCAGCGTCGAGCCAGTTGGTGAAGGGGCCGCACCGGCGGCGGTGTCATTTCGCATTCCCTTGTCATCGCTGCCGGGGCTGTTGCGCAAAGACGCGGCGGCGTATCGCAACATTGCCTTCGACGGCGACAGTGAGCTAGCGCATGCACTCTCGACCGTCGCGCGTGCGGTCGAATGGGACATCGAAGAAGACTTGAGCCGTCTGCTCGGCGGCGGTACGGCGGCTGATATCGTGGCACACCGCGTGGTGGGCACCGCGAAATCGTTGGCCGCGTGGCGCGACGAAGCGAGCCAACGCTTTACTGAAAACGTCGCCGAGTATCTGGTGCATGAGCGCGACGCGTTCATGACCAAAGACCAGCTCGAACAATTCGCGCGCGACAACGAAACGCTACGCGACGACGTGGCGCGGCTCGACGCGCGGGTGGGTGAACACATGGCGAAAAACGCCTATCCACGGCCACTTCCGGCCAAAAATGCCTGAAAGGGCGCGTCCTTGCTGGGTTTTGTATTTGTTGGAATGTGAGAGCGGCGCGCTCTATACGGGTATCACCACCGATCTGGAGCGGCGATTTAATGAACACTTGGCCGGTGTCGGTGCCCGCTATACGTGCAGCAACCCGCCGACCCGTGTGCTCGCGGCGATGGAATTCGCCGATCGCGCCAGCGCCTCGCGCGCCGAGGCCGCTGTTAAAAAGTTGCCTGCTGCGCGCAAGCGGTCGTACTTCGATTGATCGCAGACCAAAATGCCACCACCGATTACGCTCGATGACATCCGCCGCGCCGCCGTCGGCCACACGTTGTTCAAACCGACCTCGTTGGCACGCGCCATTAACAAGTTGGGCTTTGTGCAGGCTGATCCGATTCGCGCACCGGCGCGCGCACAAGATTTGATGCTTCGGCATCGCGTCACCGACTATCGCGCAGGCGATCTCGAAGCGCGCTACGCAATGCTCGGTCTTGAAGAAGATTTTTTCATCAATTACGGATTTCTGCCGCGCACCACTTACGCCGCGATGCACCCAAGAGTGCCGCGCACCGTCTGGAGCGCCGCGACCCACAAGCGCGCCGCCGCCATGCTCGAATTAATTCACACACGCGGCAGCGTACATCCGCGCGAAGTCGATGATCACTTTGCGCACGGCTCGGTGACCAATTATTGGGGTGGCTCGTCGAGCGCATCCACGCAACTGCTCGCGGGGATGCACTATCGCGGCATGCTGCGCGTCGCCAAACGCGACCATGGCATTCGCGTTTATGCGCCGCCCTTGGTGGCGCACCAGCCGCCGCCCGATCAACGCGCCGCGCTCGACAACTTGATGGATGTAGTGATCCACAAATACGCGCCGCTGCCGGCGGCAAGCTTCGCCGGCCTGCTCGGGCGGCTGCAATACGGCGTGCCGCAATGGCGCAGCGAAATCAAGGCGGCGATGACGCGTGCCAAAGCGCGGCTGATGCACGCGCGTATCGACGGTGTGGACTGGTATTGGCCGCCCGCGGCGAAACTCGGCGCGAACCACCACGCGCCGGATGACACCGTTCGACTGCTCGCGCCGTTCGATCCGATCGTATGGGATCGCAAACGCTTTGAAATGCTGTGGGGTTGGGCGTATCGGTTTGAAGCGTACACGCCCGCCGCCAAACGCAAACTCGGTTACTACGCGCTGCCACTGCTGTGGCGAGAACACGTGATCGGCTGGGCGAACGTCGCGGTGATCGAGGGTCGCATGCGCGCCGAATTTGGCTATATCGCTGGACGGGCACCACGCGAGCAGGCGTTCAAGGTGGCACTCGAACAAGAGTGCGACAAGATGCACACGTTCTTAGGGTTGTAGCCTGCGGCAGGATCCGATCGCGGCGAATTCTTGAGCCTGCTCAAGTGTCGCGCGATTGTCGGCCATCGCTGCGTGATAGAGTCAAAGTGATGCAAGCAGCGGTGAAAATACGACTAAAAAGACGCCTGCATTGCATCCTTCGTTGACGCACTTGGAGAGTCTCATGCAGGCACCATCATTCGGCGCTCGTCCGTCCATCGAGCACGCGATCGACCGCGCGGCCAACCGCGCCGAGCACACCAAACGCCTCAGCAGCGCACTGTTCAGCGGCATGATTGGCGTGTTGTTCGGCCTCGCGCTGCCCGCGCAATTACCCGTGAATGCACAAGTCAGCACTAATCGGCTCGAAGGCCTGCGCGATCAAACACCACGCTGGCACGCCTTGACCGGCGCGCGCATTGTGGTGGCACCGGGCAAGGTGATTGAGCGCGGCACGCTGGTGATGCGCGATGGACGCATTGTGGCCGTCGGCGCGGACGTCGCGGTGCCGAGCGGTGCTCGGGTGTGGAAACTCGACGGTCGCACGGTGTACGCCGGTTTTATTGATCTGGCCAGTAGCGTCGGTGTGCCGGCCAGCATGCGTCCGGCTCCCGCAGGCATGCCGCGTGGCGCGCGTGGTGCGATTACGATTGAGACCACGCCGCCGCCGGTTGTGGTGGCGACCCGCGGCGCGTTGGCGGCACAGAATCGCTCGGTACGCGCCGATCTCGATGTCGCGGCGCAACTCGATGTGAAGGCAGACGACGTCAAAGCGGCACGTGAGGCGGGATTCACGACCGTGCTCGCCGCGCCTTCGGTGGGCGTATTCCGCGGACAAAGCGCGCTGGTGAGTTTGCAAGACAGCGCGAACGCCAAGGCCATGGTGATGCAATCGCGCGTCGCGCAGCACATGGCCAACGAAGCTGAGCGCGGCTTTGGTCGTAGCGTGGGTTACCCGAATTCCACCATGGGTGCCATCGCGCTGGTGCGCCAGACGCTCTACGACGCGCGCTGGTATGCCGCCGCGCAGGGCAAGGCCACCAGTGAGCGAGTCGAAGCCAACGCCGCGCTCGACGCGCTGGCGGCGGTGGTGGGCAGCAAGCAGTTGGTGATTTATGCTGCCGAGAGCGAGCAGGATTATCAACGCGTGGCGAAGGTGCGCGACGAATTTAATCTGCGCGTGGTGTTGCAGGGCAACGGTTACGAGTACCGGCGCGCCGCGCAACTGAAATCGCTCGGCATGCCGGTGATAGTGCCGCTCAATTATCCCGCGCCGCCGGAGATTGAAAACCCGGATAGTGCCATCGACGTGTCGCTGGATGCGCTGCAACACTGGGAACAAGCGCCGTCTAATCTTTCGTATCTGGCCAAGGCGGGCGTCGAGTTCGCGGTGACCACGGCGGGTCTCAGAGACATGAAAGAATTTTTGCCGCAACTGCGGCAAGCGGTCAAACGCGGATTGTCGGCTGATCAAGCGCTCGCCGCACTCACGACGACACCGGCGAAATTGATCGGTGCGACCAACATCGGCACGCTGGAGGCGGGAAAGCTCGCCAATGTGGTGGTCGCCACCAACGATTTATTCGCCGCCGACACCGCCGAAATTGAAATCTCGTTTGTCGATGGCAAGCCCCACACCATGCCGGCCTTTGATCGCTTCGATGCGCGCGGCACGTGGAGTGTCACCAGTGGCGGCAAAACCGTGGAGTGGAAAATTGGCGGCACGCGGACGCGGCCAACATTGTCGCAAGACGGCGGCGTATGTGACGTTGCGGTTCGTAGCCGTCAACTGGTGATCAATTTTCCATGTCGCAAGCCAGCCCCGCCAAACGGTGCAGCGCCAGCAGAATCGAGTGCCGAACGCCACACCGTGATCGCCGACTACGCGAGCGAAGCGCTGCGCGGCAACTTGCAATCTGCCACCGGCGTGAGCAGCGTGTGGAGCGCTTCGCGCACGACAGCGTTTATCGAAACGCCGACGCCCGCACAGCAGCGCGCCAGTATTGAAGTGCAGCCCGTGCCACTCAGCAACGCCTATCCGGCCGGTGCCTATGGCATCACGCTGCCCGCTCGTCCGAGCGTATTGCTGGTGCGCAACGCGACGCTCTGGACTGGCGGCAAGGCGGGGCGGCTGGAACGCGCCGACCTGCTGGTGCGCGACGGCAAGATCGCGGGCATTGGCGCCAACCTCGTGGCACCTGCCGAGGCGACGACCATCGATGCGACCGGCAAGCACGTGACGGCCGGTATTATCGACGCGCATTCGCACACGGCCATCGTGGGTAGTGTCAACGAATCAACCAGCTCCATCACCGCAGAAGTGCGCGTCGGCGACGCGGTCGATGCGACCGACATCAATATTTATCGGCAGCTTGCCGGTGGCGTGACGGCGGCGAACTTGTTGCACGGCTCGGCGAACACGATTGGTGGACAAAATCAGGTCATCAAGTTTCGCTGGGGCATGGACGCGGAAGGGTTGAAATTTGCCGGTGCCAAGCCGGGCATCAAATTTGCACTCGGCGAGAACGTCAAACAATCCAACTGGGAAGGCAATGATCGCTATCCGCAAACGCGCATGGGCGTCGAGCAGATTTTGCGCGACGGCTTTCAAGCGGCGCGCCATTACCAGAAGAAGTGGGCGGACTATCGTGAGCAACACCGCGCCAATCCGAAGACGGTCGCTGAACCGCGCCGCGATTTGCAACTCGAGACACTGGGCGAAATTCTCGACAAGAAACGTGTGGTGCACATCCACGCCTACCGTGCCGATGAAATTTTGATGTTCGTGCGCATCGCGCAAGAATTTGGCTTTACCGTGGCGACTTTCCAGCACGTACTCGAAGGCTACAAAGTGGCGGATGCGATGGCCAGCATTGGTGCGGGCGGATCGACGTTCTCGGATTGGTGGGCGTACAAAATGGAGGTGTACGACGCGATCCCGAACAATGCGGCATTGATGCACAAAGCGGGCGTGTTGACCACGTTGAACTCCGACAGCAACGAGCTGGCACGCCGCCTCAACACCGAAGCCGCCAAAGCGGTGCGCTACGGCGGCATGTCAGAAACGGACGCGCTCAATTTCGTCACGCTCAATGCGGCCAAACAATTGCGCATTGACGATCGCGTTGGCTCGCTCGAAGTTGGCAAGGACGCCGACTTCGTGATCTGGAATGCGAGTCCGCTATCGTCGTTCGTGAAAGCCGAGCAGACCTGGATTGAAGGCCGCAAATATTTCGACCTCGCCACTGACGCGGCGCTCAAAGCGCAAGCGAGCGCCGAGCGTCAGCGTCTTCTGGACAAGGCGTTACCGGCGCGTATGACGCGGCTGAACACGATGAATGCCGCGAGAGCAGCAGGCGCGACTGCGTCGGGCAGCGACACGCCATCCAGCGTGCCGCCGAATGTGCGCGACACGCTCGAATACATGGCCTTGCAGCGCTGGCTGCACGAGGCCAAGCAATTCCGACATAGCTACTGGGACGGCGGCAGTTGGCACGAGTGCACGGAGGACGCGAAATGATTACCGCTCTATTTCCACGAGGCATCACGATGCGTTCTACCTTCACCCTGCGTAACCTCGTGGCACTGTGCCTCACCGCCGTTGCGAGCACCACAATGGCGAACCCAAACATTCCGCCGCCGCCGCAAAAACAAGCGCTGATGATCACTGGCGCGACGTTGCACACCGTGACGGGCGAGGTCATCACGAATGGCCGCATGCTCATCGACAAAGGCCGCATCGTCGCCATCGGCAGCGCGGCAAATGTGCCGGATCAACCCGGCGCGCAAGTGCTGTCACTGCCCGGCAAACACATCTACCCAGGCTTCATCGCGGCCAACACCACGCTCGGCTTGGTGGAAGTGCAGTCAGTACGCGCGACAGTGGACACCGCCGAAGTCGGTGCGATCAATCCGAACGCACGCGCACTGGTGGCGGTGAACGCCGACAGCGAATTGTTTCCGGTGACACGCGCCAACGGCGTTCTTGCGGCGCTTGCCGCACCGCGCGCCAGTGCTGCCACCCTGATTGCCGGCACCTCAGCGCTATTGCAACTCGACGGCTGGACCTGGGAAGACATGGGCATCAAGGCCGACGTCGGGCTGCACGTCATGTTGCCGAGCCTGCGCACCAACGCGGCATTGTTTCCGAACGTGCCCGCCGCACGACTCGAAGAATTGCAACGCCTGACCCAACAACGCCTGAAAACGCTCGACGACGCGCTCGAAGTGGCGGCCGCGTATGCCAAGGCGCGCGCGGCCGATGCGGCAATCCCCATCGACACGCGTTGGGAAGCGATGCGTGGCGCACTGGCGACCGGGCCACAACAAATGCCGGTATTCATTCACGCCG
This sequence comes from Usitatibacteraceae bacterium, assembly GCA_038901695.1. Lineage (GTDB taxonomy): Bacteria > Pseudomonadota > Gammaproteobacteria > Burkholderiales > Usitatibacteraceae > UKL13-2. The sequence goes on from JBCKPN010000051.1 coordinate 10,037, forward strand.
ACGAGTTGCCGCAAATGCGCTATGCGCTGAATCTTGCCCTGCGCTACAACCTGAAAATCGTCATTGTCGGCGGACAGGACGCGGCATACCTCGCGCCGCTACTGCGCGAGCGCAACGTGCCGGTGATTATCGGTGGTGTGCATCGCCTGCCACTGCGTCGCGGCGACGATCCCGACGCGCCGTTTCGGCTGGCGGCAAGGTTGAAAGAAGCGGGTGTCACGTTTGCGATTGCACGCGGTGGCAGCACGTTTGATGCGGCCACCGAGCGCAGCTTGCCTTACGAAGCCGCCACCGCCGTCGCGAATGGCTTGGCACCGGCCGAAGCGCTGAAAGCCATCACCATTTATCCGGCACAGATTCTCGGTGTCGCCGATAAGCTCGGCTCACTCGAGCGCGGCAAGCTGGCGAATTTCTTCGTCACCGACGGCGACCCGCTGGATATCCGCACCAACGTCGAACGCATCTACATCCAGGGCCGCGAGATCCCGCTGGAAGATAAACAGACGCGCTTGAACAAAAAGTACGAGGCGAAGTATCAGCAGCTCGGTGACACGCAAAAGGCGGCACTGATCAAATAGGCGGCGCGGGAATAAATTAAGAAACCCCAGCATCTACGCTAGATTCCGGGCAAAAATGCCTGAAAACGCGCGTAGATGCTGGGGTTTCAGTATGACGGCGCAGCGCCTACTTGGGTGCCAGTACGTCTTTCTTGAACCAATCGTCGAGCATGGCTTTTTCGTAGCGCAGCGATTCGCTTGTCGGATAGCGATTCATGTGGCCGAGGTAATTCAGATCCGTGACGCGCGCCACACCTTGTTTGATCACTTTGCCGTCCGCTTCGACGGCGTAGCGCAATTCAATGGTCGGCCAGTCGGCACCGCCGCGCAGCACGCGGATTTCGGTGCTGCCCGACACGCGTGATGGCTCCATGCGTCCGGCCAGATCGACTTCCAGCACTTCGATTTTCAAGTCCTGCCCGGCAGGCAACTTGGTGCCGAGTTTTTCGAAATGCTGCTTGAGGGTTTTCAGGGTTGCTTCGCGCTCCCAAGGCGCGAACGGCACATCGATGTATTGGTCGGACTTGGTGAAGGTGACGGACACGGCCGCCGCCGCGGTGCGTGGCGCGGTGATGGCCAGGGTGGCGGCGATGGCCGTGGCACTGCAAACAAAACAGAGTCGATGCAACATGGCGTTTCCTTTCGCGTCTAACCGACGGATTGGGCGTCTGCCGCGTTGACCGCGACCGCCCAGTGGCGTTCATGGCATCACGATACACCACAAGTCAGGCTAACGTATTGCGCCCGGCAAGCGCTGACACGCCGCCGCGATCGCCCTATTCGCGCGGCTCGATCAGATCCCAGTGGTTGCCGTACAAGTCTTCAAATACGGCCACCGTGCCGTAGGCTTGTCGGCTCGGCGGGCGTATCCACTTGACACCGGCTTTGCTCATGGCGGCATGGTCGCGCCAGAAGTCATCGGTCGACAAAAACAAAAACACGCGACCACCGGATTGATGGCCAATGCTTTGCTGTTGTACGTCGTTGGTGGCCTTGGCGAGCAAAAAACACGTCTCGCGAGCGCCCGGCGGGCGCACCCGCACCCAGCGTTTGCCCGGCTGCGTGGCCGAAAGGTCGGTGTCTTCAATCAGCTCGAAGCCGAGCTTGGTGGTGTAGTAGGCGATCGCTTCGTCGTAGTCGCGAACGACCAACGCGACCGCGCTCAGGTGTTGCGCCATGCTTAACGTTGCTGTGTCAGCAAACGCGAGGCGTCGAGTGCGAAGTAACTCAAGATGCCGTCCGCCCCGGCGCGCTTGAAGGCCAACAGCGACTCCATCATGATCGCGTCGTGATCGAGCCAGCCGTTTTGCGCGGCGGCTTTTAGCATCGCGTATTCGCCTGAGACTTGATAGACAAACGTCGGCGCGGCGAACGTGTCTTTGGCGCGGCGCACGATATCCAGATACGGCATGCCGGGCTTGACCATCACCATATCCGCGCCCTCTTGCAGGTCGAGGGCGATTTCACGCATCGCTTCGTCTGAGTTGGCCGCATCCATCTGGTAATTTTTTTTGTCGGATTTGCCCAGATTGGCGGCCGAGCCGACCGCGTCGCGAAACGGGCCGTAAAACGCGCTCGCATATTTCGCTGAGTAGGCCATGATGGCAGTGTGAATGTGGCCGCCCGCATCAAGAGCGGCGCGAATTTTGCCGATGCGCCCGTCCATCATGTCCGACGGTGCGACGATATCCACACCGGCTTGGGCTTGCATCACGGCTTGTTTTTGCAAGATGGCGATGGTGTCGTCGTTGAGAATGTAGCCTCTGGCATCGATGACCCCGTCCTGGCCGTGGCTGGTGTACGGATCGAGCGCAACGTCGGTCATGACGCCGAGCGTCGGAAAGCGTTGCTTGAGTTCGTGCACTACCGTCGGCACGAGGCCTTTCGGGTTGAACGCTTCTTCGCCGCCCGGCGTTTTCAGGGAGGCATCAATCACCGGGAACAGCGCGATCGCAGGAATGCCCAGCGCAAGCGCTTCCTCGCACTGCGGGAACAATAGGTCTAGCGACAGTCGCTCGACACCGGGCATCGAGGCGACCGCTTCGCGGCGCTGTTGGCCGCCAAGCACGAATACCGGATAGATGAAATCGGCTGGCGTGAGCGCTGACTCGCGCACCATGTCGCGCAAAAAACCGGTTCTTCTGAGTCTGCGCATGCGACGCTCGGGGAACTGTCCAAAATTCATGGCGAACTCAATCGAGTTTTGACAAAGTATTGAGCCCAGATTATGCGCTACCAGCGCGCAACGGCGGGCAGGGTGTCGATGGCAGCGCTTGAACTTTTTGACGACTTGCCAATCTATGTTTTAGAAGCGTTCGCGCTTCCCCGCTTTCCCTCCCTGAGCGGGGCCTTTTCCTAAAAAGGCGTTCCGGGGCATAGGTTAACTCTCTCCTATGCCCCCTTTTATTGGTCAGCGACGATTCGACCGCGAATCGAGCGCCGCGCGTCAGTCGAACAGCATGGCGCGGATGCGCGCCTCGGCTTCGTCGACGCCGGTTTTTTTCAGCGCGGAGAATAGTTGTGCGGTGGCATTACGCTGCTGCAAGCGCAGGGCGTCTTTGACCTGTTTGAGGGTGTTGGATTGCTCGTTGCGGGTGAGTTTGTCGGCCTTGGTCAGCAGGCAATGCACCGGTTTGCCGGTTGGTGCATACCAATCGAGCAAGCGCTCGTCGGCCGGCCGCAGCGGATGCCGCGCATCCATGATCAGTACCAAGCCGCGCAGCGCTTCACGCCCCGACACGTAATCGGCCAGCGTTTGCTCCCAGTGCGCCTTGACGGCGGGGGGCACTTTCGCATAGCCGTAGCCGGGCAGATCGACCAGCGAGTTGCCGCCGCCGAGCGAGAAGAAATTAATCAGCTGCGTGCGCCCGGGCGTTTTCGACACGAAGGCGAGCCGATTGTGGTTGGCCAGCGTGTTGATGGCGGACGATTTGCCCGAGTTTGAGCGCCCGACAAAAGCGATTTCTGCACCGACGTCCGGCGGCAGTTGGGCGAGATCGTGGGCGGACGCGGTGTAGACGACGTTGGCGAACAGTTTCAAAGGCAGCCTGCTGAAGTTTTCTCTTTAACTGCGATCAGCTAAAATAGGTGGTT
>JBCKPN010000052.1:0-13674 GCA_038901695.1 Usitatibacteraceae bacterium
TCGTTCGCGCGCCACGTGCGTGTAAATCTGCGTGGTGGTGATATCGGCGTGGCCGAGTAGCAGTTGCACGACACGCAAATCCGCGCCGTGGTTGATGAGATGCGTCGCAAACGCGTGGCGCAACACGTGCGGCGAAATGGTGGTGCGGATGTCCGCTTTAAGCGCGTAGCGTTTAATGATGTTCCAGAACATTTGCCGCGACATGGTCGCGCCGCGCACGGTGATAAACAAATCGTCGGACGTGCGTCCATTGAGAATCGTATTGCGTGCGTCTTTGATGTAGCGCGTAAGCCATTCGGCCGCCACTTGGCCGACGGGCACCAGTCGCTCCTTGCTACCTTTTCCCATCACGCGAATCACCTGCTCGTTCAAACTGACCTGCGCGACAGTTAACCCCACCAACTCCGTAACACGCAGCCCGGCGGCGTACAGCGTTTCGAGCATGGCGCGATCACGCAGCCCGAGTGGCTTATCGATGTCCGGCGCGGCGAGCAACGCCTCAACGTCTGATTCAGACAGCGACTTGGGCAAGCCACGCGGCAGTTTCGGTGCATCCAGCGATGCGCTAGGATCAATTTCCAGCAATTTTTCGCGTAGCAGGTGTTGGTAGAAGCGCTTCAGCGTCGACGTCAGGCGCGCCGTGGTTCGCGGACCTGCGTGATCGACCGAGATGCGGTGTGCGAAGTAAGCTTGCAAGTCGCTGCTGTCGAGCGTCACCAATGTTGGTGCGCGGTGGTGTTGCGGTAACGCCAGCCACGCGTCCAGCTGCACCAAATCGCGTCGATAGCTCTCAATCGTATTTTTGGATAGCCCATCCGACAACCACAAGCTGTCGGTGAATTGGTCGATCAGTGTGTCGTAGTGTTTGCTCGCCGCCATCAGAACAGACTTGCTTTCGATGACAACGCGCCCTCATGCGTCAGAAGCCAGCGTTTGATGGCGAGCGGATCGTCGCGCTTGCCGCCCATGAAACCACCCAGACCATTGGCCGCGACAATGCGATGACACGGCACCACAATTGGCAGCGGGTTTTTACCACAGGCGGTGCCGACGGCGCGTGCGTTGGAGCCAACACGCTCGGCAATGGCGCCGTAAGTCATGGTCGCGCCGGAAGGAATGGTTTGCATCGCCTGCCATACGTCGAGTTGATGCTTGCTGCCGCTTAATCGCAGCGGCAAATCAAAACAAAATTTTGCGTCGTTCAAATAACTCATTATCTGTACACACGCCAAGTGTGCGAGCGTGTTTTTGGTCGGAGCCTTGGCCGCGACATTGCCTGACAAAAACACGATGGACGTGACGGCGTGCGTATCGGCGCTGATGCCAATGGTGCCGAACGGGGCGATCAGACAAGCATCGAATCGCCGATGGGTAATGGCGCTCAACTCAGCCATCGCATGCCAACGGCAATAAACGCAGCGAGAAACAGCGTTTCACTAACCATCAAAATCACCGGACGCCAGCCCAGAACCGTGAGTTCTCGCAGCTGCGTTTTCATGCCGATGGCGGCAATCGCGGTCACCAGCACGAAACGTGATGTTTCGTTGAACAACGTAGTGACTTCCTTGGGGATCGCGATGAGGCTGTTGACCGCGACCAGCACACCGAAAGCAACCGCAAACCACGGCAGCAAGGGCGGTCGTTCGTGGGTGCTGCTGGTCGCTTGGTGCGCGCGTCGCAACAAAATCGACAGCACCAGAATCACCGGTAACAGCATCGCCACGCGCAGCAGTTTGACAATGGTCGCCGTGTCGCCTGCTTCAGGCGAGACTGAGTAGCCCGCGCCGATTGTTTGCGCGACATCGTGAATGGTTGCCCCCAAGAAAATGCCCGCCTCGCGATCGTTAAACCCAAGCGCGTTGGAGATGAGCGGATAAATCACCATCGCCAGCGTCGACAGTGCCGTTACGCCGATGACAGTAAATGTCGTGTCGCGATCAGAATTGGCGTGACGCGGCAACACGGCAGCGACTGCCAATGCGGCGGACACCCCACAAATGGCCACCGCACCGCCCGTCAGCAAGCCGAAGTTCCGATCATGCGCAATCGCACGCGCCAGCAATGCGCCCACGCAGATGGTCAGCACAACGGCCGCCATCACTATCAATGTGACCGTCCAACCAAGTTGGCCAATTTCGGCGATCGTGATGCGCAGCCCCAGCAACGCGACACCAAAACGCAACAGCGACGATGCACACCACTGCACGCCGACCACAGTGCGCCCCTCTTGCCCGAGAAAATTGAGCGCCATGCCGAGCAACAGCGCGAACAACATGGCCGGTGCGCCGTAGTGCTCGGCCAGAAACAGCGCCGCAATGGCGATCACGACAGCAGCAGTCGTGCCCGGAATCAGCGACTTGGCGTGGACGAAAAGTGGGTTGGCGATGAGCAAGGCGGACTCCGGTGATTCGTTGAGATAGCAATTTACTCCAACCGGTAGTGCAGTTCGCAAACATGGTGCATCGATGGCGAGCCGGCAGCATCCGCACGCCCGTCGGCTCTATAATTTTGCAATGTCTCTCGCCATCCTACTGCTGCCCGATTTCGCGCTCATCTTGTTCGGTTTCGTCCTCAATCGCATCACTGATTGGGGGCGCGACTTTTGGAGTGGGCTGGAGAAACTCATCTACTACGTGCTGTTCCCGGCGCTGCTGTTCAACGCTATCGCGAAGCAAAAGCTGGACTTTGTCGCCGCGACACCGGCCTTGCAGACGGCGATCATCACGGTCGCGGTCGGCATGCTGCTCGCCTATGCGGCGAAGTGGGTGGTCAGCACCGACGAAAAATCCTACGCATCCAGTTTTCAGACCGCGTTTCGGTTCAATTCGTATGTCGGGCTGGCAATTGCGGGGCGTTTGCACGGCGAAGCGGGCATCGCCGCATTGGGCATTGTCATCGGCATTGTCGTGCCGCTGTGCAATATCGCGGCGGTGTGGATGCTGGCAAAAAACTCGGAAGCATCCATATGGAAAGAGTTGGTGCAAAACCCGCTGATCCTGGCCACCGTGAGTGGCGTTCTGTACTCGATGTCAGGCTTGCCGTTGCCGGAAGTGGTGCAGATGCTGATCTCGCGCATGGGTGCGGCGTCGCTTGCCTGCGGATTGCTGGCGGTGGGTGCCGCGCTGACGATAGCGGATGCCGGGAAAAATGCGACCCTGATTGGCTACAACACGGCGGTGAAGTTGCTGGCGATGCCGCTCGTCGCGGTGCTGTTGGCAAAATCATTTGGGTTGAGCGGCGTGTACTTCGACATCGTGGTGCTGTTCGGTGCCCTGCCGACCTCAACGTCGGCCTACATTCTCGCCATTCGCATGGGTGGTGACGGCCCGGTGGTCGCGCAAGGCATCACCATCAGCACACTGCTCGGCATGTTGGCGATTCCATTTTGGTTGATTGCGGCACGCGGAATTTAGCGCCCCACCGTCGTGTTCCGAAGCCGCCCGTGGTAGCCCGTCATGGCGCGTAGCGAAATGCGGGATGGTCGCTCGGACACTGGCTCCCGCTTCGTCACCGACCTCGTTTCGCATCCGGTTGAGATCCCTCGCGGCGCTCGGGATGACAATTGTCGGGATTAGCTATTGAATTCGGGCGGAGGCGGGCGGCGAATGTGGCCACGCATTCATTCGAAGTGGGTAACTCGCGCGCGTGTACTGTGCGCCGTCAGGCGGGCGGCGAATGTGGCCACGCATTCATTCGAAGGCACCTCCATAAACTGTCATTCCGAGGAGCGTCTCTGCGACGAGGAATCTCATCTCGTCATACCAGATGCTGCTGAAATTTGTCGTTGTGGCGAATGACATCACAAACAAAAACCGCGACGTCTTTGCAAGAGGTCACGGTTTTTTGTGATGCATGAAAGGGAGACTTATTCGCCCTTGGTCTGCGTCGACACGTAGTCGAGTTTTTCCTTGATGCGCGCCGATTTGCCGGAACGATCACGCAGGTAATAGAGCTTGGCGCGGCGTACGTCGCCACGGCGCTTGACTTCAATCGAGGCGATGGTCGGGGCGTACGATTGGAACGTGCGCTCCACACCTTCACCCGATGAAATTTTCCGCACGATGAACGAAGAATTCAAGCCGCGATTGCGCTTGGCGATGACCACGCCTTCGAACGCCTGCACGCGCTTACGCTCGCCTTCGATGACGTTGACGTTGACGATCACGGTGTCGCCGGGGGCGAAGTCGGGGATCTTCCTGCCTAGGCGCGCAATTTCTTCGGCTTCGAGTTGTTGAATCAGATTCATGTTGTTTCCTTTCGTTTATCAATGGTGATCGATTTGTGACCGCTTGCCGATCCACCTACTCACACAGCGCAACGCTTGATTCTCGTTACTCAATCCGCGTTGTTGTGTGCCTGCTGACTCCTTCCCCCGCAATCGCGGCGGATTTTTGACTCCTTCCCCCGCAATCGCGGGGGAAGGTTGGGATGGGGGGGACTTCGCAATTGGCAACGCCCCCATCCTGCCCTTCCCCCGTTGCCGGGGGAAGGAATCAATCTGCATCACTTGCCACTATTGCAACTGCCTTCCTATCGAAGTGTGAGCCAGATGCTCTCTCACGAATGAAGTGAAAATGAAATTACGATCGCGCTTTCTTGATGTCCTCAAGCAATCGCAAATCCTCTTTGCTCAACGTCGCGCCGTCCAACAACTCCGGTCGCCGGCACCATGTGCGTTCCAGCGCCATGCGTCGTCGCCACTGGGCAATTTCCGCATGGTTGCCGCCCACCAATACCGACGGTACTGTTTCGTTCTCCCAACTCTCCGGCCGCGTGTAATGCGGATGATCGAGCAATCCGTCACGCGCCGGAGAAAAAGAATCCTCCACCGCCGATGCCCCGTCGTTCAACACCCCGGGTAACAACCGCACCATCGCATCGATCACCACCATCGCGGCCAATTCGCCACCCGATAGCACGTAATCACCGATGGAAACCTCTTCATCAACGTGCGCTGTAATCACGCGCTCGTCGATGCCTTCATACCTGCCGCAAAGAAAAATCAATCCTTCTTCTGCCGAAAGCCGCCGAACATCAGCGTCCTTCAACGGCTTGGCCTGCGGCGATAAATAAATCACCTTGGGCGTTACCTGAAACTGTTGCTGCCGTTCCTTCGCCGCGGCAATTGCCGCATGCAAAGGTGGAGCCTTCATCACCATCCCGGGGCCGCCACCAAATGGCCGGTCGTCGATGGTCTTATGCACGTTCCCGACAAAATCGCGCGGGTTCCAGCATTTGAGTTCCCACACGCTTTCATCCAATGCCCGCCGCGTCACGCCACAATCGGCAATCGCGTCGAACATTTCCGGAAACAAGGTGATCACGTCATATCGCTTCATCACCATACTTCCTTTTGATCCGGCACGATGAAGTATTCATCATCGTGCCGCACGTCTCACCCTCTCCCCTCGCGGGACAAGCAGCGACTAGCCAGCTTGCTGGCGTAGTCGATTGCTTGGTTGTTTCATCAGAGGGCTGGGGAGAGGGGAACCACTTCAAGATAATTCGTGCCGGTTCAATAATTCTTTTGCGGCGTTGCGTCTTTCGCCTCAGCATCCTGCCAATCGCGTTGCCAACGTACCGTCACAATTTTTTTCTCGCGATCTACATTGGCCAGATACTCGGCGACAAACGGAATCAATATTTCCGATGCCCCCGACTTCACCACCAACACATCATTGGCACCGGTTTCCATCAGGGTCTCAATCTTGCCCAGATGCTCGCCGATTTCATTCACCACATCGGCACCAATCAAATCAATCCAGTAATACTCATCCGCTTCCGGCTGATCCAGCCAACTGCGTGGCACCGCGATGTCACGTTTGGCGAATCGTTCGGCGGCAGTGCGATCATCCACGCCGCGCAACTTCGCCACCACCGCCTTCACGTTCACCGCAAAGTCCTCAACTTTGATTTCTTCCCAGCCCTTGGGGGATGACAAAAACCAAGTGTCGAATTGATCGAGGCTGTCAGCGTATTCGGTGAAGGTTTGCAGCTTCAACCAACCCTTGATGCCGAATGGTGCCGCCACGCGCGCCATCACGACAGCATCGGCATCGACAAGTTGATTGGCTTGCGCTGGCGTCGCTGTGTTACTTCGCGGCGGCTGTCTGCTTGCCACGCTTGACCAGCTTCATCACCGCGTCAGAGGCTTGTGCGCCCTTGCCCTGCCAATAGGTCAGGCGGTCCATCGCGATGCGAAAGCCTTCTTCGGATTCACCCGCGATCGGATTGTAAAAACCGAGACGCTCGATGAAACGACCATCGCGCGGATTGCGCGAATCCGCCACCACGACGTTGTAAAAAGGGCGGTTCTTGGAACCACCGCGTGCCATGCGAATAACGACCATGCTAACTCCTAAGGTTTAGAGAATCATCCGATTGAGAACCGGAAACGGACCCGTTGCGAACGGGGAACGCCTGCGGGGTTTTAGCCCCAATGCAGGAAAGCCCGAAATTATAACCAAAACAAGGGGTTATGTGCAAGCGGCTGCGGCGCGGCAGGTATCGAACACCTGTCGAGCGGCGCTGAGCAATTCCGTATCGCGCCTGCGTTTGCCGATCAGTTGCAAACCAAGCGGCAGCCCGGCGCGGTCGATCATCCCCGGGACAGTGATTGCCGGCGCGTGCAGAACTGACGCCAGACGGTTGAACAGCGGGTCGCCGGTTGATTCCAGACCGAGCGGTGCGGTGCCAGTGGCGGCGGGCATCAGCCAGACGTCGGCGTCACTGAGTAGCTCGTCCGCGATGACTCGGCATTGAGCCGCAATATCCAGCGCCGATTGGTAGGTCGCTGAGGAAATCATTGCACCTCGAGCCAGCGTCGTTGCGAGTGCGGGTGACAGTCGGCATGGCTGCGCGGTCATTTCGGCGCGGTACGTGCGTGCCGCTTCAACGTTTTGGATCACGTTTTGATGTTCATGCAGCGTGGCCAATGGCGGCGGCAGCGTTAGTTCACTCACTTGATGCCCAGCGTCCACAAGTCTTCGTCCGGCATCCTTCAGCGCGGCGCGCATGTCATCGGTAGCGAATTCAAGCAAGTTGGTGACGATTGCAATCCTCAGCGGCTTGGCGTTTGCGGTAGCTCGATTCGCGGCGGAATAGGGCTGCTGCATCATCGCCGCCAACCAAGCCTCGCAATGGTCAATCGAGCGCGCGAATACGCCCACCGTATCCAGCGTCTCCGACTGAATCTTCACCCCCTCGCGCGGCACCAAGCCAAAGCTGGGCTTGAATCCAAATACGCCGCAATACGCGGCAGGACGCAAGATGGAACCCGCCGTCTGCGTGCCGATGGCGATGTCAACGTGGCTCGCCGCAACCGCCGCCGCCGAACCCGCAGAGGAGCCGCCGGGCGTATGCTCGAGATTAACGGGGTTACGTGTGATGGACGGCACGAAGGTGGCGAGTTCAGTCGTCACCGTCTTGCCGACGATGGTCGCACCGGCCGCGCGCATTAGGGACACGCAGGCCGCATCCTGCAAGGCAGGCGGGGCGTTTTCGTAGATGGCCGAGCCGTGGCGGGTGGGGATACCGGCGACATCAATGATGTCTTTGACGCCGACCGTCAAGCCACTGAGCGGGCCATTCAAATTATAAAACTCGCCATTTGGCGCGGTGTTCGGAGCATTTTCGTCCGGAAACGCGCGCCAGGACTTGACTTCAAGGTCGGCTAATTTAATGTTGGCGATTAAGGCGCGGAGGGCGTCGGGGGACATGGTTAGCCTGCATATTTCATGGGTAGCGATTTGATTTCAGGCGCTCAACATGAACTTGATATTTAAACTGAGTTGTCATTCCGAACGCAGTGAGGAATCTCATCCGTTCGACCCATGTGCAACAGGATGAGATTCCTCGTCGCACGCAAGCGTGCTCTGTCGGAATGACAATTTGAAAGTTGTGGTTGAACTTGCTGTTGTTCAAGGTGCAAATTGGATATCTCATCCTGGGCGCTTCTACAGGGCAAAAATGGTCAAGAACGAAACCGACCCGTGAAATATGCTGGTTAGCTTGGTTGGCAACTGATTACGCCTGTACTTGTTAATTCCGTTGAATCTGGCACACAGCCGTCGTTGAAGCGTGAACAAAGACCGGCAGCCCAAACCGGGCTAAGGACGTCGTTCCAGCGTAGGCTGGGACCCAGCCCCACCTTGGATCGGTGAAGGATGGACTGGATTCCAGCCTACGCTGGAATGACGATATTTCTTGTTGGCGTAGCCAGATTGCTCCATGCAATCGGCTTCACTCTGCCGCAGCGGCAAGATGCGTTCTTATATTGCGTGGATTACGAAGCACTGGGCTAGCGCCAATGCTGTTCACTTAACCGTTCGTGGTGAGCCTGTCGAACCACCAGTCATAGGCATAAAGCCCTTCGACAAGCTCAGGGCGAACGGAATTTTGTTTAAGTGAACAGCATTGGGGCTAGCGCCGTCCCGGCATCATGCCTTTCATGCCCTTCATGCCTTGCATCATTTTGGCCATGCCGCCGCCCTTCATCATTTTCATCATCTTTTGCATTTGCTCGAATTGCGTCAGGACGCGGTTGACTTCCTGCACCGTCACGCCGGCACCGGCGGCGATGCGGCGCTTGCGTGTGGCTTTCAACAATTCGGGTTTGCGGCGCTCGAGTGGCGTCATGGAATTGATGATGCCTTCGGTGCGGCGCAATTGTTTTTCCTGCAAGTCCGGTGCCATTTGCGCGGCTCCACTCAACTGCGACGGCAGCTTGTCCATCAACGCACTCATGCCACCCATTTTGCGCATCTGCGTTAACTGCATTTTGAAATCATCGAAGTCGAAACCCTTGCCCTTCTTGAATTTCTCCGCGAGTTTTTTTGCTTCACCGGCATCCACCGATTGTTGTGCAGCCTCGACCAACGACAGTACATCGCCCATGCCGAGAATGCGCGACGCCATGCGCTCAGGATAGAACGCTTCCAGCCCATCCATTTTTTCGGAGACGCCGACCAGCTTGATCGGTTTGCCGGTGATGTGACGCACCGACAACGCCGCGCCGCCGCGCGAGTCGCCATCGAGCTTGGTCAACACCACGCCGGTCAGCGGCAACGCGTCATTAAATGCCTTGGCGACATTCACCGCGTCTTGGCCCTGCATGGCGTCGACCGTGAACAGGGTTTCAATCGGAGAGACCGCGGCGTGTACGGCTTTGATCTCGGCCATCATCGGCTCGTCAATCGCAAGGCGACCCGCCGTATCGATAATCAACACATCGTGAAAATGCGTTTTCGCCCATTGCTTGGCGGCGACGGCAATGTCTACCGGTCGTTGTCCAATCTCGCTCGGGAAAAAATCCACGCCGACCTGCGAGGCGAGCATTTTCAATTGCTCGATGGCGGCGGGACGGTAAACGTCCACTGACACCACCAACACTTTTTTCTTGAATTTTTCCTTGAGCAGTTTGGCCAGCTTGCCCGCGCTGGTGGTTTTACCGGTGCCCTGCAAACCAGCCATGAGAATGATCGCCGGCGGCGTGGTCGACAGGTTGACCGGCAACTTGTTCAGATCCGGCATGCGCGCTGTCGCGTTCGGCGATGCGGCGGGTATATCCACATCGCCACCCATCAGGGCGATGAGTTCCTGGTGCACGATGCCGACCAAGGCTTGGCCCGGCGAGAGGCTTTGCAGCACTTGTGCGCCGAGTGCTTTTTCTTTGACGCGCGCAGTGAAGTCTTTAACCACGGCCAGGCCGACGTCGGCTTCGAGCAATGCCATGCGCACGTCGCGCAGCGCGTCGGCGACGTTGTCTTCCGTCAGGCGTGCCTGGCCGCGTAGATGTTTGACGATGCCGTTGAGGCGGTTAGTCAGGGTGTCGAGCATAGGAAAAGTCTTGGGGTCGGAATTGGGTTAAGGCGCGGGGGAGAAGGTAAACTGCAAGCTGATTTTGAAGCCAAACGACATCCCCCTTTCCCTCAATCCCTCTCCCGCGAGGAGAGAGGGAAGTGATATTCCTTCACCTTCGACAGGAGAGGGAAATCATAGCCCCTCCCCCTCGACGGGGGAGGGGTTGGGGAGAGGGTGAAGATATGTGAGTCACGCAAACAAATGACAGAGCCAAATTTTATCACCGCCATCCTCTACCTCATCGCCTCGTCCGGCGCGTGGGTTGCCGTGCGCCGTGCGCCGCCGACCTCTGTAAACCGCACCGGCTGGCCAGTCGTGGTGCTCGCGGTCGGCCTGGTGATGCACGCCGTGGCGCTCGGCGCGGCATTGTTCGGCGGCGGTCATGGCGGCATCAACATCGGTTTTTCGCACGCCATTTCCCTGATCGTCTGGCTCACGCTCATCAGTTACATCGTGGTCGGCAACGACGCACGCTTGACGCGCTTGGCCACGCTCTATCTGGCACCGATTGGCGCGTTGGCCGCGTCCATGGTGATGTGGCTGCCGTCGCGCAACTGGATTCAGTATGACGGCGCACAGTGGGCTTTTGCGTTGCACATCATCGTGGCGATTTTGGCCTACGCGCTGTTTACCGTGGCCGCGCTGCATGCGGTGTTGCAGCTATTCCTGCAAAAACAATTGCTGGCCGGTGCCATCGCCACCGAGCCGCGCGAGTTGCCGCCACTGTTACGCATCGAAAAACTCATGTTCCAGTTGCTGTGGATCGCGTTTGCCATGCTGACCGCGACGTTGTTATCCGGTATTTTTTTCTCCGAGGTGTTATTCGGCAAACCGTTTCAGATTAATCACAAGACGGTTTTTTCCATCATGTCGTGGTTCGTGTTCGGTGGACTGTTGGCGGGGCGATTCATGGCGGGCTGGCGCGGCAATCTCGCCGTGCGCTGGACCTTGATCGGATTTGTGATGCTGCTGCTGTCGTACGTCGGCAGCAAGTTCGTGCTTGAAGTCATTCTCAAGCGCGTATGACCGAACCGATCGCGCGTCAATCGCCGGTATGACCGACGACATTCCCTTACATTGGTTGTACTTCTCGCTCGCCGGCTTGCTGGTGTGTTCGGGATTTTTTTCGCTGTCAGAGACCTGCATGATGGCGTTGAATCGCTATCGGCTGCGGCATCTCATCAAGCAAGGTTCGCGCGGCGCGTATTACGCGGGGCAGTTGCTTGGCAAGACCGAGGAAATGCTGTCGTTCATTCTGGCCGGTAACACGGTCTTCAACGCAGCCACGACGATTCTGGTCGCAGAAATTTGCCGCCGTTTGTTTGGCGACGGCGAATACGTGCTGGCGATTGCCACCACCGCCGCGTCATTTTCGATTCTGATCTTCGCCGAAATTCTGCCGAAGGTTTTTGGCGCGCGTTTTTCCGAGCGCCTCGCACTGATCGTCAGTTACGTGTTGTATGCGTTGGTCAACTTCATTCTTATCCGCATGATCATGTGGATCATCAACGCCATCGTGCGTGGCATCCTGTCGCTGCTGCGCATCAAGCCTGCGACCGATAGCGCACAACCTTTGTCGATGGAAGAAATGCGTACGCTGGTGCTCGAAGGTGGTCACTTCATCCCGAAAAAACACCACAACATCATGGTGAATTTGTTTGACCTCGAAAACATGACGGTCGATGACACCATGACACAGCGTTCGTTGATTGAAGGCGTCGATATCGAAGATCGCATCGAAGATATCCGCAACGCACTGTCCACCTCACACCACACGCGATTGATTGTGTACGAAGGTGATTTGTCCAACGTAATCGGCACCGTGCATGTGCGCAAAGTGCTCAACGCGTCTGAGCGGGAGCCGCTGTCAAAGGAAACGCTGCGCGAAATTATGCGCGAGCCGTATTTCATCCCGGAGGGCACGCCGCTGTTGCAGCAGCTCAGCCTCTTTCAGGAACAGCAGCGGCGCATGGCGCTGGTGGTCGATGAGTATGGCGAGATTCAAGGGCTGGTCACCTTGCAAGATATCCTCGAAGAAATCGTCGGCGAATTCACCAGCCAGTCGCCGATGAATGCCGGCATGTTTCGCCAGCAAGAAGACGGCAGCATTATTGTCGAGGGCTCGTGTCCGCTGCGTGTGTTGAACCGCAAGCTCGGTTACAAATTCCCGCTCGATGGGCCCAAGACCATGAATGGATTATTGATCGAGCAACTCGAAGACATCCCCGAGCCGGGGACGGCGGTCAAGGTTGGCGAGTATCCGATTGAGATATTGCAGGTCGAAGATCGCAAGATCAAAGTGGTGCGGTTGATCTTGCCGAAACCGTAGCGCGTAGCCCGAATACAGCAGTAGCCCGTATGCAGCGCAGCGCAATACGGGGAATCGATGTCTCATGGAATGGCAATGATGATTCCGGAATACGCTGCGCTGCTTCCCGGAATTCGCTGCGCTGCTTCCCGGAATACGCTGTGCTGCTTCCCGGAATTCGCTGCGCTGCTTCCGGGCTACGGTGGTGGTTGAGGTCGGGTCTACGATGGTGATTGAGGTCGGGTAGCCCGTATGTAGCGCAGCGCAATACGGGGAATCGATGTCTCATGGATTGGCAAGGATGCGACACCACTTCGAGTGGTGCGTCGCGACATCACAAATGCCCTAAGCCCGGCGCGACATCACAAATGCCCTAGGCTTGTCGAATTGAATTGGTAACGCTAGCGAATGCCTGCCGTATTTTCTTGGCTTCTTGGGCGTTGCCCTGCGCGAGCGATAGTGCGTATGCTCCGCGCTCGACCTGCTCCAACAGCGAAAGGTGATCATCGCGAAGGTATGGAGCGGCTTGGCTGGCCTCCATGCGCCGCGCGCCTGCGGAGGCCACCATCGCGATGCGAAGCAGATCACGCGCATCCTTGTCGCCCTTGGCGCTTTGGCGGCGATCTCTGAAGGCGTCCAATTTCAACATGAACAGGTGTGCTAGGTTGGCGACGCGGATATGTTCATAGACCTCAGCACCGGCAATCACCTGATCGTAGGGAATGATGAGTGCGGAATATCGCTCCGTGTAGATGTCGAACTCAAACCCGCCCTTGATGAGTTGATGCTTGCTCAAGCGACGATTCGGTGTGACTTCTTCGAGATCTCGAAGATCCGACATATCCGCCATTGAAATGTAGAAGTCAGCGTCATGCGTTGTTTCGGCGAAACGCGCGGCCTCCTTTGAGTTGATCGCATGTAAATACACCGCGATGCCGCCGATGAATACCACCCCGTCCGGGAACCCTTCGGCAATCTCGGAACAGTAGGACAGCAGTTTTCTGAATTCAGTATTATTCATATTTATATTTATCGTTATACTAACGAAATGTCTAGCGCATTCTATCCTATTCCAATCTACCGGCATCGCCTGCCGCGTGACGGCGCGAGGCCGATTCGCGCCCTGTGTGACGCCGCAGGGGTGCCGTGCCGGGCATCCGGGCCGTGGGCAGAGCGTCCGGTACGGCTGACGCGAGGGGAGGTTGCCGCTATCATCGTGGAGCCGGGTGGGTACGGCCAGATTGAAATTCGGTTGGCACCTGGTGTCCGCCAGACGCCTGCCGATGAGGCACGCTATGCGCTATGCGCGTTGGCATACGGCCTGCTCGATGGCGTCGCTCGGGCGACCATCGCCGGCCAACTCTGGGCGCGGCTCACCGCGCCGCGTGGAAGACCGGTCACCGGTGCCGCCCTCTCGACTGCTGAGCGACAGCGACGATTCAAAGCGGCGGCACGCGATCGTTGATCGCCGTCGGTAGACGGAAGCGAGAGATTCGTGCGGTCCC
>JBCKPN010000053.1:0-13658 GCA_038901695.1 Usitatibacteraceae bacterium
TGGTCGTCGTGCTGCAGCCCGCCAGTGTCACTGCAGCCATTAGCGCAACCAACATCGAAGCAACAATCTGACCGGAACGATTCATGCGGCACATCCTTGTTTAGGAACGCAACGTCAGGCGGTGGCACGAAGGTGAATCGTGCGCGGTGAGTTCTGCTCTAGTTTACTTTGCTGCGTGCGTTGCGATTTATCCACGACTTGCCCGACGAGCTGACCACACGCGGCATCAATGTCGTCGCCACGCGTTTTGCGCACCGTGACGATCAACCCCGCTTGTTGCAACACATCGCGAAAACGGTGAATCGCATTATTGCTGGAACGTCGGTAGGGCGCACCGGGAAACGCATTCCACGGAATCAGGTTGAACTTGCACTCAATCCCGGCCACCAGTTTCACCAATTCGTGCGCTTGCTGAACACTATCATTTACGCCGTCGAGCATGACGTACTCGAAGGTCACGAAGTCGCGTGGCGCGGCTTCAAGATAATCTTGAATCGCGGCAAGTAATTCGGCGAGCGGGTACTTCTGGTTGATCGGCACCAACACATCGCGCAGCGCATCGTTCGGCGCGTGCAGCGAGACGGCAAGCGCGACCGGACAGCGCGTCTTGAGCCGTCTCAGATTCGGCACCACACCCGAAGTCGAGAGCGTCACCCGACGGCGCGACAAACCATAAGCCTGGTCGTCGAGCATGATGTCCATCGCGTTGGTGACGTTGTCGAAATTGGCGAGCGGCTCACCCATTCCCATCATGACCACGTTGGAGACGATGCGCTCGCCCTTGGGGTCGCGTCCCATGGCTTTGTTCGCCCACCACAACTGGCCGATGATTTCGCCGGTCGTGAGGTTGCGATTGAAGCCCTGCTTGCCGGTCGAGCAAAACGTGCAATCGAGCGCACAGCCAACTTGCGACGAAATACACAAGGTGCCGCGGTCTGCTTCCGGAATAAACACCACCTCGATACCGTTGCCGGTGCCGACATCAAGTAGCCATTTACGGGTGCCGTCCACCGAGGCTTGCTCAGTCATCAAGCGTGGCGCTTCGATCATGGCGACCGAGGGCAATTTTTCGCGCAACGACTTGGCCAAATCAGTCATGGCGTCGAAGTTATCGACGCCCCCGTGGTGTATCCAGCGAAACACCTGCTTGGCGCGGAACGGCTTCTCCCCCATGTCGGCAAAAAACGTCGTCATCTCGGGCAAAGTCATGCCGAGCAGATTGGGTTTTGCACTGAGTGCGGATTGAGGGACAGCCATGTTTGGGGTGGGCGTTTGGGGTGGGCGTTTGGGGTTGGTGCGGGGGAGTGCGGTTTAGCGCGACCGCACGTCCATCGCCGCAAAGAAAAATCCGATTTCGTGTTTGGCGGTTTCCGGCCCATCCGAACCATGTACGGCGTTGGCGTCGATGGAGTCGGCGAAGTCGGCGCGAATGGTGCCCGGTGCGGCTTTCTTCGGATCGGTCGCGCCCATCAGGTCACGGTTTTTGGCAATCGCGTCGTCGCCTTCAAGTACTTGAATCATCACTGGGCCCGAAATCATGAACGACACTAGATCCTTGAAAAACGGACGCTCGCGGTGCACGCCATAGAATTCTTCCGCCGTTTGTTGCGACAACTGTGTCATGCGTGCGGCGACGACTTTCAAACCCGCGCCTTCAAAACGCGAATAGATCTGGCCGATGACGTTTTTCGCCACCGCGTCGGGTTTGATGATGGAAATTGTGCGTTCGACCGCCATTTAAAACTCCGTAAGAAAATTGACTTAAGTTGATGATTTTGCGAAGAAAAAACACCCTTCGCTCAACTTCAAATTATATCACGGGGTCGCCTTTGACGGCTCACTCAGCGCGGGTCAACGACGCAAATGTAGCCGGTCACGCTGTCGCACCATCACAAAATCGTGCCCGCCGGCCTGGTGTGGCTTGTCGGTCGGACTCGCGCGAAAAATTTGCACCGCCCATTCGTCGAGTTGCGCGTGCGATGGCGGCACGACATCATGCCACTTCAGCCAGTGGTAAAGCGCGTTGGTCTGACGCGCGCGCGGCAGCGAATCGAGCACATCGGCGTGGGCGAGGTTACCGTCCCAGCGCAAATCGATTTTGGCCAACGCCTCGAGCATCTCCGCACTTTCCGCGGCGTGGCGCGCGGTTCGGGCCAGCGCAGCACTGGCGTGCGCGAAGCGGCTCTCGATGGTGGGCAGCAATTGGTGGCGAATGAAGTTGCGCGTGTAGGTGGTGTCGTCGTTGGATTCATCCGAAATCCAATGCACGGCGTGTTCTTTGGCGTACGCTTCGATGTCAGCTCGCGCGACATTGAGTAGCGGACGCAGCAGCGTTTGACGCGTGCCCAGTTGACGACATTCGCCCATCGCCGCGAGCCCTGCGAGCCCGGTGCCACGCAACAACTGATGCAACACCGTTTCGGCCTGATCATCGGCGTGCTGGGCGGCCAGAATGGTTGCCGCCGCGTGCTGTGAAAATGCGCCATAGCGCGCCCGACGTGCCGCGCCTTCGACCCCCTGCCCGCCGGTGTCGTGCCGGTCAACTTGTACGCGGACGATGGTCAGTCGAACATCTCTGGCGTCGCATTCGGCTTGGCAAAATTCAGCCCACGCATCGGCGTTTGGGCTCAAGCCGTGATGCACGTGTAGCGCATCAAACTCAAGCACTGGTGCGGCTGTTGAAGCACTTTTGCCTGAAGCTCGGCTGTGGACGCGGTGCATCACATCGAGCAACACCATCGAATCGATGCCGCCTGACAGCGCGACGGTCAGCGCGGTGCTGATGTGATGCCGCTTCAAGCAGTCAGTTACCGCTTGCTCGATGGATGTCATGGCGGCAACGCGAGAAAATTACTCGGCAATTTCTTTGAATTTGCCGATTTGCAGGAGTTTTTTCTGGCGCTCTTGCACCAGGTTGTCGGGCGTCAAATCCTTGAGCTCCTTGAGCGACTCGGCAATCGCTTTCTTGACCGTCGCACCCATCGACTTGTGGTCGCGATGCGCGCCGCCGAGCGGCTCACTGAGCACGCGGTCAATCAGCCCCAGCGCTTTGAGTCGCGGCGCGGTGATGTTGAGAGCCTCTGCCGCCTCCTGCGTTTTTGCCGGATCTTTCCACAAAATGGCCGCGCAGCCTTCGGGCGAAATCACCGAGTAGGTCGAATATTGCAGCATGAACGTGACATCGCCGACGGCAATCGCCAGTGCGCCGCCCGAGCCGCCCTCGCCGATGATGGTGCACACGACCGGCACTTTGAGGCCGGCCAATACGTAAAGATTTTGTCCGATCGCTTCCGATTGCCCGCGTTCTTCCGCACCGACGCCCGGATAGGCACCTGGCGTATCGACAAACGTAATCAGCGGCACGCCGAATTTTTCCGCGAGCAGCATCAAGCGCCGCGCTTTGCGATACCCCTCGGGTTTGGGCATCCCAAAGTTGCGATATTGGCGCTCCTTGGTGTCGCGCCCCTTTTGTTGGCCGATGACCATCACGGTCTGGCCGTTGAATCGCGCCAGCCCACCGACAATCGCCGCGTCATCCGCGAACGAGCGATCACCGTGCAACTCCTCGAAGTCGGTCATCAGCATATTGATGTAGTCGAGCGTGTAGGGTCGCTGCGGATGGCGCGCGACCTGGGAAATCTGCCACGCCGATAACTTGGCGTAGATGTCCTTGGTCAGTGTCTGGCTTTTCTTGGCAAGCTTTTCGATCTCGGCCGAAATGTCCACCGCCGAGTCATCCTGCACGTAGCGCAGTTCCTCGATTTTGGTTTCGAGCTCCGCAATCGGCTGCTCAAAATCCAGAAACGTCAGCTTAGTGGGGGTGTTTGCCGTCATGCGTTGGATGTGTTTTATTTAATGGATTCAGGCAGTTGCGCTCAATGTCATCATAGCGACGACGCGGCTGGGGCGAACGCGTGAGGCGAATCATACCAAGTTGCGCCGATATAATCGCCGCACAGGCAGAATGGGTCTCTTTAGGAAAATCATGGGCAACCGGCTGTCAAAAATCACCACCCGCACCGGCGACGACGGCACCACCGGTCTCGGCGACGGCTCACGCATCCACAAGTCGGCCGCTCGCGTACAGGCACTCGGAGACGTAGACGAACTCAACAGCCAACTCGGCCTACTGCTGACCCTTGATCTGGGTGAGTCGCACCAGCAGTTGCTCACCGCGATCCAAAACGCGTTGTTCGATCTCGGCGGCGAGTTGTCGATTCCAAGTCATCGCGCCGTCACCACCCAACACTTGCTGCTACTGGACAACGCCATCGCCGATCTGAATGCCGCCCTGCCCGCCTTGAAGGAATTCATTCTGCCCGGCGGCAGCGTCGCGGCGGCGCATTGCCACGTTGCGCGAACCGTCGCGCGTCGCGCCGAACGCAGCATCGCGGCACTCATCATCAACCATGAAGACGTATCAGCACTGACGCTGCAATATCTGAACCGACTCTCCGACCTGCTGTTCATCCTCGCTCGCGTACTCAATCGCGATGCCGCTGTGGCCGATGTCTGCTGGTCGCGCGAACCAGCCACCCCCGTTCGCCCGTGAGCACTGCGGAACCCATCGCGCCGTCGCAGCTCGCCGACTTGCTGTCGCGCACCGCGTTGGGTGATCGCCAAGCGTTCGCGGCGCTCTACGAGGCGAGCAAATCGAAACTGTTTGGGGTCGCACTGCGTATTGTTCGGGAGAGGCAAATCGCCGAGGAAGTGTTACAGGACAGTTTTGTGAAAATTTGGCATCACGCCGCCGACTACGCGACCGCAAAATCCGCCCCACTGACGTGGATGTCGGCGATCGTGCGCAACCGCAGCCTTGATATCGTACGTCGTCCGAACATGGAGATTGCCGATGACGAGGACTACTTTGCCGTCAATATGCCCGACGAGGCACCCGCGCCGCCCGATCAACTCGCCGCCAAGCGCGACGAAGCGCAAATCGAGCGCTGCATGAAGCACCTGGAAGACGAGCAACATAAAGCCATCGCCATGGCATTTTTTCAGGGACTCTCACACACCGAAGTTGCGGGCAAACTCGGCAAGCCGCTCGGCACCGTCAAAACCCACATCCGGCGCGGGCTGTTGAAACTCAAGGATTGTCTCGACGGTCATATCAACGACCGGCAACCCGAGGCAGGCGCATGAAGCTCACCAACCCGCAACTGCAATCGCGACTGGCGGCCGAATATGTGCTCGGCACCATGTCCATTCGCGCGCGTCGCCGCTTCAACGATTACTTGGTGATGGCACAGCATCGTGCGCTGCGTGATCAAGTAGCAATCTGGGAGCGCTTCATGACGCCGCTCACCGAAAAGCTGCCGTCCGTCACGCCGCCGGCGCGCGTTTGGCAGCGTATCGAAGCAGCCATTTTCGAAAGTAAAACACCAGCATCTACGCGCCGTTCCTGGCAAAATGTCTCGAAAACGCCCGCCGATAAAGGACTTTTTCAAAGTTTTGCCTTCTGGCGAAACCTCGGACTCGGCGCGTCCAGCCTCGCCGTCGTGCTGTTGGTTGTCCTGTTGGTCGGCAACGTATTTCGTGCGCCGGCTGACCCGATGTTGATGGCGGTGCTTGAAAACGACGGCATCGCGCGCGTCGTCGTCGAGCAACCCAAATCGGGCGTGTTGATGGTGAAAATGATCAAGCCCTGGAAGCCGGCACCCGACAACAGTATGCAGCTGTGGGTGCTTTCGAGTAGCGGTGAGCCGCGCTCCCTCGGCATCATCAACGAACTCGGTGAAACCAAATTTGCCACGGGCGACATGGACGTAAAGCTCGCCGACGGGTTGGTGCTGGCGCTCTCGCATGAACCACGCGGCGGCTCACCCACGGGGCAGCCGACCGGCAGGATCCTTTGCAAAGGATCGATCGCGAAAATGCCGCCCAAGCAAAAACCGCGGCCGCAGATTTAGCGGATCCCAGCAGCCTGAGAAGGTCGCCATGAAAAAGACGATGTGTGTTGTGTTCATTGCCGCCGGCATCACCGGTTGCGCGGCACTGAAATTCTCGCAGGGTCAGTTGCCCGATACGGTGCGTGTCGCGGCGGGTCATGACGTGGTGCAAGAAACGGTTGGTGTCGGCACGATCGTTTACGAGTGTCGCGCCAAGAAAGACAACGCCGGATTTGAGTGGGCGTTCATCGGTTCGGAGGCGAGGCTGCTTGATCGCAATGGGCAACCAGTCGGTCGCTATTACGGGCCACCGGCGACCTGGGAATCGAAAGACGGCTCACGCGTGACCGGCGCGCAAGTCGCTGTCTCACCCGCGTCGACAGGAAGCATTCCGCTGCAACTGGTCAAAGCCAACCCCGCCACCGGTATCGGTGCCATGCAGGGTGTGACATTCATTCAGCGTGTTGCGACCAAAGGTGGCGTTGCGCCATCAGTCCCCTGTGACGCAGCGGCCACCGGCAAACGCGAAGTCGTGCGTTATCAGGCGGACTATATTTTTTACAAGGCGAAGTGAATTGCAGTGGCGCGATGTTGCGAGAGAAGTCCGTAGGTTGGGCTGGCTTCATCAAGCCCAACAGCAACAATTGAGTTCAACCGATGTTGGGCAGATGAACCTTGCCCAACCTACGAAACTGAATGGACTTGATCAGACCCTCCCGAGGTCAACCCAACTAGCGCACTACTCCCCAATCGCCGCGATGACATCCTCGATCAATTCCGTGAGAAACGCCTCGCTATAACCGCGGTGAACTTTCTGCACCCGCCCGTCGCGTCCGATGATAAGCATATGCGGAATGCCTTTGACGCCATATGCCTCCGCAGAGCGCTTGGACTGGTCATTGACGATTAGCATCTCCCAGTCGTGCATTGAGCGTGTGACTTTGCGAAAGGTGTCGCGATCTTCGATATTGACGGCGACGACTTGCAGTTTTTGCTTGGCGATGCGTTGAATCTTCTCAAGCGCCCTCATTTCCGCCCGACATGGAGCGCACCACGACGCCCAGAACGTCGCCACGACCACCTTGCCCGCGAAGTCAGTGGTCTTCACGTCATCGCCCTTGCGGCTGATGCCGAGCATTTCCGGCGGCACATCACCCGGTTTGAATTTGTGGATGAATGCCGCTTTTTCCTGAGCGACACTCATCGAGCAGACGAGGAGGCTGAGCAAAACGAAACAGACCGAACGCGCAATATTCATATCGAAGCCGTTGATGTTGAGGTTGATGCTGAGAGTCTATTGCCAAACAAACGTATTCGGCGTGAGCCTTCCTGGGGCGCGGACTGCCGATTCGAGCGCCGAGGTGCCGCTGCCGGTGTCAGGTCTTACCGCAACGCCCCAAACACCCGGCGCAAAATCTCACTCCCCGCCGCCACCGGGTCGCGCCGAATTTTCTTTTCTTCTTCGCCAATCATGAAATAAAGCCCGTCGAGCGCGCGCGTCGTCACATGCGTTTCGACTTTGCGTTGCTCCGGCTTTAGTTTCACCAAGCCGCTTTGTTCAATTTGTGCCGCCAGCTTGTTGTATTGCGTGGCGAGCCCGATGCGGTCGGTCACCCGCGTCACCATCGGCAAGAATTTTTCGGCCAGCGGTTGTGCCGTCTTGTCCCTGAAAAACAGCGTCACAGAATTGTCACCACCGGTCAGGATCGCCTTGGCGTCCTGCACGGTCATGGCTTTGACGGCGTCGGTGAGTAGTTTCTTCGCTTGCGGCACCGCCTGCTCAGCGGCACGGTTGATGCCAAGTTTCAGTTCGTCGAGATCGCGCCCTTTGCCAATTAGCTTTAGTGCACGTTCTGATTTGCCGATCCACTCGGGCAGAGGAATACGCACGCGATCGTCGCCCCAAAATCCATCCGGCTTACCGAGCAACTGCACCGCAATATCCGCGCCACGCTCGAGTGCCGCTTTGACACCAGCGCTAGCGTCGTGTTGTGAAAGATCGCCCAGTGACAGCGCCCACAAGGTTCCACTTCGGCCACTAACGAGGGCGGCCGCCGCAAGCATCGCGCACTTGACCAGCGCTGTTCGGCGCTGTGCGTCGACTACCTCGGATTGCAGATGGCTGTGCGTATTTTCATGCATGTGTGTCTCCCATAAACTTGCGACCGACCCGAAGGCCAACGCAGACAGTATGTCGCGTAGCGTTGCCCTGCACCACATCGGCGTGGCGACATCAGCATCGCGCGCAACAAGGGCGGTGCCTCGGAGAGCGAAATGACCCATGTCGGTTGGACGCCGGCGGCGCGGTAGAGGAAAGCGCCAAAGGTTCAGCCTCCATCGGGGCAGGCATGCCGCTATTTCTGTTCGTGGTGCTGGCGGTATTGATGATTCAGCTCAAGAGCTTCCAGCGCGTCGTCATCGTGGTGCTCACCGCGCCGCTCGGTTTGATCGGCGTCACGCTATTTTTGATCGTGTTCAACAAGCCATTCGGGTTTGTTGCCATGCTCGGCACTATCGCCCTGTTCGGCATGATCATGCGCAACTCGGTGATATTGATTGATCAGATCGAGCAGGACATCGCCGCCGGCCACGACCGCTTTCACGCCGTGATTGACGCCACGGTGCGGCGCTTGCGACCGATTGTGCTGACCGCCATGGCCGCCGTGCTGGCGATGATTCCGTTAGGAGCCGCGCAAATATAACTTGAACAATTGGCCACTTGCAGACGGGATGCCAGGCAAGGCGCAAAACGCGCCGTGTGGCTGGCCACACAAGCGTTTTTGCAACGCCGCATGGCGCTCGTATGCAAGATGGACAGTGTTCAAGTTATTTTTGCGCGGCGACTTAGTGCGATCGGCGTTCTTTGGCCCGATGGCGGTGGCCATCATGGGTGGTCTACTGGTCGCCACGCTGCTGACGCTGTTTTTCCTGCCGGCGTTGTATGCAATGTGGTTTGGTGTTAAGACCCCAGAAGGCAATCGCGCCGCCGCGTGAGCCGGTGTCGTCGGAAAACTTTGGCTGCGCGGCAATGGCCAGTAGAATGAACGCAGCTTGTTCACCTCACTCCGCTCACGACCATTTGACATGCGTCCACTGCTTGTTCACCTCGCCATCACGCTGATGACTGCACTAGCAGTTCTCCCCATCGGCAAAGCGACCGCGCAACCAGGTGGCGAAGCTGCCAACGCGTCGCGTCCCAAAATCGGTCTGGTGCTGTCCGGCGGCGGCGCACGCGGTGCGGCGCACATCGGTGTGCTCAAGGTGCTCGAAGAGTTGCGCATCCCGATCGATATCGTCACCGGTACCAGTATCGGCGCGTTGGTCGGCGCTGCGTATGCCTCCGGTACGTCAATCACCGAGCTCGAAGCCGAAGTGATCAAAACCGATTGGAACGACCTCTTCAACGACTCCAGCCCGCGTGAAGATCGCAGCTTCCTGCGCAAGGAAGAAGACCAGGTGCGACTGCTGAAACTGGAAGTGGGCGTCAAGGATTACTCGTTGCGCCTGCCAGCCGGTGCCATCAGTGGCCAAAAGCTCGACGGCTTTTTTTCCAAGATCACGCGCTTTGCACCGGGTAGTGTGGATTTCGACCTGCTACCGATTCGCTATCGCGCCATCGCCACCGACGCCGAAACCGGAAAATTATTTGTGTTCAAACAGGGGCGACTTGCGGATGCCATGCGCGCATCGATGTCAGTCCCCGGCGCGGTTGCACCGTTTGAAATCCATGGTCGCATTTTTCTCGATGGCGGCCTGACGCGCAATCTTCCGATCGATGTGGCGCGCGAATTGGGTGCTGACATTGTCATTGCAGTCAACATCGGCTCGGGCTTGCTAAAGCGCGATGAATTGCGTTCCGTGCTGGGGGTGTCGCTGCAAATGATCAACATCCTGACCGAGCAGAATGTTCGCGCCTCGATTGAATCCCTCAAATCCACCGATGTATTGATCACACCCGCGTTGGACGCCATCAGCTCAACCGAATTCACGCGCGTGGCCGAGACCATCAAAATCGGCATGGACGCTGCGCGCCAGATCGGGTCACTGCTGGCCGGCCTTGGTGTCAGCGAGGCCGCCTACGCGCGCCATCAGGGCCGCTTGCTCGCGCGTCGCGGTCGCCCAGT
Organism: Usitatibacteraceae bacterium; assembly: GCA_038901695.1. Classification (GTDB taxonomy): domain Bacteria; phylum Pseudomonadota; class Gammaproteobacteria; order Burkholderiales; family Usitatibacteraceae; genus UKL13-2. The sequence goes on from JBCKPN010000053.1 coordinate 10,016, forward strand.
GTTCGAGGGCAAGAACATCGACCGCGTTCAAGTGGTGGGCCTCGAACGCGCCAGTGCAGTCGAGTTGCAACGCACGCTCGGCATCAAGGCGGGCGACCCGGTAAATTTCAAACAGCTCGACGCGGGCATCAGTCGCGTGTTTGGCACCGGCTACTTTGAGCGCGTCAATTATTCGTTGCTCAACGACGGCCAATTGCAGGTACTACGCATCAATGCGCGCGAAAAACCGTGGGGACCAAACTACTTGCGTGTCGGACTTTCGGTGGCCGCCGACACCATCAGTGATGGACGTTTCAATCTGTTGATTCGTTCGCAGCAAACGCAATTCAACGCGGCCGGTGCCGAATGGCGCAATGACCTGCAAATCGGGCGCGACCGGCGATTCGCTTCCACGTTCTTCCAGCCGTTTGGCGTCGGCGGTGTGGTCAACATTTCGCCGGGCGTCGAATTCACACGCCGACCGATCGATGTTTACTTCGAGGGCAAACGATTCGTGCAATATGACGTCGGCGCATCGACCTATAGCGTTGACCTTGGTGCCGATATCAGTCGCAACGCGATCGCGCGGCTGGGGATCTTCGGCGGCCGTGAAAGCGCGACCGTGGCCATTGGGCCGGATAGCTTGTTTCCGAATTTCAGAGTCAAGCAAGGCGGTCTGCGGTTTCGCACCATTTACGACAACCTCGACGACCCTAACTTTCCGCGCGAAGGGCGCACGCTGAGCCTCAACTATCTGGCCAGCATGAGTTCGCTCAATGCCACCAGCAACTATCGTCGCGTCGAGGCCAACTACGGCGATCAGCTCTCGTTCGGTCGCCACACCATCAGTTTGGCGGCTCGCTACGGTCGCGCCTTCGGCGATGCGCTGCCGGTGTTCGATCAATTCTCGCTGGGCGGATTCTTGCAACTGTCGGGCTATCGTCCGGGCGAACTGCTCGGTGACCAGGTGCGGTTCGCGCGCCTGAGTTACTACCAGCGCCTACCCGTGCCGCAAACGGTGCTCGCCAGCCGCGTGTTCGCCGGCGTCTCGGCAGAAGTCGGCAAGATCAGTGACCACTCCCTCCCATTGACCAGCGCGGCCAAGCCGCGCTCGTCAATGGGTCTGTTCTTGGGTGCCGACACCGCAATCGGCCCGCTCTACTTGGGCTACGGCCGCGCACGTGATCGCGGCTCGGTTTTCTATTTTTTCCTCGGTCAACCGTAGCCCGGAAGCAGCGCAGCGAATTCCGGGGCAGCACCGCCCTAATCGCACGCGAATGCAATACAATCGCGCCACTTTCTGAAAGCAAACGCCCGTGCTCAACGTCTTCATCATCAACAATCGTCGCCTCAACCAGCTGCAGGTTGATTCGATTGACGATCTCAAGAATTCAGATCCAATCTGGATTGATCTTGACTCGCCGACTGAAACCGAACGTGCGTGGATAAAAACGCTCTATCAACTTGAGCTGCCGACCACCGAAGACATGGCGGATCTTGAAGCGTCTGCGCGCTTTTTTGAGGGCGACGCGGGTGAATTGAATCTGCGCTCTGATTTTCTGCTTGAAGTCGACGACGACTCGCGCGACGTATCGGTCGCCTTCATCCTCAAGGGCAACACGCTGTTTAGCCTGCACATGGAAGACCTGCCGGTATTTCGGCTGGTGCGCATGCGCGCGCGTACACGTCCCGGCTACATCGAGGACGCGCGCGAAGTGCTGCTCGATCTGTATGCCACGGACGCCGAATACTCGGCCGACGCGCTCGAAGGTGTTTATGCGGAACTCAAAAAAATTTCCGCTTCCGTGCTCACCGAAAAAATGACCGACGCCGAGGCGAGCAAAGTGCTGGCGCGCGTCGCGGCCGAAGAAGACCTGAACGGTCGCATTCGCCGCAATGTCATGGACACGCGCCGCGCGGTATCGTTTTTGATGCGACAAAAATTGCTCGACGGCGATCAGGTCGAAGAAGCGCGGCAGATCCTGCGCGATATCGACTCACTCGACGGTCACACCGCATTCCTGTTCGACAAAATTAACTTCCTGATGGATGCGACGGTCGGCTTCATCAATATCAATCAGAACAAGGTCATCAAGATTTTTTCGGTCGCTGCGGTCGCGATGCTGCCACCGACCTTGATCGCGTCGATCTACGGCATGAACTTCAAAGGCTGGTTTCCCGAACTCAATTGGGATTACGGCTACCCGTTTGCGATCGCCCTGATGTTGGTCTCGGTGCTGGTGCCGTTTGCGTACTTCAAACGCAAAGGCTGGTTGGATTAACAAACTCTAGCAAGCACGGTCGTTTTCAGCCATTTTTTCCTGAAAACGCGCATGGATGCTGGTGTTTTGTCGCCGCTTCTGTAACCCGCAAGCAGCGACGCGTATTGCGGGAGCGTGATCGAGCCTTCGCTTGCCCCGGATTGCGGCGTCGCCTCCATCCGGGCTGACATTGGTTGCCTCAACCGCATCACGACGATATAGTCCCCCACAACGTTTGGGCGAGTCCGCAAACGCGGCCCGACCGATGACGCATCACAATAAGGGAGAGCAATCGATGTTGATCGACTGGTTCGATTTGTCTGTGTCTGTGTCGGTGCGGGGGAGGCTCGCATGAGCAATGTCCACCCCCTCGAATTGCCCGCGTCGAGTTTCGACGACAACGCGTGGGACGACCTGCTCAATTTCATCGAAGAGCGGCGCGTCATCCCGATCATCGGCCCCGAACTGCTCAAGGTCGAGACCGAAAGTGGCCCGCGCTTGTTCTACGATTGGCTGGCCGACAAACTGGCCGAAAAGCTCGGCGTCGATACCCAACAGCTGCCCCAGCCCTATACCTTGAACGACGTGGTGTGCTGGTTTTTGTCTGCCCGCGGCCGCCGTGAAGACACCTACACGCGTATTCGCAGCATCCTGCGCGACATCACCTTTGCGCCACCGAAGGCCTTGAAGCAACTCGCCGAGATTACGGACTTCGATTTGTTTGTCACCACCACGTTCGATTCGTTTCTCGAACAAGCCATCAACAACCAGCGCTTTGGTGGAGCGCAATCGACTGAGGTCATCAGCTATACACCCAATCGCGTCACCGACATCCCCGCCGAGCGCGAGCAGTTGCAGCGCCCCGTGGTGTACCACTTACTCGGCAAATGTTCGGCTTCACCCACCTACGTGGTGTCTGATGAGGACATGCTCGAATTCATCTGCGCCTTGCAGCGCGAGCATCTGACACCGGAAAAACTGTTCTACGAACTGGAGCACAATCACATCTTGTTGATCGGCAGCAATTTTTCGAACTGGCTGGCGCGCCTGTTTTTGCGCATGGCCAAGCGCCACCGGCTATCCGACCCGCGCGAGGTTGGCGAAGTGCTGGCAGATGATCACAGCAGCAGCGATGAGCGTCTCATGGCGTTCTTGCAACAAGTCAGCGTGCGCACCCGTGTGTATTCCGGCGCGGAACACTTTGTCGATGAACTGCATCGCCGCTGGACGGCGCGGCGCAGGTCGGCCGACATTTTGCCGATGAACGGCAACCCACAGCGCTTCTTGCCACCGCAACGCGACATGCCGGATAACGCCGTGTTCATCAGCTATGCGCGCGAAGATTTGGTCGCCGTGCAAAAACTGAAAGCCGCGCTGGATGCCGCAAGCATCACCACCTGGTT
>JBCKPN010000054.1:0-12994 GCA_038901695.1 Usitatibacteraceae bacterium
CCTTCAGGAAATACCGTGTCGAGGTGCGCCGCAAGGACCAAGCGCGGAGCATGTGACGGCCGATGCGCCTGACCTTTGCGCACGCCGATCACATTACCTTCGCTGTCCATTCGCGCATCGAGGCCGAGGGCGCGCATACGTTTCAAGTATTCGGCGGCACGCACGGCTTCCTTGAATGGCGGGGCCGGAATTTCGGTCAGCGCAATTTGATCGCGAAACGTCAGTGCGTCATCGCGCTCGATGGCCGCCAGTGCTGCTTTCACGCGCGGAAGCTGGTTAATTTTTTGCAGGGCCTGAACGGCTTGCGGTGACACCGGTGGCGGCGCGTCTTGCGCCGTAGCACTTACCACCACAGCACTCAGCACCGTGCCGAGTAGCAGGCTACAAGTCACGCGAACAAATTGTCGAACACTCATGCAACGTCTCCTAGAGAGAAAGGATCTTAGCTTTTGCTGAGCCAACGCAATAGTATTCTGTCTGCAATAATCAACGCCTTGACCGCAGTTGGTTTTACCATCGATCCGTGACCCCACGGCACGACACGAATGACACACGGAGAGTGCATGAATCCGACCGATCATGAGGCACGGCTGTCAGCGATCGAAGGCAGGCTGTTTAGAATCGAAGCGCGCCTGTCGGCAAGCGGCGTGGCTAGGCCAGCCGATGCCGAGACGCTGCCCGCAGGTACGCGGGATGTCGCCGCTGCTTCCGTTGCGAATGTTGTGGCAGCCGATTCCGTCGCAGCCACGCCGACCGAGCCCTCATCCGCGGCCAGCAATATCCTCGGCTGGGGTGGTGCCTTCGCGTTGGTACTGGCGGCAAGCTACCTGATCCGTTTGGGTGTCGATAGCGGCTGGTTGACGCCCGCGCGCCAGTTGGGCTTTGCCGCTATTTTTGGTTTGGCGCTGGTGGGCACAGGTTTTCTGCTGCGAGACAGTAACCGTCGTTACGCGGGGCTGTTGCCCGCCGCTGGGGTCGCCATTCTGTTCATGACGGTTTATGGCGCACATCTCTACTACGCGATCATCACGCTGAAGAGCGCCTTCGTGATGGTGATCATGGTTTGCGCGCTATCGCTATGGCTGTGCCGAATATTCGAAAGTGATCTGTACGCACTGCTGGCGGTGGTCGGTTCATACTCGGCACCGCTGCTGCTCTCAAAAGCACCCGGTTCGCTCACTGACCTTGCGTTGTACTTCTCGGTATGGAGCATTGTCTTTTGCGTGTTTGCGGTCTGGTGCGGACGTCGCGCAATCTATCTGCTAGCGCTCTATCTGGCGCTCATTGGCTTTGATGTGGTTGCGCTGCATAGCTTGCGTGAGCAGTGGGTCGCGGTGCTGGTGTTTCAGGCGGTGCAGTTCGCCATCTTCGGGGCGGCGACGGCGTGGTTTTCGATGCGACATGATTCGCCCTTAACCAAAGCCAACGCGTTGGCGCATTTGCCACCGCTGTTGCTGTTTTATTTTTTGCAGTATCACGTGCTCAATGAGCACCTGCGCGCGCTGGCACCGTGGATTGCGGTGGCGAGCCTTGGCGTGGTGGCAGCGCTGTATGCGCTGGCGCGTGCCCGTTTGCAGCGCAATCTTCCGGGGGGCGAGTTGTTGCTGTGGTGCTATGCCGCGCTGGTGCTATTCCACGCTGGCTTTGTCGAGTCCGTTCCCAGTGCGTGGGCACCGTGGGTAGCGTTGCTGGTCGTTCCCCTTGCGGTGGCTGCCACATTGCGCGAGGACGGCATCGGTGCGCGCTGGCCGATCTGGCTGGCCGTTGGCATTTTCTTTGTCGCCCACTATCTGTGCATTGTTTTCGATACCGGCATGGACAACGTCGTGGGCCGTGACTGGCTCCCCGTTGCCTACGCGTTGTTGCTCTATCTGGGCTACTGGTTCGGCCAGCAGCGCAACACATTCGGCCGGTTCGAGGGGCTGCTGCTGTACATGGGTCACGTGAGTGCCGTGGCCGCAGCCATGCGACTGATCAACGAACCGATTATCGTCTCGGGCGTGTGGGGGCTGATCGCAGTCGGCTGTCTGGTGCTCGCGTGGCAATCCAAGGACAAGCTGCTCGCGCAGTCTTCTCTTGTGGTGTTCGGTGCCACCGCGATCAAAGTCATGCTGGTCGATTTGCGCGACGCCGAACCGATGGCGCGCATCGTCGGACTGGTGGTCATCGGCGTCACGTTTTACACCGGCGGCTTGCTGTATCGGTGGGTGGCGCGGGATGCGGCCAAGCCATGAAGCGGCACGCTGGTTTTGCGGCACGGACATTCTGTGGTGTGCTGGGTCTGTTGGCGGCACAGTCCAGTCAAGCGGCTTGGCGCGAAACCGATGAGGCCATCAAAAGCCGCGGTGATGTCACAGTGAAGGTACTCATCGCACGCGCGGTGGCAAACAAGGACGCTGCGCCCGCGTTGCCAACCGACATCGCTATCTTTTTTCCGGGGGCTGACGGCAAGGTGCGCGACGCAAGATCAGGTTTGAGTGAACATCGCGCCAACCCATCGACCATGGGCCTGCTCGCCGAAAAGCTCGGCATGGCGGTGGCGGTCGGCTTGCCGAGCGACCATCCGAATGGCGTTTCGCTTGCCTGGCGTATGGGTGCCGCACACGTGGGCGATGGCGGTGCGGTGATCGACGCGTTGGCGTTGCGCTTCCCGAAGGCGCGCATCAGCTTGATTGGCATGAGTGCTGGCGGCTATTCGGTTACGCGCGTGGCTGCCGCCGTGGTGCGGCGCGGCGCGCCGAAGTTGCACGGTGTGGTGGTGATGTCCACAGCACCCGAGGCCTTGGCCGACGACACCATGCAGCCGCTGCGTGAGGCCCGGGTGCCGGTGCTGGTGATGCACCATGTGCGCGATAGCTGTCTTCCGTTACGCGACATCGAACCGTTGGCCAAGCGTTACGACTTCGTCGCCATTGACGATGCACGGCAGCCGCGCCTCGATGCGTTGAGCGGCATCCGAAACTGCAATCCCGGAAGTGCGCACGTGTTTGGCGGCAAGGAGGATGTCGTCTATTCGACGATTGCGGAGTGGAGTCGCAGCCTCAAGGTGAAGGCGGCTGACTGATCGCGCGTCATGGCGAGCGTTAGGAATAAAACGGAAACTGCCCGACCCGCCTGCCGTTTCAGGCAAAAAGCCGTGAAAACGCCCGTCGATACTAGAGTTTACCAATTTGTTCACGCGCACTTGTATGTTGCAACGCATGCGGCGGGTGCTAGACTTTTCATTTTCCCTTTCTCGCCCCGGAGTGTGGCATGCAGCGATTTTTTAAATGGACCGGCATCATGGTGTTCACGGCGGCCGTGCTCGGCGGTGCGCTGCTGGCGCACACTTGGTACGCTAGGCCTTTGTCCATCAATTGGTTTTACGCGCGCGCGTTCCTGCAATTCGCGCTGGAGAACCCGGAGTTATTGACGCAACTTCGCTTGCTCGAACAAGTCGGCATTCGCTCGCACAACGCCAAGCTGACGGACCGCTCGCTCGCGCACGAGGATCAACAATTCGCAAAGCTCAAACAAAATTTTGCGATGCTGTCGAGCTACGACGCAAACGGCAACATGACAAAGGCGGCGGGACAGGACAGGATTTCCTACGACATCCTGCACTACTTTCTCGGCAATGGCGTCAAGGGCGAGCCATGGCGGTTTCACAATTATCCGGTGAACCAGATGTTCGGCGTGCAAAGTGGTCTGCCGAATCTGCTGGCGGAGACGCAGCAGGTCAATAATGTGACGGACGCTGAACACTACATCGCGCGCATCGGCGAGTTCCCGCGCACTATCGATCAGGTGATCGACAGCATCAAGTTGCGGGAGGCCAAACACATCATCCCGCCGAAATTCGTGGTCGAAAAAGTGATGGAGCAGATCAACGGCTTTGTCGGCACGGGGGCAAAGGGCAATCCGATCGCGGTGGCCTTCAAGGAAAAACTCGACAAGATTCCTCTCGAGAAAATGGACGCCGCGCCGCGCGCCGCATTGCAGGCTCGAGTGGAAGACGGCATCAAGCAGCACGTGATTCCGCCGTACCAGAAACTCGCGGCGTATATCGAAACGCTGCGCGCCAAAGCCACGCGCAATGATGGTGTGTGGGCGCTGCCGGATGGTGACAAGTTCTATCAGTACATGGTCGAGTCGCAAACCACGAGCACGCTCAATGCGGACGATATTCACAAGACCGGTTTGGCCGAGGTGGCTCGCATTGGCGCGGAGATGGATGCGATTCTGACGGCGACCGGATTTACCAAAGGCACGCGCGCCGAACGCATGCAGGCGATGGCTAAATCGCCGTCGCAGATTTATGCGGATAGTGACGCGGGTCGCGCGCAAATTCTCAAGGACTATCAGGCGATTATTGATGAGATCACCAAGGGCCTCGACGCTTACTTCGCCACCCGACCCAAGGCTCTGGTGGAGGTCAAGCGCGTTCCCGTGTTCACCGAAAAGACGGCACCCGGGGCGTATTACAACGCGCCGCCGCTCGACGGCTCGCGTCCGGGCGTGTTCTACGCCAACCTGCGCGACTTGGCCGAGCAGCCCAAATTCACCATGCGCACACTCGCCTATCACGAAGCGGTTCCCGGACATCACATGCAGATTTCCATCGCGCAGGAGTTGAAGGGTCTGCCGATTTTTCGTAGCGTGATCCCGTTCACCGCCTACGCCGAGGGCTGGGCGCTGTATGCGGAACAATTGGCGTGGGAGGCGGGCTATCAGCAGGCACCGCTGGATAATCTGGGCCGCTTACGCGATGAAATGTTTCGCGCCGTGCGGCTGGTGGTCGATACCGGCATGCACGCCAAGCGCTGGACGCGCGAGCAAGCGATCGACTATATGAAGGCCAACACGGGCATGCCGGAAGGCGAAGTCGTGACCGAAATTGAGCGCTATCTGGTGATGCCCGGTCAGGCGCTGGCGTATAAGGTCGGCATGCTGAAAATTCTGGAATTGCGTGAGCGGGCCCAGCAAGCGCTCGGCGCACGATTCGACATCCGCGAATTCCACGATCAGATTCTGAAAAATGGGGCCATGCCCCTGACCGTGCTCGAGCGCGTGATCGATGTCTACATCTCGAGCAAGCGCTGAGACAGCGCCGATTCTTGCCAGCCGCATCGATGAGGCGTAACGTACATACACCGTTTGGCCATCGCCAGCGGCGTGTTTGTGCATTGCCCACGCAGGAGGCGCGAATGAAAATCACTGGAAATGTTGGTAGGGTGTCGCTGATCGCCGCAGCACTCTTGTCCGCAACGGGGTTGTCGGGATGCGCATCTTGGCTCGGCTGGGGCGGGGAACAAGAAATTGACCACCAGAAGATTCATCTCATCGACACGTGGGCACAACGGAGCGGCGTGACCGTCATCTGGGTCAACCAACCGCGTCGCACCAAGCCGGTCGCGACCGGATCCACGCCGTTGTAACGCGCCAATACGGTCGTGCGCGGCACCATTTTCAAGACCCCGCGTCCAGACTGCCGTTTCAAGCATTTTCGGCCAAAGCGCCGCGCCAATCGGCGCGTTTGTGATATTGCGTCGATATAGTCAGGAGCAAACGCTGATGTCCTTAACTTTCGTGCCGATCAACATGCGGTTCGATGCTAGCGTCGACCTTGAATTGACGCGCGTGGTCGATGTGTCGCCAGAAATGGTGTGGGATGCGTGGATCATGCCAGAACACATCGTGCACTGGTTTACGCCAACGCCGTGGAAGACCATCGAAGCACAAACCGACTTGCGGCTGGGCGGCAGTTTTCGGATCGTAATGCAGTCGCCGGAGGGCAAGAATTTTCCGGGCATCGGCTGTTCTCGAACGCTTGCCGAACCGCCGGTTGGTGTGGACCAACGCGCTGGCTCCCGGTTTTCGGCCGATCTCGTTGGCCCCGAACTCATCCGCCGAATTTAAATTCACACGCCATCGTGTCCATGCAGCCGCACGGCGGCGGCACGTCGTACAGCGCACGAGTGATGCACAGCAATGAGGCGGGACGCAAGCAACATGAAGCGATGGGCTTCGAAACAGGCTGGGGAACTGCGCTGGATCAATTGGTCGCGTACATGCAGTCGCAGCGCAACTAAAGCAGTAACCACAAACGTAACCACAAACGTCATCCGTCACCAAGGCTCCGCTATCATGCGGGCTTCGTCTGGCTGAAAGTCTGGTTTGTCCACCGCCCCACTTCAAACTCGTAATCTGGCGCTGTTGTCGATCGCGCAAGCGCTATTGTTCACCAACAACGTGACGCTGATTGCGTTGAACGGCCTGGTTGGTTATCAACTCGCTGCGGATAAATCGTTTGCGACCTTGCCCGTGACCGCGCAGGTCATCGGCACTGCACTGCTCGCGCTGCCAGCGTCACGCTTGATGCAAAAAATTGGTCGGCGCGATGGATTTTTGGTCGGCGCGCTGTGTGGTGTCATCGGCGCGGCGATCGCCACGCTCGGTGTTTACATGCAAAACATGGCGCTGCTGTGTCTGGGTACGTTCGTGCTCGGCATCTACGGCGCGTTCGGTCAGTTCTATCGCTTCGCGGCGGCCGATGCGGCGAGCGCGGATTTCAAGGCCAATGCCATTTCGTTGGTGGTAGCAGGTGGGCTGGTCGGCGGGATCGCGGGGCCCGCACTCTCGACATGGACGCGGCACTTGGCGGCGACCGAATTTTTGGCCTCGTACGCTTCGCTCATGGTGTTTTGCGTGTTGACTGCGGTGTTGCTGGTATGGCTGCGCATGCCTACATCTAGCGCGGAAATTACCACTGCCGCGCCGCGGCGTATCATGGCGATTGCCGTGCAGCCGGTGTTCATGGTTGCCACGCTCACCAGTGCGCTCGGGTACGGGGTGATGAGTTTGTTAATGACGGCAACACCACTTGCCATGGGCGTCTGTGGTCATCCGTACGGCGATGCGGCGCACGTGATTTCCGCGCACGCCATCGCCATGTTTGCGCCGTCGTTTTTTACCGGCAACCTGATTAAGCGCTTTGGCGTGCTCTACATCATGCTGTGTGGTGTCATTGCGATGGCCGCGTGCGTCGTGGTGGCGCTGTCGGGCGTCAGTGTCGCGCACTTCTGGTGGTCGCTGGTGCTACTCGGGTTGGGCTGGAATTTCATGTTTGTCGGCGGCTCAACGTTATTAACGGAGTCCTATGCGCCCGCCGAAAAAGCCAACGCACAAGGGCTACACGATTTACTGGTGTTCAGCACCACGGCCATTGCGTCGTTCAGTGCGGGCTTACTGCTCAAGGCAAATGGTTGGGCGTTGCTCAATTACGCGGCGATTCCGTGCTTGCTGATCGTCGCCGTCGCCCTCGTGTGGCTGATCCAACGCCGTCGCGCTGACTTGCGGCGTGTGGCCCCCGCAGAATAGACTGCAGCATCGCCCAAACATTGAGACCCCGACATGACTCAACTACGCCGCGCCGTATGTTTATTCGCCACGCTACTTTTCTTCACCAGCGCGACGGCGGTGGGTGCCGCAGAGATGACGTTTCAGTTTGTCAACGGCACCGAGCGCGCACTTAATCTGAAACTTTTTTCGCGTGGCGAATCCTTGCGACAGTGGCCGGCCAGAACCAAGGCCTATTCGCTGCGTCCGGATTCGGCCGTGCAGCAACTGAAAGTCTCATGCGACGAAGGGGAACCGATTTGCTGGGGCGCGTGGTTGACGGTGCAAAGCGTGTCCGGCGAAGTCATTGGCGGACAGCGCAATACCCGCACTGGCACCGTCAGCGCAGGCGTGGGTGAACGCGGCATCAGAGATTGCCCGACTTGTTGTCACGTCTGCAAGGATGGCACGGTGACGCCGCCAACGTCGGTGCGCCTGAGCAGTGCAACGGGCTCGGACGTGCGCTGAATACCGATTGTCGCGTCAAAGGCGCGACATCCGTAAGTCAAAGTCGCCAGTCGGCGGGTGTTTCCAGCCATAAATGCCCCAAAGTGCGCACCCGGTCTGGGGTTTTGGTATTTTTTCCAGATGTGGCTGACGTGCTCTCAAATCAGGGTACTCTCGCCCATCCCCCGCGATGCCGCTCGTGCTTGGCACCGTCGCGCCTCTCGCGCGTCACGTTGACGCGCCACAACTTTGACCATTCCCATGACCACCAACACCTATATCGCAGGCAAAGACGCCTCGCTTGAGTCGACCATTGCCACCATGCAGGCCAAACTCGCGGCACGTGGCTTTGTGCTCGACGAATCCTCCTTGCTGCACGAAGTCGACGGCATCTGGTCGACGCACATGAAAGACCACGATTGCCCGATGCTGTTTTCGAATGGCAAGGGCGCGACCGAACTCGCCGCACGCGCCAGTGCCTATGGTGAATTTTTTGAGCGCCTCGGCACACACTATTTCTGGACGCACTTTTATCTGGGTCAAACGCGCGCCAATCGCACCTTTGTGCACTACCCGCAAGAGAAGTGGTTTTTGCCAGAAACGGGCGGCAAGTGGCCGTCGGCCATGTTGAACGCCGAGTTACACGCGTTCTACAACCCGGACGGCGAAATCGACGGCGAGGTGCTGGTCGATCTCAATTCCGGCAACGTTGGTCGCGGCATTTGCACGCTGCCCTACACGCGACTCAAGGACAGTGCCATCACGTTCATGCCAGTCAATATCATCGGCAACCTGTATGTGAGTAACGGCATGGCCGCAGGCAACACATTGATGGAAGCGCGCACGCAGGCGCTGTCGGAGATTTTTGAACGCTATGTGAAATACCGCGTCATCCGCGAAGGGCTGAGTCTTCCCGAGGTGCCGGATGATGTGATTTCGCGCTTCCCCAACATTCGCGCTGGTATCGACGGTCTGCGCGCGGCGGGCTTTGGCATTCTGGTCAAGGACGCCTCGCTAGGCGGAATGTATCCGGTGATGAATGTGACGCTGGTGCATCCGAAGGATCAGGGCGTATTTTCGAGTTACGGCGCACACCCGCGTTTTGAAATTGCGCTCGAACGTGCCATGACCGAACTGCTGCAAGGTCGCAGGCTCGATGCATTGGAGGGCTTTCCCGAGCCCGGTTTTGATATGGAAGAAATCAATGCCGTCAACAATCTTGAGATTCACTTTGTCGATTCGAGCGGCGTAATCAGTTGGAACTTCATGCGCGACACGCCTGACTTCGCCTTTGCCGATTGGAATTTCAGCACCACGACTGAGGAGGACTATCAGTGGTTGGTCGATGCCATTCACGGTGAGGGCAAGGACATTTACATCGCCGACTTCAGCGAGCAGGGGGCCTACAGCTGTCGCATTCTGGTGCCGGGCATGTCGGAGATTTATCCGGTCGAAGATCTGGAATGGGAAAACAATTCTGTCGGCAATGCCATCCGTCCGGCATTGGTTCGCTTGCATGACCTCAGCGACACCGAGGTGGCGGAACTGCTGGTCGATTTGCAAACCACCAACATGGGCGATGATCGTCCGCTGTGGGAAATCCTCGGCTTGGCCGTTCCGGACAACACAGTATGGAAACAACTTCGCATTGGCGAACTGAAGACGCTGCTGGCGCTGGCCATTGGCGACCAAGACGCCATACTCGAGGGCTGCGATTGGATTCATCACTTCGCCGACATGTCGCCGCAGCGGCGCTTGGTCTATCGCGCTATCGAAAGCATGTTGAACGTTGATGACAAGAGCGACTATCGGCGCTCAATGGTGATGTTGTATGGCGAGGTCGCCGTTACGCAGGCCGAGGCGCTACTTGATGGTCGCGAAAAATACTTTGGTCTTGAGGCGCTCGGTGCGGATATGCAAGGTAGCGCCATGCATCAGACACTGCTGGCCGCCTACGACAAGCTGTTTATGCCGACCGCTTCAGTCTGACACGCGCATGAAAATCCCTGTCCGCTTACAACCACTGCTCGAAGAAGGGCTGATTGACGATGTCATTCGTCAACTCATGAGCGGCAAGGAGGCGACCGTGTATGTGGTGCGTTGCGGAGACGACATTCGCTGCGCAAAAGTGTACAAAGAAGCTAACAAGCGTAGCTTCAAACAGGCGGTGCAATACACCGAGGGTCGCCGCGTCAAGAACAGTCGCCGCGCACGCGCCATGGACAAAGGCTCGCGCTATGGTCGCGCACAAATGGAAGACGCGTGGCAAAACGCCGAAGTCGATGCGCTCTACCGCCTCGCCGCAGTCGGGGTGCGGGTGCCCGCGGCGTACAACTTTCTGAATGGCGTGCTCTTGATGGAACTCATCACCGACGCCGAGGGCAACGCGGCACCGCGCCTAAACGATGTGGAACTAACTGCAAGCAAAGCGCTTGAGTACCACGCGTTTTTGATTCGTCAGGTGGTACTGATGCTGTGTGCTGGCATCATTCACGGTGACCTGTCCGAGTACAACGTGCTGGTGAGCGGCGAGGGCCCCGTCATCATTGACTTGCCGCAAGCGGTCGACGCGGCGGGCAATAACAGCGCGGAGCGACTGCTCGAGCGAGACATTCTCAATTTGGCAATCTGGTTTGGGCGCTTCGCCCCCGACTTGTTGACCACCGACTACGGCGGCGAAATCTGGTCTATTTACAAAGCGGGAAAACTCACGCCGGAGACGATGCTCACCGGGCGCTTCCGGCGCAATAAAAAGGCGGCCGATGTGCGCGGCGTGATCCGTGAAATCACGGATGTCATCAAGGAAGAAGAGGCGCGGCAGCGCTACAAGCAGACCATCGACCAATAACTGGGCAACAGTTGCGCCAGCTTGAGCCGATAGCATCTCAGGTGGCAGCGTCGCGCTGGCCCGCTGATTGGGAGTTCAGATGAACAAATGGATCGTCATTGCGGCCGCGTCGATTGCGGCCTATCTGTGGTAGCCAAGAGCGCCTGCGCCGGAGGCGCTGTTGCCGGTCGGCTATCGGAACGACGGCAGGATTATCAATGTCACGAGCGATAAGATTGGCACACTGAAACAGCTGCGTGACGAGGCGGCGAGTGACGCCTACAGCGTGCTGAGTTTCTCAGCTGAAAATTGCCCCGCGTGTCGGCAATTCGAACCGCTGCTCGAACGCCTCGCCAACGCGCGCGCCGATGTGCAAATCAAGATCATCCACTTGCCAGCGCCGCCGCCGCAGTGTGTCGGTGCGATGAATGCGGCGCAGTTCGCGCAGTGCGAACCGATCTACGCGTCTATCAAAGCCGAGTACAAACGCATCGGCGTGTACCACACGACACACGTGGCGATTTACGACCCGAAGGGAGGCTCGATTGCCGAGGATGCCTGTAGCGGCACCAAGGGCTTGCAATTTCTGACTCGATGGTTACAAACGACCGGCTGATCGCAATCAACGGTGGGCGTTGAACGAAAAAAACCCCGGCAAGCCGGGGTTTTTAAATTCAGTACGTCGACAACCTAGATAGGTTGAATGTTGGTCGCTTGCTTGCCCTTAGGGCCAGTGGTCACGTCAAACGAGACTTTCTGGTTTTCGGCTAGTGTCTTGAAACCACTCGACTGAATTGCGGAGAAATGCACGAACAAATCGTCGCCGGGTTCGTCAGGAGTGACGAAACCAAAACCTTTTGCGTCGTTGAACCACTTTACTGTACCTGTTGCCATTATCTTTTCCTAATATCAATGTGATTGGGCGACTGCCCACACTGCAAATAGTCACAGCGTATTGTACTACTAGTTAAAAATTGTCTGTGAAAAAGATTTTGAACGCTCCGACGCGACCGGGAACTGATGGGAGATCGGCACGGAGTCCCAGTGGTAGCGACCGCGACGCGTTGTTCTCGTTGGTTCCTAAATGGCCAAACACCAGCGTTGGCGCGCTGTTTCAGGCACTTGTCGTTGAAATCACCCGCCGATAGGCGAGTTTACTAACCTGCTAATGACCTGCTAATCGCCGCCCGGAGCGATGCACCTTATGCAGGCTTGGTCGTCGCGGTCGTGTTCCACGCGTCGAAATCGCACATGTTGGCGTCAAAGGTGGCTTCCGTGAGCACCACTTTGGCGCGTCGGCTGACTTCTACTTCGTGAAACGCCTTGGCTAACTCAAAGCTCATGTTGGCGAGACTTTTGGCGTCCACCGGCAACTTAGCTGAGTTTTGGCCGATGACCACGGCACCCGAGACGAGCTCGACGTAGAGTCGTTCGGCGGTTTGGATAACCAGATCAACCGCGGCGACCACCGGTGTGGGTGGTGCGGCGGCGGCAGGGGCGGGGCGGGCTGGTGCGGCGGCGGCGTGTGACATGGCGTGGGTTCCGATAAATGCGTCCGCTATCGTACTCCGAAAGCCCGACAGCCGACAGTCCGAGTCTTATCCAACGAGGTTTGATACTGAATCTCGTTGTTAGCGGTGGGCAGGGAACCAGGTTGCTCGATCATCGCGCATGGTGATCGACATGAATGTTTCCAGAATCAAGAATATCGAGCAGGTTCGTAGCTTTCTCTCCGGTACCCTCGATGTCCAGTTTGTCATTACCGATGGTGTCGCCAAAGAACGCGATCACGCCCGCTATGACGTCATCGCTGAAGTCGTGCGCCGGTTCGCCTACCGCCCCTCGGACGCGGCGACAAGAGCCTCATCCTGCGCTACCTGCAGCGCCTGACCGGCTACAGCGCGGTCCAGGTCAAGCGCTTGGTTCGGCAAGTCGCTACCGATCCGGGGCGGCCTTTGGTCAAACGCTATCAGCGTTCCTGCCAAGCCCTTTGCGCGCCGCTTCGAGCCCGCCGATATCGCACTGCTCGCCGAGGTCGACAAAGCCCACGGCTGCCTGTCCGAACCCGCGACTACACACTTGTTGCGCCGCGCCGTCGAAACGCTCGACGAAAAAGGCAAGTGCCAAAAAAGTTATCCACACCACTTGGTCATGACGCCGCTCGAAAAACTCGCCGCCGTCCTCGGCGTCACCAGTAAGCGCATCAAAATCTTGCGCCAGAGCATCACCCTTGATGATCTCCAGACACAGGCAAGACAAACCTCAGACTTCGACGCCGCTAATGCCATGAACCGCGCACGCGTTACACTCTTCGCTTCCTTCAACCGTCGAGCTGCCTGAGTC
>JBCKPN010000055.1:0-12768 GCA_038901695.1 Usitatibacteraceae bacterium
ATCGCCGACTTTCTTGATATCGCTTAAGGATGCAACCGCAAACCCAGACTAACGTCCCGGAATGAAAATCTTGTGCATGTCCATCGACCTTGGTGATCCGTTAGCCGCGCTGTCGGCGTGTCATCGACAGATCGAAAGTCAGTTGGCGATACTGGCGCAACTCCAAGCCCAACTAGCGCTTGGCAGCGTTGACGACGAAGCGCGCGCGACAGCAGCGAACATCCTAAACACCTTTGTCGAAGTGGCAGCACTTCACCACGCGGATGAGGAAGTTGACCTGTTTCCGAGAATTCTGCGAGCTGCGGATGACGTTTCAGATCGGGCACATACATTCGAATTGATATCGCATTTACTGGCTGAGCATTGCGAGATTGAATCCTCTTGGCGCCAGTTGCGTCCTGCGCTTGAGGCTTTGATCTCTGGGGAATCGGCGGCACTGGACCGCCCGCTTTGCGAACAATTTTCACGTCAATATGCCGCGCATATCGCACATGAAGAATGCGACCTGTCACCTCTAGCAGCGCGGCTTTTGTCGAAGGACGAACTAGCGGCACTCGGACGCGCGATGGCGGCGCGGCGCGGACTGGCCTCACCGACCGTTGAGACTTGATTCGCTACCCCAACAGCTCCCCGAACGGACGCCGCGTGAGCGCCACACTGATGATCAGACCATAAGTGAACACGGCAAGGAACAAACAGATTGCCCGTACGCGCAGGGTCTTTCCGCGCTTCAAGGCAAATGACCCAAGCACGATGTAAACCAGCAGCAATAACACTTTGACCGTTAGCCAGTGGTGGACAAACGGATATTGCTGCAACAAAGCGGCCAGCATCAGGGCGGATATCAATAACCCGCTGTCGATGCTGTAGCTCAGATAGCGAACTGGCGCGGACATCCCCACACGCGATCCGGCCAGCATGAGCATGCCACGCAGGGCAAACAAGACACCGCTGCTGGCGATCATTGCAACGTGGATCCATTTTATTTGCGGGTAGAAATCAAACATCGGCTAGGCAGTTACGCAATGGGCCGGAGCTCGGCGAGCAGACCCGCTATGGGACTGACTCACGACAACTCATGCGCGAGCAACAAGGTGACACCGAACAGCACCATTGCACCGCCCTGATGTGCGACCCCCAGCGCCACGGGCACCGATAACAGCAACGTGGCTACCCCAAGCGTGAATTGAATCGCCAAGGCACCCAGCACGAGATGCGCCGCCGTTCTGGCCAACCCGGAGACATCGGCCCGCATCACGCGCCACCACAGCGCCGGGATCAGTATCAGGAGCAACCACGCAATCAGCCGATGGTCGAACTGCACGGTCGCGATATTGCCGATGAAGTTTGCATACCAAGGGTCGAGGACAAACATGTCCGGCGGAATGAACTTTCCGTGCATCAGCGGAAATGTGTTGTAGGCCAGCCCTGCGCGCAGACCGGCCACCAAGCCGCCGGACAGCACCATCACGAACACCAAGACCGCGACGCCGTTGGCGAGTCGGGCAAGTGATCGGCGCGGCGCGGAAAGCACTGAATCTGACGATGCGGGACGCGTCCGGAGCAAATCCAGCGCCACCCATAGCTGTGCCGCGAAAATGACAAATGCAAGGCCCAGATGTGCAGTCAGCCGAAGGTGACTCACCCGCGGCTCATCGACCAAGCCGCTCTTGACCATATACCACCCCATCGCACCCTGCAATGCGCCTAGCAGGAAAATGCCGCCTAGTTTCCATGCCAGTGCGCCGCGTGCCTGACCGCGCGCGAGAAAGTACAGAAATGGCAATAAAAACACTACACCGATCAAACGACCCAACAGGCGGTGGATGTACTCCCACCAGAAGATGCCCTTGAACTCGCTGACCCCCATGTCAAAGTTGCGCAATTTGAATTCTGGCGTTTGCTGATATTTGGAAAATGCCGCTTGCCACTCGGCGTCGTTCAAGGGCGGGATGGTGCCGACTATGGGCTGCCATTCGACAATCGATAGCCCGGAATGGGTGAGACGCGTCACGCCGCCAACCACCACGATGGCAAACACCATTGCACAACAAAGTAGCAGCCAGAAGGCTATCGCGCGCGACCCATCCGAGCGGGTGGCAGCGGTTGGCAACGACGCTGCGAGGGAATGGCTTGTATTCATTGCGTTCCTAGTAGTGGCCGATTAAGGGCAGCCGACTTGCATGGCTGGAGTAAATCATAACGCAACTGCGTATTTCTTAAGGCACATCAAGTAATTCAGCGGGTCATCTGCCTAGAGTGTTGAACACAAGAAACGCCAGCTTCCGGTGGGAATTAGCCTTAGGAGACCGACATGTCGCAACCCGATCAAACCAACGTTTCAACCAACGCTTCTGCGCTGCCCTCCGCGCACCCGGTCGACGACCCGAACGAGCCAATTCCGATGATGCAGCAACTGCTCGACAATCCATTCCTGCTGCTCTTTCTCGGCGTGATGATTCCCATGCTGGTTTATACGTTGTGGGGCGTCATCGACATCCTCACTGTGCCGCTAGCCAAGTAGCGCTAAACAGCCTCACGATCAACTGAAAAACTGAGAGGAAACGAATATGAGCGCACTTTTGCCGCCCGCGGAACGACTGTGGTGGAAGCACCCGCTTGATCGAGTTGAGGGAACGTGGATCGTCATCTCGCTGATCTGGTGTCTGATCATGTTTGTCATGATGATTGGCTGGCATATCTATGGCAAACAGAATTTGTCCACTGAGACTTACAAAACGACGCCCGAGACGTTCGCGGCCAAGACCCAGGCGTTTGTGGACAAGTACACGGTTCGCACCGAGACGGCTGAAAACATTCCTGTGGTGGCCCCGCCTGCCGGTAGCGATGTCTACATGATCGCTCGCCTGTGGAGTTTCTGGCCCATTCTCGAACTGGAGAAGGACAAAACATATCGCCTTCACCTCACCTCGATGGACTACAACCACGGGTTCTCACTTCAGCCGGCCAACATCAACATCCAGATCGTGCCAGGCTACGAGCATGTGGTTACCATCACCCCGAATAAGGTCGGTACTTATTCGGTCGTGTGCAATGAGTTCTGCGGCATTGGCCATCACGCGATGGTCGGCCGTATTTACGTAAAGTAAGCGAGGGGCGCCATGTCAAACACAACAACTTATCGCACCTGCCCCCGATCTGGGCTGCAATTCGAAGCACAAGCCGAAAAATTAATGATGGTCAACGCGGTCACGGCCGTCGTTGCCTTGCTGGTCGGCGGCCTACTCGCCGTTGGCGTCGTGCTCACCCGCTGGCCCGCCGTCCATTGGCTGGGGGCGGACACTTTCTACATGGTTCTGACGGCACACGGCATTGATATGCTGATTTTCTGGATCATTTTCTTTGAAGTCGCCGTGCTCTATTTCTGCTCATCCACACTGTTGCGATGCCGCATCGCCACGCCGAAGCTGGCGTGGGCAGCGTTTGCATTGATGTTGATCGGCGCGATCATGAACAACATCGCCGTGTTTCAGGGTGGTTCCAGCGTCATGATGACCTCATACGTTCCGATGATGGCAGCGCCAACGTTCTACCTTGGATTGATCCTGTTCGCGGTCGGTGCGCTGATTGCCTGTTTTGTGTTCTTCGGCACGCTGGTGATTGCCAAGCGCGACAAAACTTACCAAGGCTCGGTGCCACTGGTGACCTTCGGTGCCATCACGGCCGCCATCATTGCCGTGTTCACCGTCACGTCCGGCGCGATCATCCTCATTCCGACCTTCCTGATGTCGATTGGACTGGTGGAGTCAATCGACGCACTCATCTATCGCACCATCTGGTGGGCGTTTGGACATTCATCGCAGCAAATCAACGTTGCGGTGCACATTTCAATTTGGTACGCCGTTGCCGCGATTGCGTTCGGTGCCAAGCCGATGTCCGAGCGCGTCAGCCGGGGCGCGTTCCTGCTCTATATCCTGTTTTTGCAACTGGCTGCCGCACATCATCTGCTCGCCGACCCGGGTCTCAGCACAGCGTGGAAAATTGTCAACACCAGCTACTTCATGTACTTCGCCGTGCTGGCATCGATGATCCACGGCCTGACCATTCCGGGTGCCATTGAAGTTGCACAGCGTGCGAAGGGCTACAACAACGGCCTGTTTGAATGGCTGCGAAAAGCGCCGTGGGGTAACCCGGTGTTCTCTGGAATGTTCATTTCGCTGATTGGCTTCGGATTCATCGGCGGAATCTCCGGCGTGATGATGGGCACAGAGCAACTCAACATGATCATTCACAACACGGTCTACGTACCGGGACACTTCCACGCCACCGTCGTGATCGGCACTACCCTGACCTTCATGGCGCTGACCTACTACTTGATTCCTGTTCTGTTCAAGCGTGAAATGATCAATCCCGGTCTGGCAAAACTCCAGCCCTATCTGTTCGGCCTGTCGATGTATTTTTTCTGTCTGGTGATAATGGGAGCCGGCACGCTGGGCGTCTCGCGCCGACATTGGGACATGGCGTTCAGTGGTCATGCGCTGGCCTACGAGTGGCCTGGCGCAGCTTACCTGCTGATGGGACTGGTTGGCGTCGCCGGCATCGCATCGATCATCGGTGGTGCGATCTATATCTACATCACAGTAGGTTCATTGCTGTGGGGCAAAAAACTTGACGCGGGCAGCAAGAGCGCCAACTTCACGCCGATTCCACCGGCTGCCCCAACACTGGTTGCACAAAGCTATGGATCTGCGGGCTTCGCCGCACCGGGCACCTTCGTGCTGGCGATGGTGTTCCTCGTCTCATTCGTTCTCTATTACTTCATCAACTGGAAGTACCTGTCGCAGGTGTGGGGGCTGAGCTAGTCCGGTGACGGGTGGGCGGCTTGCACAAGATGATAAAGGCGGCCTCTCACCCACTCCAACGAGGTATATATGATGAACGCCACATCCACCACCGTCCCCGATAGCATTGCTGCGGCGATACGCATCACACGAGATGTTGTCGGCCTGTTCAAGTTCCGCATCAGCCTCATGATCATGGCCACCGCGCTGGTGGGGATCGCCGTCACGCCGGGTGCCCCCTTGGGCGCGGTCAAAATTCTGCTGCTTGCGCTGGCGGTACTGATTTCGTCCGCCAGCGCCGGTGCATTCAATCAGTACTATGAACACGAGACCGACCGCTTGATGGCACGCACCCGCAATCGTGCCTTCGTGACGGGTGCGCTGCCACACACACCGCTCTGGTTGCTGCTCATCGCCGTGATGCTGGTCGGCGCGGTGGCCGCCGCGTGGTGGATGTTAAACGCGGTCTCGGCGGTATTTATCTTTTTGGGTGCGTTCTTCTACGCAGTGGTCTATACGGTGTGGCTTAAGCACCGCAGCGCACTCAACATTGTTGTAGGCGGTCTGGCAGGCAGTTTCGCCGTTCTGGCAGGCGCGGCCGCCGTTGACCCGCAGCTTGGACCGCTTCCGGTATTGTTGGCCATCGTCCTGTTTCTGTGGACGCCACCGCACTTCTGGAGCCTGGCAATTGCCAATCAGTCTGAATACGCCGCTGCGGGCGTGCCAATGTTGCCCGTCGTGGTGGGAACAAAGCGCGCCGCGCGCATTGTTCTGTGGAGCACCATTGCGTTGGCTCTGACTGCGCTAGTGCCGGGATTGTTTGGTGCCGGCCCTATCTATATGCTGGGCGCGCTCAGTGGCGGTGGCTACTTCGTTTTCAAAGCCGTTCAACTCGCCAACGCGCCGTCCCGCAAAACGGCCATGGCCGCGTTCTTTGCCTCGCTGATTCAGTTAAGTTTGTTGCTGATGGCCGCGACAATCGACAGCTTGTTGCGTTAACGTGGCACATTGCTTGCCGTGCCACCAACGCCAAAATGCATGACACTCCCGATGCATGCCGTTCATTGCTGGGTCGCCGATCAGTTGCTCTGTTATTGACACTGTTGGCAGCAGTCTTTGGCGTTGGACTTGCGGCCGCCAACAACGTACCGAACGTAGCATCCCCTGTGACACCGCTAGGTCTGGATCAGACTGTAGCGCTGCGCGTGAGTCAAGCGGTCATCGGCAAGGCGATTGGCGATTACACGTTGCTGGATCGTGAGGGGCGACCGGTACGACTATCGCAATACCGTGGCAAGCCGTTGCTGGTCAGCTTTATCTACACCGGCTGCTTTCAGGTTTGCCCGCGCACCACCAAAGTTCTAAAAGACGCCATCGAGTCCGGGCGCGGTATTTTCGGCACCGATCAGTTCAACGTGATCAGTGTTGGGTTCAATCAACCCACAGATACACCACAGGCGATGAGGTCATTCGCCCGTCAGTACCGCATTGACGTGCCGAACTGGGAATTCCTCAGTCCACACCTATCGATTGTCGAACCGTTGACCCGCGAATTTGGCTTCAGTTACTTGTCGACACCGGCCGGTTTCGATCACGTTCTTCAGGCGACACTGCTCGATGCTGAAGGGCGCATCTATCGCCAAATTTACAGCAACGACCTCAATGCCGACTCCATTGGAGAGCCGATCAGACAATTGCTGCGCAACGCCCCGGTCGAGCAACAACTTCGACTCGATGACTTCATCGACCGACTGTGGATTCTGTGCACTGTCTATGATCCGAAGACAGGTAAGTATCGTGTGAAAAATGACATGCTGATCGGCATCGCGGGCGGCATCACGTTTGCATTCGCGATGCTGTGGTTATTCGTGGCTGAATGGCGTTTGCGACGGAATGTTCGGCGCAAGGCGCGGCAGCACGGTCAGACACTTCGACGTTCCAATACCCCGTGCTGAATCGGCTTCAAGTCCTCATACAGCGCTCGTTTCTCGCCGCCGACAAACTGTTCAATGCCTGCTTCGGTCCGCGCCTGAATCCACTGTATCACCTCGGCGCGATCAGCTATTTTCTGCTGTGGGTGGCAATCGCCACTGGCCTTTATCTGTACGTGTTCTTCGAAACCAGTGTGGCAAATGCCTACGCATCCGTTGAATCTATGACTCATGGTCAGTGGTTGGTCGGCGGCATCCTGCGCAGCTTGCATCGCTATGCGTCCGATGGATTGGTGCTCGGCATGTTGTTACACCTCATCCGGCATTTCGCATTTGATCACTACCGTGGATTCCGCTGGTTTTCGTGGATCTCGGGCGTGCTTCTGATCTGGCTGGTCGTCGCATCCGGCGTCAACGGATACATGCTGCCGTGGGATCGACTGTCCCAGTACGTGGTCACCGCAACGACCGAATGGTTTGATGTGCTGCCGTTGATCGGTGGCGCAATGACACGAAATTTCATTACCAATGAAAACGTCACTGACCGTCTTTTTTCGCTGCTGTCCTTCATTCACATCGGATTGCCGTTGGCGGTGCTAGCCGTGCTGTGGATTCACACCCAACGCACACCGGGGGCGCGCACCAGTCCGCCGAAACCACTGATGATTGGCATCATGGGAAGCCTGTTGACGCTGTCTCTGGTCAAGCCGGCCACTAGCCTCGCCCCGGCCGACTTCGCCACATTGCCCGCGACTGTGGAATTGGACTGGTTTTTCTTGTCGACCTATCCGCTGATCGATATTTGGGAGCCAATCACCGCGTGGCTGCTCATTCTCGGCACGACCCTCATCTTGGTGGTGTTGCCGTGGTTGCCGCCGCGCCGAGCACGTCACTTGCCGACGCGTTCCCTATCAGGTAACGCCGTGTATGAGCCGAAAACAACATGGAACGTTGCGGTTCACCCTGATGACCGCATGTTCGACGTACATTTCGGCGAAACATTGCTCGACGCTGGATTGCGCGAAGGCTTAGCACTACCGTACGAATGCCGCAATGGCGGTTGCGGCGTTTGCAAGGCAACCGTTTTGCATGGCGAGGTGCAGCTGCAACCCTATCAGGAGTCGATTTTGCCCGCCGCCGAACGGGCGGCGGGCAAGATATTGTTGTGCTGTGCCGAGCCGCTGACGGATATCGAATTCAGCTACGTGCCATTGCCGGATACGAAGTCGCTGCCGATGAAACAGCATGAGGCCTGTGTCACCTGTTTGGAGTGTCTTGGCCCCGATGTAATGCGGATGAATCTGCACCTTGTGAGTGGCGAGGGGTTGAAATTTCACGCCGGACAATTTATTAATATCATCCTTGACGATGGCGCGAAGCGCAGCTTTTCGTTCGCCACGGCTCCACCCCATTCCGGTGACACCGAGCAAATTGAGCTGCATGTGCGATGGATTCCCGGCGGTCGCTTCACCACTGAGGTTTTCACCTCGATGAAGGTGGGTGACAATTTGCGCTTTGAAGGACCGGTCGGCGCGTTTACGCTGCGAGAAGAGAGCAACAAGCCAATTATCTTTGTGGCGGGTTCGACCGGTTTCGCTCCGGTCAAAAGCATGCTGGAGTACGCATTCAGCAAGGGACTGCGACGCCCGATGGTTCTGTATTGGGGCGTTCGAACGCGTGCCGATCTTTACCTTTACACGCTGGCCGAAGGCTGGGCACGCGAACAAGAAAACTTTACCTTTGTGCCGGTGCTGTCCGAGCCGGCACCAAGTGATGCATGGACCGGCCGGACAGGGCTGGTGCATGAAGCGATCCTCCACGATTTTCCGGATCTTTCGACACATCAAGTGTATGCCTGCGGCTCCGCACAGATGGTCGAGGCGGTGCGCCCGGCATTCGTGGAACACGGTATTTCGAGCGATGATTGTTTCTCGGACGCCTTCCATTTGGCAGCGCAACGGCCACTTGCAGGCTCGCATGCTGACATGGTGACGCTAGGAGGAAGAGATGTCTGATGCAAGGTTGCCTGCCCCCCTCCGAATTGCCTTGCAGGTGCTGGCATATGGCACCTTCGCTGCGGTGCTCGGTTACTTTTCCACCGCACCCGCGTATCGACTGCGCGCCGACGATTCAGCGGTGCTCAAGCTCTCATTCAGCCATTCGGCACAACTGAAGTTTGCCTGCCAAATGCGTAGCGAAGCAGAGCTTGCCAAACTGGCGCCCCACATGCGCTCCAAACTCAATTGTCCGCGCGAGCGGGCCATCGTCAGAGTTGAACTTGACATGGATGGCAAGGCGCTCTATCGCGTCGATATTCCACCGACCGGCTTGCGCCGCGACGGCGCGGCGACCATCTATCGCCGTCTGGAAATTCCGTCAGGCGTCCACCAATTTCGCGCCCGCCTCGCCGATGGCCCGGACGGCGCATTCAACGCGACCCGCAATGCCACCGTCACGCTGGCCCCCGGACAAGTACTGATCGTAGACTTTGGCAGCGACGGCTTTGTCTTTGCCCACGGTCGATGAACAGCGTGTTCCACCTGTCGCGCCTGATGCTCGCCCTGCGCCGAGCAGATGAGTCGCTGACCAGCTGTTTTGATCACGCGTTCGCGGCACTGAACAACCCTTGGCGGCATCTCGGTGCACTGGCATTTCTGTGCCTGGTCATCGCGGTGGCAAGCGGCATCGTCGCCTATGCACTCTACGATACGAGCATCGTGGGTGCCTACGAGTCTGGCCGACGGCTGCAACTTGACCCATCCCTGCTTGGCCGATTGCTACGGGGGCTACATCGCTATGCCGCTGACGGCTTCATGCTCCTGACGGTACTGCACCTGGTGCGCGAAGCGGCACGCGGTCACTTCCTCGGTGTGCGCTGGTTTTCCTGGATAACTGGAATTCCGCTGATCTGGATGTTGTGGATCGCCGGCATCACCGGCCTCTGGTTGCTTTGGGACGAGCGCGCGCTGTTCAGCATAAATGCAATGGCCGAATGGCTGCAGGCGCTGCCACTATCTACGGACGTGCTGGTGCGCAATTTCCTTTCGAAGGAAGCGCTTAATGACCGCTTCATTTCACTGGTCATGTTCGTGCATATTGGCATGACGCTGTTGTTGCTGGCCGGACTGTGGGTCCACGTACAGCGAGTGTCACAGGTGCGCATCTGGCCACCGCGTTCCTTGACCATCGGCACCGTCGTGACGATGGTGCTGTTGTCTCTGGTTGTGCCGGCCACCAGCCTCGGGCCCGCCGACACTGGCCACGTCGCGGCCACACTTTCAGTCGATTGGTTTTACTTGTTTCCATTCCCCGCGATAGAGGCGACGTCTGCGGAGATCGTCTGGGCGCTCGCGTTAGCGATGACAATATTGCTGGCACTGCTGCCGCTACTTCGGACACGCTCATCGGTGATGGGCGCGCCTGCCGTCGTCGACCTTGCCAACTGCAACGGCTGTGCGCGTTGTGTCGCGGATTGCCCGTTCGGCGCGGTCAGCATGGTGCCGCGCAGCGATCATCGCCCGCATTTGCAGCAAGCGTTGGTAGACAACGACCTCTGCGCCGCGTGTGGCATATGTGTCGGTGCCTGTCCATCCTCAACACCGTTTCGTCGCATTGAAGAAATGATCTCAGGCATCGAGTTGCCCGACACTCCGGTGGCCAAACTTAAACAGCAGCTCCAGCACCAACTGTCCACGCTGACGGGATCGCCAAAAGTAATGCTGTTTACCTGTCAACAGGCGGCCAACTTTTCGGCACTGGCCGACTCTGCGACCGCAGCAATGCCGATAGAATGTGCGGCGATGCTCCCGCCGTCTTTCATTGACTATGCGTTTCGACTCGGCGCGGACGGCGTGGTGATCGCCGGGTGCTGCGAGGCCGACTGCGAATTTCGATTGGGGGATCGCTGGCTAACGGAGCGGTTCAACAACTTGCGCGAGCCACGCCTGCGTGCCGCCGCGCCGCGCGAACGCATCGCCGTCGTCTGGTCCGGCAGCGACCTTGAGCGTGTCCGATCTACATTGGCTAGACTCCGTGATAGCCTGCAAAAGAAAATGCCGAGCCGCAGTTCGGCGCACTGTGACCCCTCGATCATGGACTTACCTGATGACAGACATTAATGCGCCGTCACCTCAGACAGATGCCGCTTGCGCCGACTTAAATCGCGCAAGCTCGGTCGGCTCAGACGCCGACTTCGACATTTTGGTATCGCACGATGCGCGACGTTCACTTGCCATGGCTTGGCTAGCGCTTGGCTTGCTGGCGCTGCTGGTCTCGGGAATGTTTTCGATTCTTCTGGTGCTATCTCGCACGCCGCAACTGCAGACGCTGTTTCCGGTTGCCGACTTCTTTCGCGTCGCGCTGGTCGTGCATGTCGATCTGTCCGTGCTAGTTTGGTTTCTGAGTTTCGGTGCCGCGCTGTGGGCGCTCAGCGGGAGCCTGCGCTATCTGCCCATGGGCTGGTGCGCGTTCGCGCTGTCCGCTGCGGGAACACTCGCCATGTGTGTCTCACCGTTTGTAGAGCGCGCTACACCGGTGATGGCCAACTACGTACCCGTCCTCGATGGCCCGGTGTTCCTCACCGGGCTGGCCGTGTTCGGCACCGGCATCACGCTGCTTTGCTTGCGGTCGATGCTGGCGGCGACATCGGTTGGCATGCGCATCAGCGGTAGCGGTGCGCTGCGCTTTGGCCTCAACGCGGCTATGGTTGCGACTGCCATCGCCGCATTCGCGTTTGTCTGGTCTTGGGTGCAGGTGCCGCGTGAGCTTGATCCACGCACCTACTATGAATTGATATTCTGGGGCGGCGGTCACGTACTGCAGTTCGCCTATACCTTGCTGATGCTGGTCGGCTGGGTCTGGCTCGCCTCGGCGATCGGCGCGCGTCTTCCGCTGTCGCCGCGCGTCGTGACATTGTTATTCGCCATCGCGTTGCTGGCCGCCTTTCTCACTCCCATCACCTATCTTGCCTACGATGTCACATCCATTGAACACCACCGCGCGCAAACCCTGCTAATGCGCTTCGGTGGTGGTTTGGTGATCCCGCCACTAACGCTGGCAATCTTATGGTCGCTTTGGTCACTCTGGTCGCGCACCGTCGGCAATCCATTGGTCGCGAGTTCGCGTCCGCTGCAAGCGGCGCTGGTGACATCACTGCTGCTCTTTTCCGCTGGTGGCGTGATTGGCTTCATGATCACCGGTAGCAACGTGCGTATCCCGGCGCACTATCACGGCTGCATTGTCGGCGTGACATTGGCCATGATGGGGGTCGTTTATCACCTGTTGCCCAAATTGGGATTTGCCGCACCGCAATCGGGTTACGCCGTGTGGCAGCCCTACATTTACGGTGTTGGGCAGTTGGTGCACATCGTTGGCCTGGTCTGGTCGGGTGGCTATGGCGTGCAGCGCAAAGTCGCCGGCGCGGAGCAAATACTGCGCTCTACCCAAGAAACGCTCGCGATGGGACTGATGGGACTCGGCGGTCTGATCGCCATCATCGGCGGCGCAATGTTCGTGGTCATCGTTCTGCATGCATTGTGCAAGCCGCGGGGTGGCAAATGACGCAACCCCTTCTCAACGCCGCGTCGTCACTACCCACAGCACGAAAGCGCCTGCGGTTGATCGGCATCATCTGTGCTGCGCTGACATTGCTTGTCGTCGGTGCCAGCTTTTTGCTGCGACTGAACACCATCTTCGCCAGCGATGGCACGCCAATCTCGACCCTGTCTGCTGCCGCTGAAGGCGCGGCGCGCATGACACATCGAGTGGCCGCCTCAAGTGTCGGCGTATTGGTCATCATTGCCGTTGTGCTTTGCTGGGTTCGGCGCCCACAGTTGGCAGACGCCGTATCCACGGTGGCGTGGATGCTGGGCATCACCATTGTGCTCGCGGCGGTCGGCCCGCTCACACCTGGATATCAATTCATCGCCGTGACGGTCATCAATGTGGTGGGTGGCATGGCATTGCTGATGTCATGCTGGTGGCTTGGTGAATCACTTGCCGCGGACTCGGCGCGGCGCTTTGACTATGATCGGTTG
>JBCKPN010000056.1:0-12385 GCA_038901695.1 Usitatibacteraceae bacterium
CGCCGCCCGCGAACGACTGCGTCTGATAACCATTTCGCCAACCACGCGGCGGTGGTGGCGGCATCATGTTCGCGGCATCGTACTCAAGGGCAATGTTGTCGGGACTAAGCCAATCGCTGAGTGCGGTCACCAGCGGTTCAGTGACGGATACGCGCCATTGATCCGGCAACAGCACTGCAACCTCGGCATCACCATTGTTGTAGATGATTTTGACCGGCACGGCGTGGTGCATATCGGTGGCCAGATGCGGCGACAACACTCTTTGCAGCTTTGCGCTATCGGGCTTGCCATTCAATGACAGCGTCACCGAACGCACGAATTTGCGCGCCTCGTCAATGCTGATGACGTCATCCGCAATGACGCGCATGCCGCCGGAAAATTCGTCGTGCGACACACGACCGCGCACAATCAGTGGCTGGTCGTCCCGAATCAGATGACGACGTTTGTCGAACACCTCGCTGTAGGCAACGACTTCGGCGCGCGCGCTGCCATCGTCGAGCGTCATCACACACATGCGGCCGCGCTTGGCGTTGCGGATGCGCTGCTCGTACAAAATGCCGGCCATCAGAATCGATTCGTTTTTCGGCTGCAGGTCTGCCAGCAAGGTTTTGGCGAACTGGCGAATTTCGCGTGCATAGCTGGTGAATGGATGACCTGAAAGATAAAACCCTAACGCGAGCTTTTCGTTGTTCAGCCGATCACGATCCGACCACATGGGAACCGCGACAAGCAGGAGCCTACCACCGGCCTCTGGCGAAGCATCACCAAACAGATTGACCTGCTGCGCGTCGCGCAGTGCCTTATCGGCCAATTCAATCGCCTGCGGCAGCGTCGCCAGCAAGGCTGCGCGATTAGGCTCAATGGCATCAAACGCGCCGGCGCGAATCAACGCTTCCATGGCGCGACGATTGACATGGCTGCGATCAACCCGCTTGACGAAATCGAGCAGGTCAGCAAACGCCCCACCCTTCTGACGCGCGGCGATGATCGCCTCAATCGCATGGCGTCCCGTGCCCTTGACCGCGCCAAGGCCGTAGCGGATGGTGCGTTCGTCGGTGGGGGAAAAGCGGTAGGTGCCCAGATTGATATCGGGCGGTTGCAAGTTGAGGCCAATCGCGCGCGCGTCATCGGCAATCAATTGCACCTTGTCAGTGAAATCCATGATGCAGCTCATGTTGGCTGCCATGAATTCGGCCGGAAAATGCGCCTTCAGGTACGCGGTGTGATAGGCCAGCAGGGAGTACGCCGCCGAGTGTGATTTATTGAAGCCGTAGCCGGCGAACTTTTCCATGAAATCAAAAAGTTCCGCGGCGACGCGTCGGGCGATGCCTTTTTTGAGCGCGCCCTCGGTGAATATCGTGCGCTGCTGCGCCATCTCTTCCGGCTTTTTCTTACCCATCGCGCGGCGCAGCAAATCTGCGCCGCCAAGCGAATAGCCGCCGACTTCCTGCGCGATTTGCATCACCTGTTCTTGATAGACCATGATGCCGCAGGTTGGCGACAGGATCGGCTCGACGCGCGGATCCAGATACGTCACTTTCTCCTCGCCGGTCTTGCGACGGATGTAGTCTGGAATCAGTTCCATCGGCCCCGGACGATACAGTGCGTTCAATGCCGTCAGGTCTTCTAGCGATGCTGGCTTGGCTTTGACGATCAAATCGCGCATGCCACTACTTTCAAACTGAAAAATCGCCACCGTGTTGCCGCGCGCAAAAATGCTGAACGCTGCCGCATCATCGAGCGGGACGTCGATTAGCGCGAAGGTCGGAAAGCGCTCGCCGTACGCGCGCGCGCGAATCAGCGCCACGGCTTCTTCAATAATAGTGAGTGTGGTCAAGCCGAGAAAGTCGAACTTGACCAGACCCACCGCTTCGACGTCGTCTTTGTCGTACTGACTGACGAACGAGTCCGAGCCGTCAGCCACATACAGCGGCGTGAAATCGGTCAGCGGGCCTGGTGCAATCAACACGCCACCGGCGTGCATGCCGACATTGCGCGTAATGCCCTCGAGCTTGACGGCCAATTCCATCAGTTCAGCGACCTCTTCTTCCGCCTTGATGCGATCCTTGAACTGTGGCTCCAGTTTCATCGCTTCAGCCAGCGTGATGCCGAGTTGATTGGGAATCAATTTGGCGATGCCGTCAACGTTGTTGTAGCCCATCCCTAACACGCGGCCGACGTCTCGAATCACCGCCTTGGCCGCCATGGTGCCGAAAGTTGCGATCTGCGATACCGAATCGTGGCCGTATTTATTCTTCACGTAGTCGATGACCCGATCACGCCCTTCTTGGCAAAAATCGATGTCAAAGTCGGGCATCGACACGCGCTCTGGATTGAGAAAACGTTCAAACAGCAAGTCGTATTGCAACGGATCGAGATCGGTGATGCCGAGCGAATAGGCGACCAGCGAACCAGCACCCGATCCCCGGCCGGGACCGACCGGCACGCCGTTGTTTTTCGCCCAGCCGATGAAATCTGCAACGATCAAAAAATACCCCGGGAAGCCCATCTGAATAATGGTCTTAACCTCGAACGCCAGCCGCGCGATGTAATTGGGCCGCGTCGCATCGCGTGTTGCCACATCCGGATACAACACCGCGAGGCGCTGTTCCAATCCCGCCTTCGCCGAGTCCAGCAGGAAAGCGTCCATCGATTCGCCGTTCGGCGTCGGAAAATTCGGCAGTCGTGATTTACCGAGTGTGAATTCAAAGTGGCAACGCTTGGCAATCTCGGCCGCGTTCTCGATCGCCTCGGGTAGATCGGCAAATAGAGCGCGCATCTCGGCCGAGGACTTGAAATACTGCTCGTTCGTGAAGTCCCGTGTGCGCCGCTTGTCGCCGAGCACTTCACCGCGCGCAATGCAGACGCGCGCTTCGTGCGCCTTGAAGTCCTCCGCCACCATGAATTGCACCGGATGTGTGGCCACCACCGGCAGATCGGCCACGCCCGCCAGATTCAGCGCAGCGCCAATGTAGGCTTCGTCCAGGTCGCGCCCGGCACGCTGCAGCTCAATGTAGAACGCCCCCGGAAAATCGCCCGACCAGGCATTCGCGAGTGCTATCGCGCGCTTGGTGTCGCCCTGTAACAGCGCCTGCCCAATATCGCCCGATGCCGCGCCTGACAGCGCAAGCAATCCATTGGTGGTGTTGCCGGTCAGCCACTCGCGGCGCAATTCTGCGCGGCCGCGCCACGTATTTTCACGATAGGCGCGCGTCAACAATTGGCATAGGTTCAAGTAGCCCGCGTTGTTGCGACACAACAGCAAAAGCCGCGAGGCGTGGTCGCGCGACTTAGGATTCTCGATGGCAACGTCGCAACCGATGATGGGCTGCACGCCGCGTCCGCGCGTCCGCTGAAAAAATTTCACCGCACCGAATAGGTTGCCACCATCCGTGATGGCGAGTGCTGGCATCTTGTCTGCGGCGGCACGTGCGACCGCGTCATCGATCCGGACAATGCCATCCGTAATCGAAAACTCGGTGTGCAACCGTAGATGGACAAACGGCACAGATGGGCTGGGAGCGGGCATTGCAGAACCTGAAAACACAGGCTTTGATTTTACATCCGCAGACCGCGTGACCGACGTCGTTATTTCGTCGATGAAACCAGCGCCGACGCTTGACAATGCGCCACGATCTCATCCACTAACCGCGGCCACAGCGGCTCGGGTAAATCGTGGCCCATGCCCGCGACAATCACGCTGTTGGCGCTGCCGCCGCCTTCGCGAATCGCACGCGCCGTTTCGAGACCCGCCGGATACGGCACCAGCGGGTCTTGGTCGCCGTGAATTACCAGTGTCGGCACTTTAATCTGGCGCACGATGCGAGTGCGATCGCCAGCCGCGGCAATTGCCACCAGCTGCCGCGCCGCGCCCGCGGGATTGTAGGATCGTCGTACGTGGCGTTCGCTGATGTCGCGCAGCCGCGCTTCATCCGGCGGATAAGTCTGGCTACCGATGACGCGAATCACGTGCATCATGCGCGTAATCGCGCCTTCGGTGTCGCCGCGCTTGGCGAGCGGCGTCAGAATCGCACGCATCGCACGCCATTTCGCCTTCGGCAAACTTCGTCGGCCGGTGGTGGACATGATCGAGGTCAAACTCGCGACGCGCGCTGGTACGGAGGCCGCAAGATTCTGCGCGACCATGCCGCCCATGCTTGCGCCCACCAGGTGTACGCGCGATAGCCCCAATTGACCGATCAAGGCCGCCGTATCGGTCGCCATGTCATCGAGGCTATAGCGTGATCGCACACGCATGCCGAGCAGGTAGCGTGCGTATTCCAGCGGAATGTTTGGCGTGCCCAAATGATTGAGATGACTCGACAATCCCACATCGCGATTGTCAAACCGTACCACGCGAAAGCCGCGCTCGGCGAGCATCTTACAAAATGGGTCGGGCCACAGAATCATCTGTACCGCAAGCCCCATCACCAGCACGATGGGCGGATCGCTGTCTCGCCCGATCGACTCGTAGTGCAGACAAATGCCGTTGGCGTCGATCTCAGGCATCGCGATCGCGCTTATCGCGTATTGTTCGACGCGGATTCCGCTGAACGCGCGTCATTCGCCGCGCTCTGTGTCACGATAAAAATACTGCCGCCAACCGCTGCGATCAAATGGCTTCCAGTGGCCTTCTTGCTGCGCGAGTCGCTCGGCGAGGGCGTACAGCGCGGCAGGATTAAGCCCCAAGCCCAGGTGACTCGCCACGATTTCGATGTTTTCGGCTTGCTTGCCCGGTTGTTGATGCGACAGTTTCCACGCCACCACGCCGTCGCTGCGTGAATAAATCGACGTCGTGGGTACGGGTGGCACCGCCTTCAACTGCGCGAGCAACGCCGGATCGTTCGGCTTGTGGCCACTCGCGTATTCGTAATACCAGCGCGCGTTGGTGGCTTTCGGATCCCCCGCAAACGGCGTGCCGAGGGTCGCCACACTGCGCACCAACGTGGGCAGCGCCTTGGCAAATTCACGCGCGTAAATGCCGCCTAGGCTCCAGCCCACCAGACTTGCGCGGCGACCCGTGCGCTTGCATATCTCACCAATGCGCTCGACGCTTTTTTGCAGTACGCCTTTCTTTGGCTCCGAGTTGCGACCGAGATCCCAGCCGTAGGTGTCGAAGCCCTGCCCTGCCAGAAAATTTCGCAACGGCGCGGTGGAAAGGTCTCCCGCACCCAGGCCAGGAAACACCATCACGGGGTGGCCGTCACCGCGCGGCGCGTTGCGCAATACGAGCCACGATGCGAGCGTCGCGCCGAGCTCCCATGGCGCGCGCGCTTCGAGCGCGAGCAACAGCGCATTGGGCGCTTTGAATTGGCGCTCCATGAGTTCGACTTGTTCCGACCAGGGGGGGTCGTCGCGGCTGGTCATCGGTTGAATTTTTTAACAAAATCAGGCTGCCCACATGCATCGGCGTTTGCGGTGTTTCCAGATGCAGAAACAAGGCGTCGAGTGCGGACAGATGATTGAGCATGCGTAGTCGTTATCGTCGCTGCCGAAAGAATGCCTGGAGTATCTCACCGCTTTCGGCACCCAGCACGCCACCGACAAATTCGGCGTGATGGTTGAGTTTGGGTTCCAGCGGCAGATTGATGACCGAACCACAGGCACCGCTCTTGGGCTCCGGCGCACCCCACACCACGCGAGCGAGCCGCGCATGCAGCATTGCGCCGACACACATCGCACACGGTTCGAGCGTGACATACAGCGTGCAGTCGATGAGCCGATAGTTGTTGAGCGCTCGCGCCGCTTCACGTAGCGCGACGATTTCGGCGTGCGATGTCGGGTCGTGCGCGGTGATGGGCTGATTGAAACCGTGGCCAATCACCACGCCGTCTTTGACCACGACCGCGCCGACCGGCACTTCGCCGAGCGTCGCAGCGTGCTCGGCCAGCGCCAGCGCTTGACGCATGAAGTCCTCATCAGTCACCGCTAGTGCATCAGCCATGGCGAGAACAAAACATGAAACGCAAGCATTGGCGCGCACTTCCAGACAGTTTTGCCTGAAAGTGCCCGCCAATAATGGACTTTCTATTTTTTGTTGCGTGCATCACGGTGGCGAATATCACTCTCATCGGCATGCAGTTTATGCAAAAAGCGATGCACCAACGGCGCGAAGACGATGCCGGCACTCATCACCAGCATCAGCCCAGAATAGATCGCATAGCACCCCGCAAAAATTTTCGCGCCGGTGGTCTCCGGAATCGCCAGCGGCCCCATGCCCGACAAAATCATGGCGGCGTTTACAAATGCATCGGCTCAATCGAGCTTTGGAAAAAACCACCGATAACCTGCCATGCCGATCACCAATGACAGCGCAATCAACGCCAATCCGAACATCAGTGCGCGCACTTGGCGCGAAATGAAATGCCGCTTGGCCAGCACCGGTTGGGAAATGTGTTCAAACATGAATTTGGGTTTGTTCAAGGCGTTCAGTCGTGTTTGCCATCGCCGACATAGGCATCGACTTCAATTTCCACCCGATGCGCGGCTTCGATCAGAGCCGAGACTTCCACCATGGTCGCGGCCGGACGAATGTCACCAAAAAACTCGCCATGCACACGACCAATCGCCTCCCAGTCAGCCATGCGCGTGACAAACATTCGAGTGCGCACCACGTCGTTCATCGATGCGCCCGCCTCGGTCAACGCGCGTGCAATTTTTTGCAGGATGTAGCGCGTCTGCTCACCCGCGTCATGCGGAAACGCAACCTTGCCTTCGGCGTCGGTGGCAGTCGTTCCCGCGACCCAGACGTGATTGCCGATCCTGACCGCCCGCGAGTAGCCGACGACGGTCTCCCACGCCGAGCCGGACGAAATATTCTGGCGCGACGTCATTCCCACTCTATTGTTTCCGAGGGCCGGAAACCAGCATGAACACTGGCTTTCTCTGTTCTGTTCATTGCACTTTACCGTCATTTATACCGTCAAAAACGGAGCGCTTTTGCTGGCGCGAGAGATGCACTCGTTTTGCGCGGCGACGACTCTAGCCCATCAATTGTCAACGATCGTCGCGAGCTATTCGGGAAAATCGCGTTAAGAAATTTCAAATTATCGTAGCTCAACTACAACAACTATAGCGTATCAAAATAGGAGTCGAGACAACTTAACACAGCCATTCATACCTTGTTCGCAACAACCGCACCGGCTTCCTGAAAACCTTTCCCCAGTAACGCAGGTCTCATCTCGTTGATGGCACTGGCGGGCACGCCGAGCCACAACAAATTTTTCGCGCGTGTGACTGCGACATAGCCGATGCGCCCCACTTCACTGTTTGTGCCGGCGAGCAACGCCCGTACATGATCCTTAGTGGCGACATACAGCACTGCATCAAGACTTTCCCCTTTCGCTTGGTGAACAGTGTGCGTATTCCGGTGATCGTGAACACCATTTCCGGACGCATCGTGAACACTGTTCCGGGGCGATCGTGAACGCGATTCCGGGATGATCGTGAACAGTTTGACCTGATTTCCGGAATGGTGTTCACGATGGCGCGGAATACGCAGAATATCCTCCACATCGAATCGAGAGTAAGGTTCGTCGTGCCCTGCAAGCAACGCACGCAGGGCATCGACTACGGCACTCTTACCAACGTTATTGGCTCCGACCAGGACATTCAGTCCAGCCTGGAAATGCAGCTCTACATTCTGGAGCTTGCGAAAGTTCGTGATGTTCAACTGAGCCAAGTACACAGGCAAGTCTCCCTTTTTGTTGGTCTGGCGCGGTGCCGTGTGAACAGCTGGATGGTGCCATCCCGCGCTCGCTGGCTTGCCCCATACGCTTTCACCGCCAAGCCTTTATTGTTACATTTTACGGTCGATTCGTCTCCCCTGTGGGGACGTTTTTGCCACTGGATATAATTAATGTTATATTTATCGCGCAGTACGTTTCTTTTAAGGGCGCAAATTGAGCACAAAATATCACTTGCAAACGAAGACGCTAGGCCCACGGGCAGCGCAGCTCTTCACTGAACTGAATGAACTGCGCCGGTCTACGTTTACCTTGGCGGATGTGGGCTCGATCACCGGCCTGTCGGCTGCGGCGGCCCGCAATCTCGTGCACAAGGCTCAGCAGCGAGGCTTGGTGACGCGACTGAAGCCCGGCCTGTACAACCTCGTGCCCTTCGAACTTGGCCGGGCCACCGAGCACATCGATAGCCCATATCTGATCGCGCGCGAACTGGCCGGCGCAGCGCCCTACTTCCTGTCGCACGGTACTGCCCTCGAACTGCACCGCATGGTGACGCAGCCCAACTTCACGGTCTATGCGTCGTGCACCCGCCGCGTGCGTCCACAGACGATCAGCGGCTACGACTTCCGGTTTATCCACATCACCACCGAACAGGAGTTCGGTGTCGTCAAACATTGGATCGACAAAGAGCGCTTCGTGATGATTAGCGACATGGAACGCACCATCATCGATGGCCTCTGGCACCCGGCATTTGCCGGCGGCATCACCGAAGTCGCCAAGGGCTTGTGGATGAAGCGCGAAGCACTGAAAACCGAACGTTTGCTGGACTATGCACAACGCCTCGGTGTCGGTGCCGTCGTGCGTCGCCTCGGATACCTGCTGGAACACTACGGCCTGGCCGATGCGGCTGCACTGAACCCGCTGCGTGCCAAGCTGACGGCGACTTATCAGCGCCTTGATCCGCTGCTGCCCGCCGAGGGCTCTTTCGTTTCGCGTTGGCGGCTCCGGCTCAACGTGACTCCCGAAGAACTGGATGCCGTGAGGCTTGGCTGATGATCCCTCAACGCAACATCTCCCTGATCTCGAACACACTGCTGACCGCCGGCGGGCGGCGCATCCCCGAAGCCGTCATCGAGCGCGACTATGTGCTGGCCTGGTTCCTGACCGGCCTGGCCGGCCATCCGTTGCGCGAGGTGCTTGCGTTCAAGGGCGGTACGGCCCTGCGGCGATGCTGGTTCGAGGACTATCGGTTTTCGGAAGACCTGGACTTCACGTTGACCCGCGCGATTGCCCTCGAAGACATCCTGGCAGGATTGAATGAAATCTTCGTGGCGGTCGAAGCCGCCTGCGGTCTGCGCATCGCCTTCGACCGCGAAGACCGCCACGGCCATCAAAACAGCCACACGTTCTACTTGCGCTATCAGGGACCGTTGCCCGCCCCGAACGATGTGAAGGTTGATATCACGATCAAGGAAGTCCTGTGTTACCCGCTACAGGATCGCCCGATTCACCGCATCTACGACAGCTTTGACGACTTGCCCGAAGGGCCGACCATGCGGGTCTACGCCATCGAGGAGATCGTGGTTGAAAAACTGCTCGCCCTGAGCGACCGCGCCCGCAATGAACCACGCGACCTGTATGACCTTTGGTATCTATTCGACTCGACCGATTTGCACATTGCGGAAATGCGCGCTGAACTCGATGCCAAGTTGGCGCTACGGCAACGCGTCATTGCCGGCATGGAGCAAGCCATTATCGCCAAGGAAGATCGTCTTCGTCGGCTCTGGACCAACCGCCTGGCGCATCAAATGAGCCAGCTTCCACCCTTCGACGATGTCTTCCGCGAAGTACTGCGTGTCGTGCGCGCCGCCGACTTACCTGTGCCATGACACGATGACTGCCAGAGCTCAGTCCGACCATGGATGAGGCCGTCGTCGTCTTTTCTCGCAAGGGCCTTTTCCAGACGCGCATCACCGCACGCGAGGTTCGCAGTCGCGAGCACGCACGCAAACTGTGGCCACTGGTTGCACCAGGTGCCATTCAGCAGATGGTGCCCTGGGTAAGCCCCTCCTTCAAAAACGGCAAATTGCGCCGACGTTCGCACTTTCGACAACTACCTGCCGTAAAGAACCTACGACCTCAAAACACAATTCGAGGAAGAGGAGACCAGTCGGCGGCGAGTGATTCCTTGATCCGATAACCCATAGCCTTATATCCACGCTGGCGCTTGTCCCACATCCGCAGTAGCGCCGGGTGGCTCGTGTCGACAAAATCGATAATCCGCACGTCGGTCTTGGTCGCATGCTCACGGTGCAGCCGACCAGCGTACTGCTGCAACGTACCCTTCCACGATACGGGCATCGCCAGCACCAGGGTGTCGAGCGCGGGATGGTCGAATCCCTCCCCGACCAGCTTGCCGGTCGCGAGCAGAACGCGCGGAGCATCAGGCGCCAGAGCGTCGAGTTGCACGATAAGCGCGGCACGCTGTTTCCTGGGCATCCGCCCGTGCAGGACGAACATCGGTGGAATCTTGCCGACCAAAGCCGCTTGAATGGCACCGAGATGCTCGGTGCGCTCGGTCAGTACCAGAACTTTGCGGCCTTGGTTGTAGGCGATCTGTACTTCCGCAGCTATAACCAGCGTTCGAGCCTGGTCGTTAGCGAGGTATCGAAACACGTCCTGAATCCCAGCCTCAGACGGAAGATCAATGCGCGAGTAGAGCGAACGCGGCACCACCTCGAGATCGCGAGGAGCGCTGGCCGGCTTGGCCGCCGTATATCGAATCGGCCCGCACTGCATGAAGATGATCGGCTGTTGCCCGTCGCGGCGGAACGGGGTGGCGGTCATGCCCAGAACGTATTTCGCCTTGGTCCGCTTCAGTATGGCGTCGAACGACACCGCGCCGACGTGGTGGCATTCATCGACGATGACGTGACCGTAGTTCTCGACTAGCGGGTTCACTTCGCCCTGCCGTGACAGCGATTGCATCACGGCGATGTCGATCTTTCCAGTGGCCTTGGCTTTGCCTCCGCCGATGCTGCCGACCACCCCCTTGCCGACGCCAAGGAAGACCTGCAGGCGCTCCTGCCATTGCTTCAGCAATTCTGTGCGATGTACCAGCACCAGGGTGTTCACACCCCGCCTCGCAATCATCGCTGCGGCCGTGACGGTCTTTCCGAAGGCAGTGGGCGCGCAAAATACGCCAGAATCATGGAGCAGCATGGCGGCAACGGCGGCTTGCTGATCGACGCGCAGGTTGCCGATGAACGTTACATCTAGCGGTTCTCCGCAGTACCGCGCATCATGCAGATCGCAGCGGATGCCATTGTCGATCAGCAATTCCTGTGCAGCATCGAGGCAACCGCGCGGCAGCGCAATGTGCTGCGGATAGTTTTCGGCGCAACCGATTACGCGTGGCTTGTCCCACACTGACATCCGCATTGCCTGTGCCCTGTAAAACTCTGGGTTCTGGAACGCGGCGAGACGGATTAAGCGGTTGGCCAGCGACTGTGGAAGCTGTGCCTTCTCAAAGTAGACAAGATTGCCCAACGTCACGGTGAGGGATTCCGGCATCGCCCCCGACAGCTTCCTCGTCGATGGTGCAGAACGTTTCCACGGTGTCGCCAAGTCCTCTTCGTCGATGAAAGTGACATCCAGCGGATGCATCCTGCCCGTGGCGCGCAGGATGGTCGGCTCAATGTCGTGCAGTGCCATCGGCTGAATCGATGCCAAGAAGTCCCACTGATCGGGATACGGGCGCAGGTCGGCGTCGACAAACACGCTGCCGCCATTTTCGCGGGGCTTCTTCTGCAGCGGCAAGGCGATCAGGTTGCCGAAGCCTCCCTTGGGCATCGTATCCTGATTGGGGAACAGGCGATCGTATGACTCCAGCTTCAATTGCCGGGTACGTGAGCAGGTGTGGCTGATGATGGCCGTGCCCAGGCGACGCGCATCTCGGGCCGACACCCTGCCAGCGAAAAACACCCAGGCGTGTGCCCCATTACCGGAGCGGGAAATCTCGAGGGCAACGGCGAGGCCAAGTTCGCTGCACGATTGCACGAAGGCGCGTGCATCTTCTTTCCACTCGGCTTCGTCGAAATCGATGGCGAGGAAGTGACAGGTATCGTCTTCCAGAAGCGGATAGACGCCGATCGTGGATGCGCCAGATAGATGGTCGTAGATGACCGCGTCCGACAGCGGGATCAGCAATCGGTTGCTACAGTCGCCGCATTTGATGCGCGGCTTCTCGCAGACCCCGGCACGCCACTCGTTGGCACAGGCCGGTGAGTAACCCGACTTCGCTGTGGTCTTGCTTTCCCAGCGGATCGGGTAGACATCCGTTCGACCCCGGAACAACCGGCGAAACAGCGCCACCTTTTCGCCCGTGGATAAACGTGAGGGCTCCGGCGTTGAAGCGTCCGGTACTCGCACTGGCTCCACGCGCCATTGAATGCCGCTCGCTTCCAGCAGCGCGACCAGACGGGCGTTTTCGGCCTGCAATTCCGCCGTTGGATCGTGTTCAGCCATGGATCCCGTACCCGGCAATCAAGTCGTCCGCGCAATCACACACGCCGCAACTGATCACGTGACGCCAGCAGTCCCGGAAATTTCTTCACGCGCAATTCTTCAAGCGCCGGGTCCGTAAGCTTCCATGCCTCTCCTCCGATCTGCTCGATCAACTCAATCATTTCCGAGGTCTG
>JBCKPN010000057.1:0-12304 GCA_038901695.1 Usitatibacteraceae bacterium
CCAGCGCGATGTCGCACTCTCCAGCGGCGACCGCCCTGATCTGGTCAAGATCGCCCCCTTGCGGTTTGCGTGCCATGTTCGCGACCACGGCTCGCGCCCAGTCTTCGGCTTTCGCGGGACCGTGGGCGGCGATGATCGAGCTCAACATCGAGATGTTGTACGGATGGTTGCCTGAGCGCGTACAAATCTTGCCTTTCCATTTAGGGTTCGCAAGGCTTTCGTAATCGGGAAGCTGCGTCACATCGACTTTGCCTTTGGCGTAAAGAATCGGTCGCGCACGAATCGAAAATCCATACCAAGACCCATCTTCAGCGCGCAATTCGGGTGGCACCAACGCATTGAGCGAGGCCGACTTGACAGGTTGAAACAGACCCGCCTCCTTGGCCTTCATGAGGCGACCCATATCAACTGTAATCAATACATCCGCCGGGCTACGTGCAGCTTCGCTTTTCATGCGCTCGAGCAGCGGATCTTCGCTGCCCTCGACGCGATTGATTTTGATGCCGGTGGCTTTTTCAAAATTGCTGTAGAGCGCCTCGTCGGTCTGGTAATGGCGCGACGAATAAAGGTTTAGTACGGGTGCTTGTGCAGCCGCTGTATTAACGGCGCTCGTGGCGAGGAAGATGCTGGTCAGTAAGGGCAGATATTTCATCGAGGTCTCATGTGGTTCGCAGCAGTTGCGTGCGGGTGAGAAGCAGACTATAATGCGAATGATTCTCATTTGTCAACGACTTCTCCGCCGCCATTGCGCAAACAAAACATGACGATTCCCACGGACTCACTACTGTGCATCAATGCGCTCACGTTCAGCTACGCGTCGACACGGAATGTGTGCCAGTCGCTCAACTTCCAACTCCAAGAAGGCGACATTGCCTGCCTGTTGGGGCCAAGCGGTTGTGGCAAAACCACGGTGCTGCGGTTGGTGGCCGGATTTGAGCGACCCTCCGCCGGAAGCGTTGTGCTTCGCGGCCACGCCCTGACCGCGCCAGGTGTGTTCATCGAACCCGAACAGCGTGGCATCGGCTACGTGTTTCAGGACGTCGCGCTTTTCCCGCATTTATCCATTGCGCAGAACATCGCCTTTGGTTTGCGGCGCCTCGATGCCTCGACCAAAGCGCAGCGTGTCGAAGAGTTGCTCGGCTTGGTGGGAATGCAAGCATTGCGGGAGCGTTATCCGCACGAACTCTCCGGCGGGCAGAACCAGCGCGTAGCCCTCGCCCGCGCGCTCGCACCGCGCCCTGCCCTGCTTCTCATGGATGAGCCGTTCTCCGGACTAGATATTGAACTGCGCGAGAAGCTCGGTCTGGAAGTTCGCTGCCTCCTCAAATCACAAAACACGACCGCACTGTTTGTGACTCACGATCAACACGAGGCATTTTCAATAGCCGATAGCGTCAGCGTCATGAACGAGGGCGTGATTGAACAAACCGACAGCGCATACAACTTGTACCACCGCCCGAAGTCTCGCTTTGTCGCCAATTTTGTTGGGCAAGGCGTGCTGATC
Source organism: Usitatibacteraceae bacterium (assembly GCA_038901695.1). Lineage (GTDB taxonomy): Bacteria > Pseudomonadota > Gammaproteobacteria > Burkholderiales > Usitatibacteraceae > UKL13-2. The sequence goes on from JBCKPN010000057.1 coordinate 1,505, forward strand.
CCGGGTCGCGGCGCGGCCGACGGCATGATCGACACTGAACTCGGTCGCATGCACCCGACCGATGAATCGCGTATCGACGTCCAACCAGGCGCGGCGTACGATGTGCTGCTGCGCCCGGACGATATTCAACATGACGACAACAGTCCATCGACCGCCAAGGTTATGCACAAAGCATTTCGCGGCGCGGACATTCTCTATACGCTGCGTCTTGAAACGGGAACGCAGATTTTTTCGCTGGTACCGTCGCACCACAATCACGCGCTGGGCCAGCGCATCGGCTTCCGCACCGAGATTGATCACGTCGTGGCGTTTCCTGCTCAGCTACAGAGTTAGCTTCTGAAAGTCATTATTCGGCGGGCGTTTCCAGCCACAATTGCTTGAAAACGACCGTCCTCGCTAGCGTTTCACTTCCACGCCGCGTTGAACTTCTGCCAGTGTTCCACCGTGTGATGTGCCGTCAAGTAATCGCGCACCACCTTGATTTCAGTTTGATAGTTCACCTCAGAGACAGCGCCGCGCATTAACTGAAAGCGCAGAAACACGAGATAGGTATTCATGACATCGGTTTCGCAGTAATCGCGAATTTGGTTGATTTCGCCGCGCAAATACGCGTTCCACACTTGACTGCCGTCCATACCGAGCTTGCCGGGAAAGCCGCACAACTGCGCCAGCGCGTCGAGTGGCGCACTCGCGCGTGGCTGGTAGAGGGCGAGTAAATCCATCAGGTCGAGGTGTCGCATGTGATATCGACTGATGTAGTTGTTCCATTTGAAATCGCGATCATCCTCGCCCATGTCCCAGTATTTCGGTGCGACGACGCCGTGCACTAGCGAGCGGTAATGCAGCACCGGCAAATCGAAACCACCACCGTTCCACGACACCATCTGCGGCGTGTATTTCTCAATGCCCTTAAAAAACTGCTGGATGATGTGCTTCTCGTCGTCATCCGGCCGGCCGATGCTCCACGCACGCAGCCCTTCGTCGCTACGCAACACACAGGAAATCGCGCAGACGCGCTGCACATGGAGAGGCAGAAAATCATTGCCCGACTGCTGACGGCGCCGCTGGAATGCAAACTCGGCGACGGACTCCGGGCTAAGCGTGGCATCGAGTTCGTGTAATCGCCTCAAGCCGTCGATGTCAGGGATGGTTTCGATGTCAAAGACGAGGATGGGTGTCATGCTGGTTCGCCGAGAAGTAGTGACGGCATTCTCGCACCCGGCGCTGGCAGTTTGTTGAACTTCTGCTGCGCTCGGTGATGCGGCGTTGGAAAGCGACTCAAAATCCTCATGTATACCGCACACATTGCGGTTTTTCGTCGCTTTCCGCCTTGCCTGACCGTCGCTCGCGACGAATTTCAACAAACTGCTAGGCGGGAAATACACCCGTAGACAAATACCGATCGCCGCGATCGCACACCACGTGCACGATGACAGCATCGATTGTTGTCTTGGCGACTTCCAGTGCCGCAACCAATCCGCCGCCCGAAGACACACCGGCGAATATGCCCTCTTCCGCGGCAAGCCGACGGGTCATGTCTTCGCTCGCTGCTTGCGTGACTTCAATGATGCGATCAATGCGCGAACGTTCAAAGATTTTCGGCAAATACGCATCCGGCCATTTTCGAATTCCGGGGACGCTCGATCCGTCAGCGGGCTGCACGCCGATCACTTCAATCGCCGGGTTCATTTCTTTCAAATAGCGAGATACCCCCATGATGGTGCCCGTGGTGCCCATGGTGGCGACAAAGTGCGTGATCTTGCCGTCAGTCTGACGCCATATTTCCGGCCCGGTACCGAGGTAGTGCGCCAACGGGTTATCCGGGTTGGCGAACTGGTTGAGGATCATGCCGCCTCGTTCACGCTGGAGCGCTTCTGCCGTATCGCGTGCGCCTTCCATGCCGATGTTTTGTGGTGTGAGCAACAATTCGGCGCCAAACGCTTTCATGGTCTGTCGGCGCTCAATCGACAGATGTTCCGGCATCACCAGTACCAGCTTATAGCCTTTGATCGCTGCAGCCATCGCCAACGCAATACCGGTGTTGCCAGAGGTGGCTTCAATCAACGTATCGCCCGGGCGAATATCGCCACGCGCCTCGGCGCGAACAATCATCGACATCACGGGGCGATCCTTGACCGAGCCGGCAGGATTATTGCCCTCAAGTTTTGCTAACAACAGGTTGCTGGTATCCACGCCGCTGCGCTGCGGGATGCGCTGCAATCGCACCAGTGGTGTGTTGCCGATGGTTTGTTCGAGGGTATGCTGCATATTGGTCTTGGTTATTTGGCTCGCAAATACGCGAAGAGGCTGGCGATGAAATCGCGCACAAAACCACGCAGATAGGCGTTCTTTCGATAGGCGATAGAAGTGTCCTGCCAAATCTGTACAAAGCGTTAAGTGGGAACTCCGGGCAATAATTCGGGCTGAATGTGGTCTGACGACAAGGAGGTTTTATGAAGTTGATGAAGAAAACGGCTGCGGCCAAGAAGCAGCGCCGCAAGCTCACGCCGCAGTTCAAGGCAACGGTTGCACTCGCTGCACTGCGAGAGGATACGACACTGGCCAAGCTTTGCAAACAACACAAGGTTCATGGCAATCAGATCAACGACTGGAAGAAACAGCTGATGGCGCGCGCCACCGAAGTCTTTGGCGGTGGAGACCGCCCCGACCCGGTTGATTTGGCGCCACTGCACGCCAAGATTGGGCAGCTCACGCTGGAGAATGATTTTTCGCCTAGAGGCGCCTACTTTTGGTAGAAGGCGCGCTCACCAAGGCGGGATTGCTGAGCGCAAAGCAATGATTGATCGCACCCACAAACTCTCCATCACGCAGCAAGCCGAGCTGCTCGATGTCAGCCGTGGTGCGGTGTACTACCAACCGCGTCCGATTCCAGCGGCTGACCTCATCCTCATGCGCCACATCGATGAGCTGCACCTGCGGTTCCCGTTCATGGGTGTCAGGATGCTGCGCGACGAGCTGCAGAAGCAAGGCTTGTCGTATCCGGTTGCGGCAAAAGCATGCTGCTGCGGGCCATCGCTGGCCTCGATCGCGATTGGCGTGGCAGTATCGCCATCAACGGCGCCGATCATCGACGCGCTGTTGTTGGCATGGTGTATCAAGAGCCGCGCCTGTTGCCGTGGCTGAACGTGGAGCAAAACATCGCGTTTGCCGGTAACGCGTGTGACATGGGCAGCGCTCTGCCAAACTCCAGCATTGACGCGCTGCTTCGGCAAGTTTTCCTTGAAGACGCCCGCCATTGCTTGCCCAAGCAATTGTCCGCTGGCATGGCGCAACGCGTGGCGATTGCGCGCGCCTTGGTGCGCCAGCCGGATGTGCTGTTGCTCGACGAGCCATTTTCAGCCCTGGATGTGTTGACGCGTCGGCGCCTGCTTGCACTTACCCGCGAATTGACCACGCGCCATCAAACCGCCACGGTCATTGTCACACACGACCCGGATGAGGCGGTACGTCTGGCTGATCGAGTGCTGGTGCTGGCGCGCGACGTCAACACATCGGCATCCGATACAGGCGCTACAGTACAATCGGATTTTCGACCATCGCATGAGCCCGCTGCCATCTATCGTGACGTCGAGGGGATCATTGCGACCCTTGAACAATTCACGCCACATCGAGCCTAAAAACATGTCAATCACGCCGCTGTCAACCATCGCTGAGCAACTAAGCGCCGCACAAGCACCGCTGAAGTCGCGTTACCGAGAACAACCCGACGCGGCAAAGTGGGTGTTGCGCGCCAGCGGCCGCACCCTGCAAGGCTCTCTCGCATGTGACGTTGATACCCATTTGGGTACAGCGCGTGCGGGACTGCATCCGGCGACCGGCGGCGACGGCACGCATGCGTGCTCGGGTGACATGTTGCTGCAAGCATTGGTCGGTTGCGCTGGCGTCACACTTGCCGCCGTTGCGACTGCCATCGGCGTGACGATTCGCGACGTGCAGGTGAGCGCCGAAGGCGACCTGGATTTTCGCGGCACACTCGGCGTGGACAAAACGACTACAGTCGGATTCACCGCCATTCGGTTGCAATTTAGAATCGCCACCGACGCCAATGACCTGCAACTCGGTACACTTCAAAAACTGACTGAGCGCTACTGTGTCGTGTACCAGACCTTGGCCGGCAGCGTTGCCATCGAGACCGAGTTCGTCCGCAACCGCGCCTAGCTTGCGCAAAAAAAGCCCCGCAATCGCGGGGCTTTTCCGTGTGAAGGGTGAGATTATTTCTTTGGCGCTTCGTCTTTTTTGGCGTCGACTTTTTTCTCGTCCTTAACTGGCTTGTCAGACTTCTTGTCGGCCTTTGCATCCGCCTTGGGTGCTGACTTGGGGTCTGCCTTCACCTCAGGTTTCTTTTCGACCTTGGCATCCAGCTTTTTATCGTCCTTGGCTGGCGCTTTCTTGGCGTCAGCCGCTTTGTCGTCTTTCTTGGCTGGGGTCACGGCTGTAGCCGCTTTCGCATCGGCTTTGGGCGGTGCCGCGCTCGTGGCCGGTGCGGCGGGTTTGGCCTCGGTCTTCGCAGGCGCGCTTGCGACAGTGGTTTTGCCGGAGAAAGTCACGTCCTTCTGGATTTTCTTGATGATGCCTTCGCCGATACCTGGCACTTTATCCAGATCGGCCGTCGACTTGAACGGGCCATTCTTGGTGCGGTAGTCGATGATGGCTTGCGCCTTGACCTCACCAATGCCATTAAGCGTGGTGAGTTCCGCCTTGGTGGCGGTGTTGACATTGACGGCGGCGAAGGCGATGTTGATCATCGCCAAAAATGCCGCGAGCACTGCGATCAGTTTTCTCATGTCTATCCCTATGGGTCGTGTTGCGGTTAGATGTTCAGGGCACCTCTATTAATCCAAATTTCGTCGCAATACGTTGTTGCTCACAAAAAATTTCTCCTTACATATCAAACGTATGCTGCGTCAAAATTTTTTGTTCGCGCCTAGTCTTGCTTAGAACTTTGAATTAATAGAGGTGCCCTTCACTCAAGAAGCGGAATGTGGTCTTGTTATCAACGCTGCCACAACTCCAAACGCGAGCAACGGCGCGCGGTTGACAGGCGCGGTGACGGCAGGTCTATTTTTCCGCTAACCAAGGGATGTAATTCGCGACGCCCTGCTCGACCGACAAGAACGGCGCAACATAGCCGGCCGCGCGCAGATTTGTGAGGTCGGCTTCGGTAAAGCTTTGGTACTTGCCACGTAACGCATCCGGAAAATCGATGTACTCGATGGTACCGGCGGCGTGCATTTCTGCTAGAGACTGGGGGGGCTTTTCGTCGAGTGCGCGACACGCATTCACCGTCGCGACTGCCGCATCATTGAAGGTCTGGCTGCGCCCCGTTCCGAGATTGAATATACCGGAGGCATCGGGGTGATCGAGGAAATGCAGATTAACGTTGACCACGTCTTCGACCGACACGAAATCACGGCGCTGGTCACCGTTGGCGTAGCCGTCACTGCCTTCGAATAACCGCACCTTGCCATTGGCGCGGTACTGATTGAAGAAGTGGTAGGCGACCGACGCCATACGCCCCTTGTGCGATTCACGCGCCCCGTAAACGTTGAAATAGCGAAACCCGGCAATCTGCGATGGCGCTTGCGCGAAGTCATTTCCGACTCGTGCCCGTACCGCTTGGTCAAACAAGAACTTGGAGTAGCCGTAGACGTTTAGTGGCGACTCGTACTCGCGCGCTTCCTTGAATGTGGTGCCTGCGCCATACACCGATGCGGATGAGGCATACAAGAACGGTACACTTTCTTCTAGCGCCCACTCAAACAACGAAAGCGAATAGCGATAGTTGTTTTCCATCATGTAACGACCGTCGGTCTCCATGGTGTCGGAACAAGCGCCCTGATGAAATATGGCGTCAATGTCGCCCGACAACTCGCCTGACTCGACGACCGACAGGAAGTCCTTTTTGTCGACGTACTCGGCGATTTCACAATCGACCAAGTTCTTGAACTTGTCCGCGCGTGACAGATTGTCGACCGCCACAATGTCGCGTATGCCGCGCTCGTTGAGTGCCTTGACTATATTGCTGCCGATAAAGCCGGCCGCGCCGGTGACGATGTAGGTCATTGGTTAGCTCGCGTCTAATGTCGAAAACGGCGTGGTTCACCGATGAACGCAGATGAACACGGATAACACCTTGCAAAGTCCATGTTTGTAATCCACTGACAATTTCGGCGCAAAGCCACAGCGAGTGCGACTCCCAAACTGACTTGAGCAATGTTCATCAGTGTTCATCCGTGGAAAAAGCGTCTCTTCAATCCTACAATGCAGCCGATAGTTCTTCGGCGGACACGGTTGCCGTACCCAGTTTGCCAACCACCACACCAGCGGCACGATTGGCGATACGAACTGCCGTCGACATGGATGCACCTGCGGCGAGCATGAGCGCCAATGTCGCAATGACGGTATCGCCAGCACCGGAGACATCGAATACTTCGCGTGCCTGGGTCGGTTCGTGCAGCACTTCAGTAGCGGTAAACAGTGACATCCCCTCCTCCGAGCGTGTGACCAGCAGCGCCTCAAGCGAAAGATCGTCGCGCAATTTCTCGGCGCGCTGCGCCAAATCAGCATTGTCACGCCATTTTCCCATCACGTCACGAAACTCGCCACGGTTTGGCGTGAGCAACGTCGCGCCGCGATACTTGGAGTAGTCGTCGCCCTTCGGATCAATCAGGATCCGTTTGCCGTGGCGCTTGGCCGCGTCGATCATCTTGGTCACGTGCGTCAAGCCACCCTTGCCATAGTCCGACAAAATCACCACATCATGCGCGTCAACCATCGATTCGAAATCATCGAGTTTGTCCTCGAGCACTTCGCGCGACGGCGGCGTCTCGAAGTCAATGCGCATCAATTGCTGTTGACGCCCAATCACTCTTAGCTTGACTGTTGTTGGCAGCGACGCGTCCTTGTGAAAGTGTGTCACGACGCGATCTTGCTCGAGCAGCTTCGCAAGTGTGCGGCCGGGTTCGTCATCGCCGACGACAGACAGCAAAGTTGCGTGACCGCCAAGTGAGGCAATGTTGCGCGCCACGTTGGCCGCGCCTCCCGGACGCTCTTCGGTTCTCTTGACGTGAACAATCGGTACCGGCGCTTCCGGCGAGATGCGTGACACTTCGCCGAACCAGTAACGATCGAGCATAACGTCACCCACCACCAGCACCCTCGCGTTGGTACAGTTTGGAAGCGTGAGGGTCATACCTGCGTGCCTTGCTTACGACCAATTGGAAAGTACTGGAAGCCGAGATCGACCATCGCGCCCGGCTCGTAAAGATTGCGGCCATCAAAGATGATCGGGGACTTCAATGCCGCCTTCATCGCGGCGAAATCAGGCGCTCGAAATGTCTTCCACTCCGTCACGATCGCCAGCGCATCGGCACCGGCGAGCGCAGCCATCGCGCTGTCAGCAAATTTGATCTTGGCATTGCCATCCAGCATTTGGCGCGCCTCTGTCATGGCCACCGGGTCGAACGCCATCACGTTGGCCCCACGCTTTGTCAGGTCGTCAAGCAACACCAGCGACGGCGCTTCGCGCATGTCATCGGTATTTGGCTTGAACGCCAATCCCCACACGGCGATGGTTGTTCCGCTGAGGTCTTCACCAAACTGACGCACGATTTTTTGCGTGAGCACATGTTTTTGCGCGCAATTCACACGTTCAACGGCGCCAAGGAGTTTCAACTCCATACCGGCCTGGCTTGCGGTTCGCTGCAACGCTTGCACATCCTTCGGAAAACACGATCCGCCGTAGCCAACACCCGGATACAAGAACTGGTAACCGATGCGCGGGTCCGAGCCGATGCCCTTGCGCACCGACTCGATATCCGCGCCCAGTCGTTCGGCGAGCAGTGCCAGCTCGTTCATAAACGAAATTCGCGTTGCTAACATGGCGTTCGCCGCGTACTTGGTCAGTTCGGCCGATCGAACATCCATGACCATCAAGCGATCGTGGTTGCGCTGAAATGGCGCGTAGAGCTGACGCATGGTGTCGATGGCGCCGACATCGTCCGCGCCAATGATAATGCGATCAGGACGCATGAAGTCCTCAACCGCCGCGCCCTCTTTCAGAAATTCGGGATTAGCGACCACCGAAAACGACGTGTTGATGCCGCGTTTGGCCAGCTCTTCGCCAATTGCTTCACGCACTTTGTCGGCAGTTCCCACCGGTACGGTCGACTTGTCGATGACAATCTTTGGGCTGGTCATATGGCGGCCAACACTCCGCGCCGCCGCGACGACGTATTGCAAGTCGGCAGAGCCGTTCTCGCCCGGCGGCGTGCCTACGGCGATGATCTGCAAGTCGCCGAACGCGACCCCTTCTTCAACATTGGTCGTGAACTTCAAGCGGCCGGCGGCTACATTGCTGGCAACAAGTTCTTTCAATCCTGGTTCATAAATCGGGATGCCCCCGGATTTCAGTAAATCAATTTTCTTTGCGTCCAGGTCAAGGCAAAGCACTTGGTTGCCAACGTCCGCCAAGCAGGCGCCCGAGACAAGTCCAACGTAGCCGGTACCGATTACGGTCAATTTCATGCCAATGCAACTTTCAATGATGCGTTTATGGTTGTGAGGACAGCAATAGGATCCCTCGCTGTGGTGATCGACCGACCGATCACCAAGTAGTCACTGCCCATTCTAATCGCCTCGATGGGTGTCACGACGCGCCGCTGATCGTCTGCGCCATCGTCGGGCAAACGAATCCCCGGCGTCACCAATTTGAATGGTGTGCCAAATTTTGACTTGAGCCAGCGTGCTTCGTGGGCCGAGCAGACCACGCCGTCGAGTCCTGTATCGAACGCGAGTTGTGCGTAGCGTGCGACCACTGCCTCGGCATCGGCCTCGAGACCGATTTCCGGAAGCTCATCGGCACTCATGCTGGTGAGCATGGTGACGGCAATCAGCAGTGGTTTGCGGCCACTCTGAGCCGCGCCATCCGCAACCGCCTCCGCGGCAGCGTGCAGCATACGCCTGCCGCCTGCGGCGTGAACATTCATCATCCACACGCCCTGCTTGGTTGCGGCACGACAGGCACCGGCCACCGTATGGGGAATGTCGTGGTACTTGAGATCGAGAAACACGTCAAAACCTTGACGCATCAGCGCGTCAACCACTTGCGGCCCACCGACGGTGAACAGTTCCTTGCCGACTTTGACGCGGCACAGATTTGGGTCGATGCGTGCGGCCATCGCCAGTGCGTCATGCGTGTTTGCATAATCGAGCGCAACAATGACCGCGCCTGCACAGCCCTTCGTCGGCGCACTCATCACGATGCCTTGTTCTCAATGTGCTCGGCCTGCAAGCGCGCGAGGTGGCGCTGGGCGGTGTCATATTCGGCAGTACGGCGCGGCGGAAAACTGTCCCATCCGCCGCAGGCCGGACAGTGCCAATAAAACTGTGTTGCCTTGAACCCGCAGTTCTTGCATAAGTAAACAGCGAGACGGCTAGCGTGACTGTGCACCAGCGCACTGAGCATTTGGAGATCTGCTTTCTTGTCCTCGTCGGCGGCGAGTAGCTGCGCATCGAGCAAGCGATCGAGGCCTACCAGCGTGGGGCTGGTATGCAAGTCCTCTTTTACCAGCAGGTAGGCCGCCGTTGGACCGGCACTTTTGAGCGTGCCTTTGAACAGCGCGTTGAGCAGATCGAGCGCCGGATAGTCGCGTTGCAGCCGACGAAGATCGACCAGCCCTGCCTCAAGCATGCCACGCGCCTCGTACGCTAGCAACAGCTGGTCCGCGGCCAGACCGAGATAAGCAGGATCTTGCTGCTCGATGTGATGCCACGTTGCTATCGCCTCGGCGTGACGGCCCTCCGCAGTCAACCATTCACCCCTGAGCAAATTGGCACGAACACAAGTCTGGTCTTCGGCCAGCGCACGGTCGAGCTGGGCATAGGCATTGACAGCGTCGCCCGCCACCCGTAGTTCGGTCGCTAGTTCGCAGTAAAAATTTGCAATCACCGAGGTGTAGCGGCGACGTTCGTGGGGTACATCGGCATCAAGCCGACGTGCCACATCGATGGCGCGCCGCCAATTGCGCTCTTGCTGGTACAAGTTCAACAGCAGTTGCAACACAGCGTGGTTTTGGCTATCGCTGGCCTGCCGATGCTCGAGTACATCAAGCAGTATTTTCTCCGCGTGATCGAGCAGCCCGGATTTGTGGTAATCGAGTGCCGTTTCATAGAGCGCCGCCGTGCGCTGCTCGATAGACAGGCCGCTTCGCTCCGACAAATCCTTGTGGACGCGCAGTGCGCGATCAACTTCGCCACGCCTCCTGAAAAGGCTACCAAGTGCGAACTGAAGTTCCACCGCTTCCGGGTGTTGCTTCGAGGCCTCGATCAGCGCATCAATGGCTTTATCGGGTTGTTCGTTGAGCAAAAAATTGAGCCCACGAAAATAGGCGCGCGGCAACTCCCGCGACTCTGTCAGCAACCGTCTGACGTCAATCCTCGCACCAATCCAACCAAGCGCAAAAAAACCGACGGCGGCGATAAACGCCCACGGCAACCAGCCGAGCAACGATTCCATCAGCCGGAATTCCCGCTCGCCGTGGCGATCGGCGCCTCCGGCGAACGCGCTGTCGGGGCTTCGTACGCGCTACGATTCTGCAACGCACGATTCAATGCGCGGATTTCGCGTTTGAGGCGGAAGATGGCGATCAAGGCTGACATCAGTCCGAGCAACAGTCCGGCACCAAAAAACGCCAGCAGGATGAGTGCCATCGGTGCCTTCAGACTTGCGCCCAACCCGTGGATGCTGACGATGTCAGCGTTCTTGGCAGCGAACCAGAC
>JBCKPN010000058.1:0-12107 GCA_038901695.1 Usitatibacteraceae bacterium
ACGAATCGAGCACCGCAACCTTGGCGCGAATCGGCACGTACTCGCCGAACATTTTTACTTCCGTCGCACCCTCGATAAGCTTCGCACCGCGCGTGCCCGCCGCCTGGAAACCGACAAACAGGATGGTGTTTCTTGCATCGGGACCGAACTGGCGGATGTGGTGCAGTACGCGTCCGCCGGTCGCCATGCCGCTCGCCGAAACGATAATCATCGGCCCCTTTTGCGCATTCAGCCGCCGCGATTCTTCCGGCGTGTTGATTACCTGAACAAGCTTTCGCATGCCACGATAGTCCGCATCGTCGAGCTTATGCTCGTCGCGATGGCGGCGAAACAGCGCGGTCGCGTCGGCGGCCATCGGACTATTCAAGTAAATCGGCACGCTTGGTATGCGACCAGCCACCTGCAGTTGATACAAGTGGTAGAGCACCGTCTGCGCCCGTCCCACTGCGAACGCCGGGATCACCAGCACGCCACCGCGCGCCACGGTATTCCCCACCACGGCGGCCAAGGCGGCGAGCACATCGACTTCAGCGTGCAAGCGATTGCCATAGGTCGATTCGACCACCAGCCAATCAGCCGCGTGGAGCGGCGCGGGCGGTCTCATCACCGCATCGTTGGCGCGGCCAAGGTCACCCGAGAACACTAACTTGTGGTGATCGATATCAAATGACAGCCACGCTGCGCCGAGGATGTGACCGGCACGCTGCCACGTCACGCTAAGGTTGGTGCCGAGTGGCAACGCCTTGCCATAATCCACCGACTTGAACAGCCGAAGGGTGTGCCGCGCGTCGTCTTGTGTGTAGAGCGGCAACGCCGGCGCGTGTTTAGAGAACTGATGCCGATTGGCATAGTTGGCGTCTTCTTCCTGCAAGTGTGCCGCATCTGGCAACAAGATTTCGCAAAGCTCACGGGTCGCCGACGAGCTGTAAATCGGCCCACGGTAACCCGCCTTGGTCAGCAGCGGCAGTGCGCCGCTGTGATCGATGTGCGCATGGGTCAACACGACCGCATCGAGTGTATGCACATCAAACGGCAGCGGTGCCCAGTTTCTTAAACGCTCGGTCTTTAGCCCCTGAAACAAACCGCAGTCGATGAGAATGCGCCGACCGTTGGTCTCAAGCAAATACTTGGACCCGGTGACGGTGCCAGTACCGCCAAAAAAAAACAGCCGTGGATCGGCGGTGGGTGCGTTGCTGTGCGACGCGGTGTTTGGCATGCGAGCCTCTAATTCAAAGATTGCGTCTGACCAGTGTGTCGCCCAGCCCTTGCAGTGGCCCGAGTGGATTGCGCACCTCTTCGGCGTCGCGAATATTCGGCTTGCCGCTCCAGAGCTTATAGACGACCAAATCGTCTTGCAACACAATCAACGCGTTGAAGCGCCAGCCGGTCACGTCAACCGTGCGGCGAAAATTGAGAATATCAAGCCAGAAATTTCCCACCCGCCGCCGATCGGTGTGCGTCTGTTCAATCTCAAGTGCACTACACCGCGCGCGCAGCAGCAGACACGCACGCAATCCGTCGTCGAGCACATCCGCCGTCAGCGCCAATCCGGTGGCAAAACGCCGCAGCAGATCGGCGTGATTCAACAGCGACAAATTTGGCGTTACCACAGGATCGATCTGTAGCGCTTTCAATCCAGTGAGTCGAGTTTGGTTGGGCACGACTTTCGCAAACATCGCTTCCGCGTCCGCGTAGCTTCCCCACGGCGTGGGCGTTCCCAAACGAGCACTCGGCAACAACGCAGCGCAACCGGCCAGCAACAAGCAGGCAATAACGATTGACGCGCTACGCAACGGTTTCATGACCCACCTCTCGCGTTGGAATCTAGTCCGGCCAATTTACTGCCTCGCGGCCACGCGTGTCGCGTCCGTGGCGATCGACGCAGGCATCGAGCACTCAGTATCGGGTCAAAAAGCCGGACGAGGTTTGCGCCACATCAAGCCGGTCGCGTGCGGCAGAAGTCCGGCAGACAATCTACATTCCTCTATGAAACACAAGCACTGACGCACGTTTTCAGCACATATTGGCTCAAGATGCGCGTGGATATTAGTGTTTTATTGCGGAACAACCAGGACGTGATCGTCGCCGCACCTGCGCGCCGATCCGCGCAGTCGCGTCACGGGCTCTTGCCTGCCTTTGCCCAACCAAATGGGTCAGGGTTAATTGTTTTGGCAGCTGCAAAAACAAATGACCCTGACCCATTTGAATTCACTTGATTGCTGGTGCCACGCAGGCACAATTGCATTGAATCCACCATCGAGCAGGCTTGCAACTACCTAGATCAACAAACTTTAGCGGATTCGTGAGTCGCGCGACGGTCGGCATGCCTATAATCGCTGGGAGCGCGTCGTCCTTTCGCCGCCACCCACCGGAGTCACATCGTTGAGCGACCCAACATCAGAAGCATCCCTGACCAAACGAGTGATGGCCTGTGTCGTCGCATTTTCGACGCGGATGGAAGCTCGCACGGCGAACATAAAACACAAGGGCCCGCTGCTCGCGGTCGCGTTTGCACTCGCCTTGATCGCCACACTTGGCGCGTTGTACTACGGGTTGCATCGACTCTAACCTCGCACCCGCGCGCGCGCGGTACCAACCAAACATATGGGCACCTCTAAAAATTCAAAATTCTAAGCGAGGCTAGGCGCGAGAAAAATTTTAGCCCGCAGCATATACCTGATATGTAAGGGATTAAATTTTTTGAGCAACAACGCATCGCGACGACCATCGGAAGTCCCCTGTTTGGGACGAAGTTTGGATTTTTAGAGATGCCCATATATCATATGCAGGCCACACTGCATCGACAGTACGACCGTTGATCCATCAACCATACTGGAGTTCATATGAAGCTACGTACTACGTTCCTGTCCGCCCTGCTGCTATCCGCAACGACCGCTTTTGCGTTTCATTGCCCTGTGGATATGAAAAAAATCGACGAAGCGCTTGCCAAGAAGCCAACACTGACTGAGTCACAGATGACAGAAGTGAAAAAACTGCGCGCCGACGGCGAGGCGTTCCACAAGGCCGGCAAACACCAGGACTCGGTCGACACACTCGCCAAAGCGAAGAAGCTTCTCGGCGTCTAGCATTCAGCGCTGTTCGCCAACATGACGCCGCATTTTCACGCGGCGTTTTTTTTGCTGTGGCCGCGTGCCGAAATGCATAAATGCGTATTTGCCTACTGACCAACCAGGACTTGCTCGCCCTCCCGTTTCCGGGTGGTGACTGGCCGTGCGACCCCCGGCCGTTTTATGCGGACGCGCAATGGGAAGTGGAGTACCTCAAAACGGCGACCGCTGTTCCGCAGCTCTTGCGCCGTATCGCGCAAGGCTTTGATGTTTTTTTTAATCTGTGCGATGGTGCGGCCGACCAGAATAGCCCCGGCATCGACGTGGTGAAAGCACTCGAAGCACACGGCGTCGCGTTTACCGGTGCGACATCTGAATTTTATGAGCCTTCGCGCGAAGCGATGAAGCGAGCTTGCCGCGCAGAAGGCATCGACACCCCCGCCTACGTGTTGGCGCGCAACGCTGAAGACATCGAGCGCGCCGCCGATACATTGCAATTTCCGCTATTCGTCAAACATTACAGCAGCTATTCGAGTATCGATTTGTCTCGACGGTCGTGCGTGCGCACTGCGGCCGGACTGCGCCAACAAGCAACCAAAATCATGCGCCGCCACGGCATGGCGCTAATCGAAGAATTCGTCGAGGGCACCGAGTACACGGTGCTGGTCGCGGAAAATCCAGACAACCCGCAGCAACCTAAAACCTACACACCAATGCAGTACCGATTTCCCGATGGGGAGTCGTTCAAGCATGCAAAACTCAAATGGGTGGATTTCAAGCAAATGCTGGCCTTCCCGCCCGACAACCCACGACTCGACGCTCGTTTGCGTGATATTTCTGCGCGTTTTTTCATCGCGCTCAAGGGGGCGAGTTTCGGGCGCTGCGATATCCGCGTTGATCGACACGGCACACCCTTTATGCTCGAAATCAATCCTAACTGCGGCGTTTACTATCCGCCGGACGATGCCGGCAGTGCCGACCTATGTTTGCTGAACGACCCGGAAGGCCACAGCGGATTCACGCGCAGATTGATTGAAGCGGCGCTGCGGCGGCAGCCAGTGCGCGAGCATCGACCGCCCATCGGACGGCCCCACGCGTGAGGTGAGGTGCAGTGCGCTCACCGAGCGCCGTGCGCCGTTCAAACCAGCACGATTTGCGATCGCATGCTGTAGAGCACAAACAGCACTTCTTCTTGTTCACGCTGGCCGATATTGTTTTTCTGCAATGCCGCTAACGCATCGTCCAGAACTGCCATGAATTCTGCTGCCGCGATGTTCATGCCTTGGTGCGCGGCCAACATGTCTTTGCCCTGATAAACATTCGGCCCGCCGGTGCCTGCAATGAAAAACGTCGCAGCAGCATTTTTGAGCTTGGCCAGATCACTGCTGGCGAATCGGGTGGAAATCGACTTGTTCGCCAAATGGTTGTCAACCACATCATTCGCAATCTGTGTGATACCTGCCGTTCCGCCCAACCGTTCATAAAGTGATGCACTCATTTTGCTTCTCCTCGAGTTCATTGCGTTGACATTGACGCGCCCATTCAAGCGCAACATATCGTAGCATCGTGCCAAGCCGCTGCAAAGTACAGAATCTGTAGTGATGCAGCGCGCCCTCCCCTCCACTCCCAACAATTGACGGCGAATATGAAAACCTATGGTCAGTTCTGCCCTTTGGCGCAAGCAATGCAGAATCAAAGGGGTCAGCGTCATTTTTTCTAGGCTTCTACAAAACAATTGACGCTGACCCCTTAATTCAATTCTTGCGCCGACCCTGAGCTACTTGCCCTCGGTCAACTCGATGAATTCGGGATCGTTGCGCAGCACGTCAAGATCGGTGTCGGCCTTCATCCAGCCGAAGTTCCTGACCCCCGCGTTGATCGCCTGGCGCAGCGTGTCCACGGCGCGGCGTGTTTCCCCGAGCTTGGCGTACAGGCACGCGCCGTTGTAGAGCATCACGGAGTCTCCCGGGCTCGCGTCGATCGCGGACTGTCCCTCGCGGATCGCCTCCGCCGTCCTGCCGGCTGCTAACAAATTGTGCGCGTAGAAGATTCTCGCGCGGGTATCGTCCGGATTCTGCAGCAGGTGATTCGGCATAAACGTCAGCTGCCGTTGGAGGATGGCCTCCGATTCCTCGAATCGGCCAAGTTTTTTGAGAGCCTGTCTCATGTCCTCGTGGGCCACATAGAAGCCAGGCTTGACCGCGATGACTCGCTGAAAATTGGCGAGTGCCTGTTCCGGATTGCCGGTGGAGAAATGGATGCGCCCGAGCGTCCAGTAGGCAATGAAATCGTCGGGGTCAAGCTCGATGGCCTTCCCGACCGAAGCCGTGGCCTCCTCGAACTTGCCCCAGATGAAATAGGAAAGCCCCATTGCGGTGTACGCTTCAGGCAGCGCGTTATCGTACATCAGTGCCTTGAAGCTGAACTCCTGCGCCTTGTCCCGGTACTGCTCTTCGCGCGAGAACCACTGGTACATCTGCCCATACGCGCATGAGCAGCCGGCATAGGCGGCCGCATAACGCGGGTCGAGCTCGATGGCCTTCTCGAAAAGCTGGATGGCGTGTTCCGTGCCGCGCTTTGTCAGACGATACAGGTAGGCCTGGCCACGCAGGTAAAGGTCGAAGGCCTGAGCATTGACGGTCTGGCGCTTGGTCAGCGAAGCTTTCTCAGTGAAGCTGAGCTTGAGCTTCAGCGCCTCGACGATCTGCTGCGCAACCTGCTCCTGGATGTCGAAGATGTCGTCAAGCTTGCCCTTGTAGGTATTGCCCCAGAGCTGCCGGTTGCTGCCGACATCGACGAGCTGAACCGTAATGCGGACAGAATCTTGGAAGCGGCGTACGCTGCCGCCGACGATGTAGCGCGCGCCCAGTTCGCTGCCGATGGCGTGGATGTCCTGCTTGCGCCCCTTGTATTGCATGGACGCCCAGCGCGAGATGAGTTCGATCTCGCTGACCAGCGATAGCCTGGCGATCAGCTCTTCGGTCAGTCCGTCGCTGAAATAATCGGTTTCCTGGTCAGGACTGATGTTGTCGAAAGGCAGCACCGCAAGTGCGCCCGGCCCGGCTGCGGGCTCGATGCCGCGCCCGGCCTGGGCGGCCGGCTGCTGGGAGCGAAGCTCCTCGACCGGCGCGGCCGCCTTGGTCTCCTTCGGCGGGGTAATAATTGCGCCGGCACGCTCGAGCGAGCGGAGGATGGTCTTCAGGTTCTCATCCGGGTCGCCATGGTAGTACTCGATATGCTGTATGCCGGCCAAGGGATATTTGAGGCTGGGCGGAATCGTGGTCTGCTCGAGATGCACGGGCAGGATGTGCCCCTTGCGCTCACTGATCAGCACGACCTCCTTGGCCACGTTGTGCGAGCGAGCGGCGGACGCCGTGACCACCAGCAGCAGAACCTTGGCGTGGTCCAGCGCGTTGACGATCTCCTCGCCCCACTGGGTGGCGCCGTCGATGCCCCCTTGGTCGATCCAGAGGTTCACGCCGGCCGCCCGGAGCTTGCCCGCCAGGTCAAGAACGCGATCTTTATCCTCGCGCGAGTAGCTGATAAAGACGTCTGCGGGCTGGGCCAATTAAATCCTCGCTCTGGTTACGTCAAAGCCGCCAAGGCTAGCTGATAGCGGGCGATATAGAAATGAGTAGGGTCGGGTGGGGGCATCCTCCCGCTCGGGGTATAGGAATTTCAAACCCCATTTTTGCCAAGCCACCAATATATGCCCGGCCGTCAGATCAGTCAAATATGCAACATTTCACGCACGTTTACGTCCGCTCTGAAAAAAACTCACCGAACTATTTGGGGACAGACCACGATTTTTTCCCAGCTACAGCGAGCTTGGTGTTCTTTGCCACTGCATTGCGGCGCACTTCTCTTATTGCCTTTCCCATCGCCGCGCGAATTTCGGGCTCGCTAGGAAGGGCTAGTCGTCTGCTCGTACCGCGAGCTTTTTGAGTCTTTGCCATTTGCCAGGCTCCAGAATTGTTTCGACATCTCCAAACCCGAGCGCAATAAGCTCGGGTACGGCGCTCCGCGAATTGTCATATACAAACCATGCGTCGGCAATACCACGATACAAATGCATCAAATTGGCAAGCGATCGGTAGAAGCGCCGTTCAATAACCTCATTCGGAATGGCGTGTCCTCCATCTTTTACGCGCTTGGCAACACGCCGCTGCGCAAGTTGGGCAGACGGAAGCGCTACATAGAACAGGATAACGTCATAGCCTGCCGCTCGCGACATTTGTAGGCGTCTGAGTAGCGTCCGGCTCGATAGTGTAGTTTCAAACGCGAAGCTCGTGCCACTTGCAGACAGCGCATCTATGCGCGTCAGCATGATCCTGCCTGCTTCAAACGCTACTGACTCCGGCGCGTAAGCAGAAAGCCCGGCCGCAATCGTGTCAGCGTTTACAAATTCTGTAATGCCAAATTTTTCCGGCAACAAGTACTTTGCGACTGTGGTCTTGCCCGCCCCATTTGGACCTGCGAGGATGACAATGCGCGGCTTTGGCATCAAAGTGCGAGGGGAGCAACTTGTGCCCCGGTATGCGCCGGGGAGACAATTGACATGCGACCTCTACGCCCCATAAGGCACCCAAATATTCTTCACCTGTGTCGCTTCCCGCAACACATCATCCTGCGCCGACGAATCAAAGGGGCCATGGTCGAATTGTTTTTCGCAGTAGGGATGCCGCCTTTTGTCTCGCTCATTTCGTAATTCAGCTTTTAAGCGGCGACTGGAAGTGCACGCTGAAATCGACCTTCAAAAACACCCCGCACAGTGATGTCCTCGTCCAATTCCTCCCAGCGCAATGCGTAGCCGTTGAGACGTAACGACACTTTCTGAAGCTGTTCGTTCGAGGCTTGGCTCAAACGATCAAATCGGTCGGCGGGGAAGCCGAGCTGACGGCCGTCAGTCAGTTCGACAAACACCGTGCGCCGATCAACCCACACGCGTGAGGCGAGCACTTCAAATTCAATGGCGGTGGAATTCATCGTACTTTCCTTTCAAAAATTCTTTGCGTTCGAAGATGAGGCGTTCTATCTTTCTCACTTCGACGGGTGAAACGTTGATACTTCGCGCCAAGGTTACCGGATCGAGCCAGAATTTGCACTCGCCACCTCCGATGTCAACATGGATGTGTGCTGGCTCATCGCCTTCATCTGAATAGAAGTGAAATCGGTAAGAGCTGATGCGAAGTACAGTCGGCATCGAGTTATCCTTCGATACGCTGAGCTCGGCTACGCACCATACGGCACCCAAACATTCTTAACCTGCGTCGCTTGCCGGAGGATTTCATCGTAACTCGGCAGCACATCATCCTGCGCCGAAAGCGCGCCACTCGACGGCAACACCCACGTCCGCTTCATGTTGCCCGCACTCGCCTTTTGAATGGCGGCGGCACCGTCGTCCGCACCTGCGTACCAGATGGCATCTACATCGTCATGCTCAGCCAGCGTCTTGGCCAATTCATCGCGCTCACCGGTGACGATGTTGATGGTGCCAGACGGCACGTCCGAGGTCTCCAGCACTTGATACATGTCGGTGACTGACAGCGGGTGGTTGGGGCTGGGCACAACCACGGATGCATTGCCCATCGCGAAGGCGGTGCCGACGAGTTTGCAGAATGAAAGCAGCGGCGCGCTATCCGGCAGCAGGATGGCCATCACGCCGATCGGCTCATTCATGGCCAAGGTGACATTACGCACCGGTGTGCCGTGAATCGCGCCGTCGTACTTGTCGGCCCACGCGGCGGCGGTAAACAGTGCTTCGATGCTCGCGGCAACTTCGGCGTTTGCCTCGGTGGCAGAAGCGCCAGTTTGCACACTCAATCGAATGGCGAATTCAGCCGCGCGCGCGGCGAGGTTTTCAGCCATGAAGTAAATGATTTGCGCTTTGTTGTGGCCGGTGGCTTTTTGCCACGCGGGTTGTGCGGCGCGTGCGGCTTCGACGGCGTTGCGAATGTCTTTGCGATTGCCGCGCCCGACTTCACCGATCAGGGCTTTGTTCGGTGCATAGATGTTGGTCGAGAGCCCACCGTCCGGGCGCGCTTGTTTGCCGCCGATGAACATTTTTGCGGTACGGTCAATTCCGATTGTTGAAAGTCCAGCACTGGCGGGCGTTTTCAATGCTTTTGTGCTGGAAGTGCGCGCCGATGCTATGGTTTTAAATTCTGCAATCTTGCGGCTACCGCCCCCATCCTGCCTTCCCCCGTGGCCGGGGGAAGGTTCTGAATTGTCGGTGGAGGTGCGCTTCACGTATTCGTACAAGCCTTCTTTGCCACCTTCACGACCGAAGCCGGATTCGCGATAGCCGCCGAAACCGGATGCGGCATCGAGCAAGTTGGTCGAGTTAATCCACACGGTTCCGGCTTTGATTTGCGTGGCGATATCGAGTGCCAGGTTGATGTCCTCAGACCAGATGGTTGCTGCCAGTCCGTAACGCGTGTTGTTGGCGAGCTTCACCGCTTCTTCGGGCGTGCGAAACGTCATCGCGGCCAGCACCGGGCCAAAGATTTCTTCTTGCACCACGGATGATGCGGGTGAGCAATTGGTGAGCACCGTCGGTGGATAAAAGCATCCCGTGGTGGGTACGGCCCATGACGGCTGCATCAGCGTTGCGCCCTCGGCGACGCCGCGCGCGACTTTGTCCTGAATTTGTTTCAACTGATTGGTATCGACAATCGCGCCGATGTCCACACCCTTGTCGAGCGGATCGCCGACGCGCATTTTTTCCATGCGCTGCCGCAGTTTTTTGTAGACCTTATCGGCAACGCCCTCTTGCACCAGCAATCTCGATCCCGCGCAACACACCTGCCCCTGATTAAACCAGATGGCATCGACCACGCCTTCGACCGCGCTGTCGAGATCAGCATCATCAAACACAATGAAGGGCGATTTGCCGCCGAGTTCGAGCGAGAGTTTCTTAGCCGTGCCCGCTGTGGCGCGACGAATGATGCGACCGACTTCGGTGGAACCGGTGAAGGCGATTTTGTCGATGCCCGCGTGCTCGACAATGTTGGCGCCAGTACGGCCATCCCCCGTGACGATATTGACCACACCTGCGGGCAAGCCGATAGAGGCGCAAATCTCGGCAAACAGCAGCGCGGTGAGCGAAGTCAGCTCTGCCGGTTTCAGTACCACGGTGTTGCCCATTGCGAGTGCCGGCGCGATTTTCCACGACAGCATCAGCAGCGGAAAATTCCACGGAATGATTTGCCCAATGACACCGAGCGGTTGATGGTTCGGCAACTCGGCATCCATGAGTTGCGCCCAACCGGCGTGGTAATAAAAATGCCGCGCAACCAGCGGGATATCGATATCGCGCGTCTCGCGAATCGGCTTGCCGTTGTCCATGGTTTCGAGCACAGCAAACAGGCGCGAATGCTTTTGCACTTGCCGCGCGATGGCATACAAATAGCGCGCGCGGATGTGGCCGGGGGTGCTGCTCCAGGTCTTGAACGCGGTGCGCGCGGCTTTCACCGCATCGTCGACATCCTTCTTGGTGCTGTGTGCGATGCGCGCGAGCTTTTTGTTGTTGGACGGGTTGATCGAGTCAAACCATTCCTTGCCAGACGGTTCGCGCCACTTGCCGTTGATGTAGATGCCGAATTTGCCATCGTGCTCGCTGATCCAGTCGAGCGCAGGCTTGGCGGCTTCAGGGGCGACGCCGTAGGGGAGATTTTTCAGGAGGTCGTTGAGTTTCATCGCTGGTCTTTTTTTGTCGGTCTTTGCGCACTAGCCGAGGGGCTGATACTGCATCGACGCGTATCGTCCATACGCGTAATGCTCCAACTGCCGTTCAATGTCGTTGATGAGAGCCGAGGCACCAATCCGAAACAAGTGCGGTTGCATCCATTCGTCGCCCAACTCTTCTTTCATGAGGATCAACCACTCCAGCGCTTGTTTAGCGGCGCGAATGCCACCGGCTGGCTTGAAGCCGACCTTGTAGCCGGTCTGCTCATAAAACTGGCGAATCGCGCGCACCATCACAAGGCTGCCGCCGATGGTGGCATTGGTCGGCTCTTTGCCGGTGGAGGTCTTGATGAAATCCGAACCTGCCTGCATGCAGACAATTGATGCGCGCATGATATTTTTGAGCGTGCCGAGTTCACCGGTGGCGATAATCGCCTTCATGTGCGCTGATCCACACGCTTCCCGAAATGCGTTGACTTCGTCGTACAGGCTGCGCCAATCGCCGCTCAACACGTGTTCGCGCGAAATGACAATGTCGATCTCGGCCGCGCCAGCTTTGACGCTGGATTTGATTTCCTCAATTTTTTGCGGGAACGGCGTCAGGCCAGCCGGAA
The DNA here is from genome assembly GCA_038901695.1 of Usitatibacteraceae bacterium. Classification (GTDB taxonomy): domain Bacteria; phylum Pseudomonadota; class Gammaproteobacteria; order Burkholderiales; family Usitatibacteraceae; genus UKL13-2. The sequence continues at coordinate 11,369 of JBCKPN010000058.1, forward strand.
AGCCGGTGGACACCGCCGCGACTGGAATGCCGCTACCGGCAAGCGCTTCGACTGCAGTCGCGACGAAGGTGTGATAGACGCACACGGCACCCGTATGCAGCCTCACATCGCCGACGCCGAGATCGCTAAGCAACTGCTGCTGAATTGGTTGGCGCGCCTTGGCGCACAGACGCTGCACGGTACCGACGGTGTCATCGCCCGAGAGTGTGGTGAGGTCGATATTCTTGACCGCGTGCAACAGCCACGCGGCCTGCCATTCTTTTTTGACAGTGCGCCGTGTGCCCATGGTGGCGGCGCGGCGTTCGATGGCGCTGCGGTTGACGCGAACATCGCGCACCGGGGCTGGGTCAAAACGCGTACCGGGATTGCGGACACTGTCGCCGTGGACGGCGTCGTGCGGGGTCAATTGTGCGGCGGAAGCCGACTTGAGTTGGGTGACTTTAGCCATTCAGAAACGTTCTTTTGGGTCGATAAAAGATTATACGCGTGACGCTTATTCGCTCTCACGCCGGTTGGGACGCGGGCGGCAAAAAAATGGTCACACTTCGGCGACGCGAATCGGATAAGCTAACGCTAGTGTGTGAAACGTAGTTTTTGCGGACGAATGCCTCGTGGACAGTGAAATCGATAGTGACTTGACGATCACCAAGCGAACCGTGGCGCTCGCGTTGCTGGCGATCGTTGCAGCGATGCCACTGGTGTGGTTTGGCGTCGACGCCAATGCCGGTGACAAGTTGCT
>JBCKPN010000059.1:0-12029 GCA_038901695.1 Usitatibacteraceae bacterium
GGTGGGTGAGCATCGCATAGAACGGTATGGCGTGCCTGTCACCCGCATCTGCTACTACAAAGCTGTGCATCCAGTGGAAACACGCTACTTTGAGTTCTACCTGACGGCGGATGGAAAGGTTGCGGATCTTTGGTCGAGCTCGGAATAGGCACCGCGCCGTTAGATGAAGGAGGGGAAAGGGAATAGCAAAACTTTCTGAGCAAACGCGCATAGGCAGCACCATCTCTGGCGCCGGCGTGGAAATCTATGTTGTCACGCGTAGCAGCAGGCTGAATGTGCAAAGCATCCCGCAGAACTTTTGCGACCTGATAGGCAAGAATATCCCGAGAACTGTAAGGCACCTTGTTAGGTAGCTGGAGTGCTTGGTCAAAGGCCAGCTTCGCAATGATATGAAGCTCGCGTAAAGCCGAAGTTCCCTTTCCCCTGGGAGCGTTGGCGGCTTTACAGTAAAGCACCAACGACTGGGGGGATAAATTTGCCAACTGCGCCAATGCGTCTTCGAGCGTGTTGGTAAGTGCCTCCAGTTCCTTGCGCTGTAGAGCCACTTCGGGATCAAGGTGCCTCTTGTAGTTTTCAATGGCCACCACAAGGCCGCTTACAGCAAGCGCTTGATCGTGTTCGGAGTCAGGAAGCAAATCCTCGGCGGCTAATGCGTCCAACAACCGATCTTCGAGGCTGACAACGGGCGTACGAGGGGGCAACATTTTGCTATCGACCCAATTGCACGTTCAAGGCTGATTTGTAACGCAACCAGTCATGACCCGACAAACGGATTCTTCACCGTCAGCCGTCCCTCAAACACCTGCCCGTCCTGCATGTCTTCGGAATACAGCGTGTCGCAGCCGGCGGCCAGCGCCGCCGCGAGGATCAGTGAATCCCAGTACGACACCTGATAGCGGGCTTCGATCTGCATGGCTGCCGCCACGACGGCTTGGTCGATGGCGATCACACGACAGCTTTGCAGCAGATCGGTAGCGACGCGATGGCGGGTTGCCATATCGAGGCCGAGTTTGCGCCGGGCGACGTTGTGAAACTCGTTGATGACTTGGGTGCTGATTACCGGCGCGGCATTGACGATGGCGCGCGCCGCCACGAGCTTCGCCGGATCGACCCCATAGGCGTAGACGACGATATTGGTATCAGCGAAGACCACGGTCGTACAGCTCGTCGCGCGTCCAGCTCACCCCCGTGCAGACCTTGCCGCGCACCTCATCCATCAACGCCAGATCAGGCGACTTGACGGGCTCGGTGATCAACTCGCGGGCGTGCTGTTGCAACCCGGCCCAATCGACGGCGGCATCGTTGGAAGCAGTCAGCGCGGGAACGCCGTGGCGGGTTTTCAGATAACCGACGAAGTCCAGCACCTCCCGTATTTCAAACTCGGGCAAGGTACGCACCTCTTCAAAAACCTTTTCAGCCATGTTCATGGCTATTACCTCCTGCAACTGTGCAATGACGTTCGCACTCTATCACCAACTGCAAAATGCGCCTATCGCGCTGCACCAGCCTGCCGCGTGCGCCGCTTGAGCGGCGTTACCTCGGCCGACTTTTTGACGCCGGCAGCCGTGAGCATCGCGGTTGTCGCGGTGTCTAGCGACGCCCGCACCGGGTCCAATGACAGCCGCGCGTAAATCATCGTCGCGTCGGCGCTCTTGTGCCCCAAGCTTTTGCCGATGATCGCCAGCGATGCGCCACTGATCGCCTGCCACGATCCGAGCGAGCGGCGCAGATCATGGATGTGTAAATCGGCAAGCTTCGCCCGCGCGATCAGATCGGCCCAGCGTTTCTTGGGCGGCGTTATATGCCCGGCCTTGGATGCCGCCGGGAAAACGTAGCCCGAGTCTTTCGGCTTGCGCTCGCGCAGAATCTCGACGGCCTCGGGCACGAGCGCCACCACTTGCGGATCGTCGTTCTTGGTCTGCGGAATGCGCCAGGTCGTCGCGTGCAGGTCTACATCCTGCCAGCGCATCGCGAGCACGTTGTTGCGCCGAGCGCCGGTGAGCAGCGAGAACAAAACGAAATGCTTGAAATCGTCCGATGTGTCTTCGGCTAGGGCAACAAAAAAGCGCGGCAGTTCGTCGCCCCGGATGAAGCGGTCGCGCTTGGTTTCCTTGAACGGCTTGATACCGTGGCATGGATTCGCTCCCCGGTATCCCCCCTCGATTGCCCGGTTAAAGATGCTGCTCGCCAGCTCGACCACCCTGTTCGCCATCGTGCGGTGCGTCTTCCCGATGCCGGCATGGAGCTTGCGAACCTCGGCATTGTCGATCGCGTCGAGCTTGCGCCGCGTCCAGTCCACCCCGCCGGGGTGCTTCGCGCGCTTGCGGCCGTGCTTTTTCGCTGGCGCATCGGGCATGGTGCCAAGGCAGCGCTCCCACAGGGCGTGGATCTCGCTCGCGCTCTTGATGCCGCGCGGGATGATGTGCAGTACGCGGTAGCTTTCGTAAGCCTCGCCAAAGGTCTGTTTCTGGCGTTCTGCGCGCTTGACCGTTGCCGGGTTGATACCCTTGGCGAAGTCTTCCAAGACGCGCTCGGCGGCCTTCCTTGCCCCCTCCGGCGTCATATCGGGGAACGTGCCGAGCCGGAACCAGGCCATGCTCGCGCCGTCGCGCTTGACCACGTAGAACGTGCGCGTGCCGGCCGCAGTCAAGCGGATCGCGAGCTTCGGAACTTCTGTATCGTAGAACGTGGAGCGCGCCCCCTCTTCGGGCAGCGGAAGGGCGGAAAGCCCGGCTTTCGTGAAGCGAATTCGTGCTGTCATGTGGACCCCTTGGTTGAGTCCGGGCTAGCACCGGGCTAGCACGGGCTATCAAACTACGTTAAGTTTGATGCTAGCCCGTTAAAGCACGTAACGCAAGCTTCATAGGGAAAATAGCACCCCGTGCGGTTGCATTAAGTTTGAAAAGGGTATCTACTCTTTGGCTACGAACCAAGGGGTCGTGGGTTCGAATCCTGATGCAAGCCAACTGCTTGGCTTGCATCAGGATTCGAAAGGCACGAGCGATGCTCGGAGCGCAGCGAGGAGCCGCTCTGCTCGGGTCGGCGGAGGTGACCGAATCCTGCCGGGCGCGCCTGTTTTATGAAAGTGCCACCCTCGGGTGGCATTTTCGTTTCCTGATGCACCAGTCCGGAGCGAGCGATCCCCCAGTCGCAAGGTCACGTTACGCTAGAATCACCGCACTCATTCTCGGCATCGACGACGAGCCCGCGCAGGCCAAATTTTCTTCGGAGTCATTCATGATTTTGTTTACAGTCAACGGTGAACGGATATCGACCAATGTTGATGCATCGACGCCGCTACTTTGGTTTCTGCGTGACAACCTGCAACTCACCGGCACCAAGTACGGCTGTGGAATGGCGCTGTGTGGGGCGTGTACGGTTCACGTCAACGGCGAGCCGCTGCGCTCGTGCGCAACGCCGATATCCGCCGTCGCGGGCAAGAAAGTGACCACCATTGAAGTCATCGGCAAATCGGCGGTTGGCAAAAAAGTGCAGGAAGCGTGGCTGTCCGAGGACGTCGTGCAGTGTGGCTATTGTCAGTCAGGCCAGATCATGACGGCAACGGCGTTGCTCACCAAAAACAAGGCACCGAGCGAGACTGAAATTGACGCGGCGATGAGCGGCAATATTTGCCGATGCGGAACCTACAACCGCGTTCGCGCGGCGATCAAGGTCGCGGCAGGTGGTGGTGTGAAAGCAGCACCGGCCATCGCAACAAAATCGGCGAAGGCATAGGGGCCAATCATGGATAAATTGTTTTCCACACCGAGCTTGGCATCGCCGAAACAAACCCGTCGTGACTTCCTCAAGGCCAGCGCCGCCAGCGGCGGATTGGTGATCGGGTTTAACCTCACACTGGGAAACAAACTCGCCGCCGCGCAAACGCCGGGGCCAAATCTGAATCAACCAAATGCGTTCTTGCGCATCGCACGCGATGGTTCGGTGACGGTGCAGGTCAAACATCTGGAGTTCGGGCAGGGCGTGTTGACCTCGTTGCCAATGCTGGTCGCCGAAGAACTTAAGTGTGACTGGACCAAGGTGCGCTCTGAATTGGCACCCGCAGCACCCGTCTATGCGCACACTGGATTCGGCATGCAGATGACGGGTGGATCATCGTCCGTGATCAATTCATGGACGCAACTCAGAACGGTCGGTGCCATGGCGCGGACGATGCTGGTGAATGCGGCGGCGGCGCGCTGGAAGATTGATGCCGTCAAGTGCCGCGCCGTCAACGGCACCGTGATTGGTCCGACTGGGCAGCGCGCGAGTTATGGTGAGCTGGCCGACGCAGCGGCCAAATTGCCGGTGCCGGAAAAAGTGACGCTGCAATCGGCCAAGGACTACACCATCATTGGCAAACCAACGCGTCGCCTTGACGCACCCGCGAAGGTGAATGGAACCGCGCGCTTTGGCATCGACATGACGATCAACCAGATTCCTAATCTGCACACCGCGGTCGTGGCACATGCGCCCATTTTCGGCGCGCTCGTGAAGTCGTTTGATGCCTCGAAAGTCAACGGTATTCCCGGCGTCACGCATGTGGTGCAGTTGAAAAATGGCGTCGCGGTGGTCGCGAAATCGTTCTGGGCCGCCAAGATCGGTCGTGATGCGCTGCACATCGAATGGGATTTGGAAGACGGCAGCAAAGCCGACACGGTCAAACTGTCGCAGAGCTACCGTGAAACGGCAAAGTCCCCGGGACTGGTCGCCAAGAAGGGCAATCCGGATGCTGTGAAGACGGCGGCGAAATCACTCGTTGCCGAGTTTGAAATGCCGTTTCTGGCGCACGCGCCGATGGAGCCCCTCAATTGCACCGTTTCTGTCACGGGCGACAAGTGCGAGTTGTGGGTCGGCTCGCAATTTCAGACCGTCGATGCAGGGGCCGCGGCCAAGACCGCAGGCGTGCCATTTGAAAACGTCAAGCTGAACACTATGATCGCGGGCGGCGGATTTGGTCGTCGCGCGAATCCGGCGTCCGACTACATTGTGGAGGCGGTCGAAATCGCGAAGAAGGCGGGCGTCCCGGTGAAGACCGTGTGGACGCGCGAAGATGACATGAAAGGTGGCTACTACCGGCCGATGTACGCGCATCGTATTGAAGCAGGACTCGATGCGACCAACAAGATCGTCGCATGGAATCACACCATCGTGGGGGGCTCGATTATTGCGGGGACGTCCTTTGAGCCATTTTTTGTCAAGGATGGTATTGACGCCACCAGTGTAGAGGGTGTTGCCAATACGCCCTACGATATTCCCAATATGCACGCCACGCTGCACACCACCAAGACCGGTGTGCCGGGCCTGTGGTGGCGTTCGGTGGGCCACTCGCACACCGCGTTTGCGATGGAAACCACGATGGACGACTTGGCGAAACTTGCCGGACAAGATCCGGTGGCGTTTCGCCGCAGCTACCTGGCCAAGCATCCACGCGTTCTCAACACGCTCAACCTCGCGGCTGAAAAAGCCGGTTGGGGCAGCGCGCCGCCGAAAGGGCGCGCGCGCGGCATCGCGGTGCACGAGTCCTTCGGCTCGGTGGTCGCACATGTCGTGGAAGTCTCGCTCGACAAGGGTGCCCTCAAAATTCATCGTGTGGTCTCGGCCATCGATTGCGGTCTGGTGGTCAATCCGCTTTCCGTTGCCGCGCAGGTCGAAAGCGCGATTGTGTACGGCTTGAGCGCGGCACTCTATGGCAAGGTGACACTCAAAGACGGCGTGGTCGAGCAGTCAAATTTTCACAACTATCCGGTGTTGCGCATGACGGAGATGCCGACAGTGGAAGTGCACATGGTGCCGGGTGGCGAATCGCCAACTGGCGTCGGTGAGCCGGGCGTGCCGCCGATCGCACCGGCCGTCTCAAACGCGATTTTTGCGCTGACGGGTAAGCGGTTGCGTTCGATGCCGTTCGATCTTGCTTCACTAAACGCATAGCCCGCGTTTGCTTCTGGCCAGACGGACATGACGTTCGTGGCGCACCAATACGCCGCAAATTGGCGCTCATCCGGCGCGCTTATCGGCGGGCTGAGTTTTGCGAGATCCGGCAGAATGAGGCATAGCTTGCGTGGTCAACACGTTGGCTCGGCTCGATAACGCTACCGCTACCGTAATATCAATCACTGCCGACGACTTGTACATGAAGCTGAATCCGACATTTTTGAAACGCACGCTACTGATGGTCGCGCTGGCCGTCATTTGCGGCTGCGCTTATATCGAAGCTAAGCAGGGCGATTGGATTTTCCGCCCGACCGATTCGACGTGGAGAGGTGCGCGGGAAATGCCATCCACTTTTTTTGAAAAGTGGATTCCTGTGACGGCGGGCGATGCGACCGAACAAATACACGCCTGGTGGGCACCCATCGCCGATCCACATCCTGGCCAGCCGGCACCGGTGCTGTTGTACCTGCACGGCGCGCGCTGGAACCTGACCGGCAGCGTCACGCGCATTCCACGCTGGAATCAGATGGGCTTTTCCGTGCTCGCCATTGACTACCGCGGCTTCGGCAAGTCGACACCGCGCTCGCCGACCGAGGGTTCGGCCAACGACGACGCCGAGGCGGCGTGGACGTATCTGAATAGCATCGCGCCAGCGGCAAAAAAGTTTGTTTTCGGACACTCGCTGGGTGGTGCCATGGCGATACACCTGGCGCTCAAGTTTCCGGAAGTCGAAGGACTGATTCTCGAAGGTGCATTCACCAGCATTGCCGACATGGTCAAGGCAACCCAGTTCGGTTTGTTGCCCATCGCAGGCCTTATCACGCAACGCTTCGATAACCTTGCGCGCATCGACAGCGTGAAAGCGCCGGTGCTGGTGGCTCACGGCACGGAAGACACTATCGTGCCGTTTGAAATGGGCGAACGCCTGTACGCGGCAGCGAACGCAAAAAAACGGCTATTCAGGGCTGAGGGCGGTTCGCACCATAATCTGACAACGCGCTTTTTTGACGACTACGCACGGGCGGTATGGGAGCACTTTGTCCTGCCCGGTGTTGAGCGCGCGAAGCAAGCGAGCTAGCAGCCTGTCGGACTTAAAGGAAATCGGCTGCAAAATGACCTGACCGGTACATATTCCCCCGCTTTTCTACGCCAATGGAACAACCATTGGCTTGAAAATCGCGTAAATCTGCCCTCGGCCATCTCATTTTTGACCAACGGAAATCCCTGTGGGACGCATCGATTCTTTAAATCCGACAGGCTGCTAGGCCCATCCGCCGCCGGTTTGCGGCGACAGTAGTTTCCGGGCAAACTGCTTATCTGGTGGGCGTTTCCAAGCAACAATGCTTGAAACACCGCGTCAATAAACGATTTTCATCAATGCAATCACTCGATATCGAAGTGCTGAATCACCTGCGTGATTGGCTGGCGGCCGGACACCGCGCCGCATTGGTCACGGTGACGCGCACCTTCGGCGCGAGTCCGCGTCCGCCCGGATCGATGCTGGTGATTCGCGACGACGGCATATTGGTGGGTTCCGTTTCCGGTGGCTGCATCGAGGATGATTTGATTGCGCGGCGCACGTTTTTTCTTCAGCGCGACAGCGACGTGCCGATTCGACAGCGCTACGGCGTCACGGGAGAGGAGGCGCAACGGTTCGGTTTGCCCTGTGGCGGTGAACTCGAGGTCATCATCGAGCTGCAGCCAGTTCGCGAGCAAATTGACGCGCTGCTGACGCGCATTTCGCGCGGAGAAGTGTTTTTTCGTGAAGTGAATTTGTCGAACGGGCAATGGCGATTGCGGGATGCGAGCGTTGCCGACGAGACCTTCATCACCGACAGTGTGTTTTGCTGTTTGCACGGCCCACGCTGGCGCATGCTCATCATCGGCGCTTCCGAGATCGCGGTCTATCTTGCCGAGATCGCCAAGACCCTCGATTTTTGGGTATGTATTTGCGAGCCGCGCGACGAGTATCGTGCGGCGTGGCGCGTTGATGGCACGACGTTTGTCGACGGCATGCCGGACGATGCCGTCATCGCGTTCGCGCCCGATGCGCACGCCGTCATCGTTGCCGTATCACACGACCCAAAGCTCGACGACATGGCGTTGATGGAAGCGCTCAAGACAGCGGCGTTTTATGTCGGGGCGGTGGGGTCGAAGAAAACCAGCGAAGAGCGCAGAAAGCGCCTGCAGACCATCGATGTGAGCGCGGCGGACGCGGCGCGTTTGCACGGACCGGTGGGACTCGCGATTGGCAGCCGAACGCCACCTGAAATCGCGGTCGCCATCGCCGCTGAACTGGTCGCGGCGCGCAATCAGATTGTCATGTCAGCTACGGCTATGCATCCGGCAGCGCACCTCGCGTGATCGCCGGGCTCGTACTGGCTGCCGGTCGCGGGGAGCGATTTGGGGGCGGCAAATTGCTGGCTAAGCTTGCATCGGGCAAGACCATTCTGGAGACGACCATCGTCGGCATGCTGGCTGCGTTGTCTGACGTCACGGTCGTGGTGCGTCGGGACGATGCTTTGCTGGCACTCGTCGAGTCGCGGTTCGGTCGTGCGAGCGTGAAGATAGTGATCAACGACGATGCCGATGAGGGCTTGGCGAGTTCAATCGCGTGTGGTGTGGCGGCTAATCCGACCGCAGGTGGGTGGCTGATTGCGCTGGCCGATATGCCGTTCGTGCAGCGCGAAACGATTGACGCGCTGGTTGCGCAACTGCAATCACCAGCGGCAATCGTGGTGCCGACATTCGCGAAGCAGCGCGGACACCCCGTGGGATTTGGCCGAAACTACAAGGACGAACTGCTGAGCTTACGCGGCGACAGTGGGGCGCGGCGCATTGTGCGACGTCATGCTGACCTGGTGCGTGAAGTGCCGGTCGCGGACAGCGGCATACTCAAGGACATTGACACGCGCACTGACTTAATCAGAGCTTCCCTAGACGCGTGAACCCTCAGGCCGGCCTGCGATACTTCTCGCCTGCATCGAGACGCACTGGCAAGATGTTTTGCTTGGGCGGCAGTAGGCAGGTGGTGAACTCCGAAAACGCACATGGAGGGTTGTAGGCACGATTGAAGTCCAATGTGAACGGCTTGTTGGGTTCGGGCTTTTTCTCGAGGTACAAAAAACGCGACGGGCGGTAGGTGGTGTCGCCAGCGGTGGCGTCGCGCAGCACGAAAAGCAGTCCGTCGTCGTCGCCCACGGCATCCAGTTTGAACTTTCTTCCCTTGAGGGTGAATTTGACGTAGCCGGGTGAGGGCTCGTCGCTGACTTCGTCGATCACATTGACGATGGGAATCGTTTTGCCCGACGCGTAGGGGACAAATTTTGCGGTGACCTTGAATGTGGCGTTAGGCGGGTACCAGAGGCGCCCTTTGAAATTCGCGCGTACGTCAGACTTGTTGTCGGCTAGTCGCAGGATGTACTTGCTATCGTGCTTGATGACGTGCATCGAAATGCGATCAAACGCTATCCAATCACGCTTTTGCGAGGACGCGCTCAAGCGACGATCGCCTTGAATCAGCTTGCCTTCCGACGTCCACGCGGTAGATTCCGCAGACTGCAACGTCACGGTCTTGTTCTTGCCATCGACCAGCAAGGTGCCGAGGCGAGGTGGGCCGACGCCGGCAAGTTGGGCGGGAAATACGATGTCGTTGTTGGTGCCGGTGCCAAAGGTATTGGCACCCTCTTTCATGGCAAAGCGCCCGGCGAGCGTGAGCCAGCCGTTGTCGCGCCGAAGACTTTGTTCTATCTGGTCACGCCAGCCCTCGAGATCGGCCAAATACTCGAGATCAAGCTCTTTGGCGACTGCGGATGGGGCGGCTTTGGCAGGGGGCACCGATGCGTCCGCAGCTGGCGTCGACGCGAGAGCAAGCCAGGCCCCTACGGCAAAGGCGCTGGCAGCGCGGGCAGGATGGGCGATCATGAACGAAGCTCCGTGGACGAGATTGAATTTGCAGCGCGACGCTATTCTAACGCCGACGCCTGGCGGTCAAGCTCGGATGGATGGAGGTCATTCATGCAGCGAAAGTGCCCGAGCGGACAGACGCGCGCGAAGCACGGACTGCACGTAAGTTTGAGTGAAATCACGCGCGCTCGTTCCGACAGGGGCGGTGTGAAATCGGGCGACGACGAGCCATACAACGCCACCACTGGTACGCCGACCGCGCAGGCGACGTGCATGAGGCCCGAATCATTGGTGACCACGCGCGAGGCGAGACTCAGTAGATCAACGGCTTCATCAAGACGCGTCTCACCGCACAGATTTCGACAGCGGTTACCGGTCAAGCGATTGATTTCGTCGCCGATGCTGCGATCGGCGTCACCGCCGAATATCCACACCTGTTGGCCTTGGTCGAGGTGCTGCTGCGCGTACGCCGCAAAATGCGCCGTCGGCCAGCGCTTGGCAGGCCCGTACTCGGCGCCTGGACAGAGCGCAATCATGTCCGGTGTGCCATGCAGACCGAGTCGCGTCAGCGCGGCTTCGCGCGCCGCAAAATCTACTTTGAGCGACGGCAGCGGCAGTTGAGCGACCGGCGGCTGCGAGGCGTCCTCAGCCAGCCATGCAAAGCGCGCCGCCATGGTCGGCAATGCCTTCTCGTCGAGGTCACGGCAATCAGACAACAACCAACCACGCGCTTCGCCGCGATAGCCAGTGATGACGGCAATGTTGGCAAAACGTGCCAGCAGCGCGCTCTTGAACGTGTTGGGAAGCACCCACGCTTGGTCGTAGGTCGCGCTTGTTGCGAGAGATTTGCCGAAGCGCCACCGATTGAGTAAGCGCAGATCGCCATGCCCGAACGGGTTTTCGATGACGCGATCGACTTGCGGCATGCGCGTGTAGATCGGCATGACCCACGGTGGTGCGGCTACGTGCACAATGGCGTCAGCGTGGCGTGCCTTGAGTCGCATCAGTAGCGGTTGCGACAGAACAGCATCGCCGATCCATGATGGCGCGACGACCAGAAAATGCTTCACCGATTAGTGTCCGTTTGGCGCAGGACCGTCGAATTTGAAGTGCGCACCGCAATACGGGCACTTCGCTTCACCCGTCGTTGTGACGTCGATGAACACGCGTGGATGGCTATTCCATAGCTTCGCCGACGGCATTGGGCAGTGCAACGGCAAGTTGGCGGCGCTGACCGTGATCACGGAATCTTTGAGGTCGTCTGGGGCGCTCAAGGTGCGATGGCCTTCATTTGACGGGCGTCAGCCACGAGTGGTATTTCGGATTGCGGCCGTAAACGATGTCGAAAAACGCGGCCTGCAACTTCTGGGTAATTGGTCCGCGCGCGCCGTTGCCAATGACACGACCATCGAGTTCGCGAATCGGGGTCACTTCAGCCGCCGTGCCGGTAAAAAACGCTTCGTCTGCGATGTAAACGTCGTCACGCGTAATCTTGCGCGCTTCGACCGGAATGCCGTGATCTGCACAGATGAGCTGAATCGAGCGCCAAGTGATGCCATCGAGCGCGGACGTCAATTCCGGCGTGGCAACCCGGCCGTCGCAGACGATAAACAGATTTTCACCCGCGCCTTCAGCGACAAAGCCATCGGTGTCGAGCAGCAACGCTTCGTCATAGCCGTGGTCGATCGCTTCATTGTTGGCCAGGATCGAATTGGCGTAGGTTGAAGAGACTTTGGCGCGCGGCATGGTGACGTTGACGTGGTGACGCGCGTAGGATGACGTCTTGACGCGAATACCCTTGTTGAGGCCGTCTTCGCCGAGGTAGGCACCCCACGGCCAAGCGGCGATGGCGATGTGAACTTTGGATCCCTTGGGTGAGACCCCCATTTTTTCGGAGCCGTAAAACGCCAGCGGTCGCAGATAGGCGCTTTCGAGCTTGTTTTCGCGCACCACTAGGCGCTGCGCTTCCATGATTTCCTCGATGGAAAACGGCATCGCCATCTGATAAATTTTCGCCGAGTTGAACAGCCGCTTGGTGTGTTCGTGCAGCCGAAATATTGCCGTTCCGAGCGCCGCAGCCTCAGTTTTGTAGGCGCGCACACCTTCGAACACCGCCAGGCCGTAGTGCAGCGAATGGGTGAGGACGTGAGTGGTTGCCTCGCGCCAAGGGATCAGTTTTCCATCAGACCAAA
>JBCKPN010000060.1:0-11841 GCA_038901695.1 Usitatibacteraceae bacterium
CGTGTGGTGTGTCGGCTGACGCGCCGTCGGGCGTGTGCGCGTGACGTTGATGCCCGCGTGCGAACACGGTGTAGAAGGTCGGTACGACAAACAGCGTGAGCAAGGTGCCGAGGGTCATGCCGCCGACAATCACCCAACCGATTTGTTGACGCGATTCGGCACCCGCGCCGGATGCAATCGCCAGTGGCAGCGCGCCCAGTACGGTCGCGCCGGTGGTCATCAGGATCGGGCGCAACCGCAGTACCGCCGCTTCGATGACCGCTTCCTTCACGCCGCGGCCCTGCAACTGCAATTGGTTGGCGAATTCAACAATCAGGATGCCGTGCTTGGTAATCAGGCCGACCAGCGTGATCAGTCCGATTTTCGAAAACACATTGAGCGAGTTGCCAGTCAGCCATAGTGCGAGCAACGCACCGGTGATCGACAAGGGTACCGTTAACATGATGACAAACGGATCGACAAAACTTTCAAACTGCGCCGCGAGCACCAGATAGATAAAGCACAGTGCGAGCGCAAAGCTGACCAGTAAGGTTGACGCGCCTTCGCGGAATTCGCGCGACACGCCGAGCACATCGGTTCGCACCTGCGGTAGCACTTTGGCCGCCGCCGCATCCATCAAGTCGAGGGCGTCCTTCAAGCTGTAGCCTTGCGCGATCTCCGCATTGACCGTTGCCGAGCGTAGCCGATTGAAGTGATTCAAATTGCGCGGGCTCACGCCTTCGCTGAGCGTAGTGACATTCGACAACGGCACCATTTCGCCCGCACGCGAGCGCACGAAAATGTCGGAAATGTCCTTTGGTGTATCGCGATCGCTCGGCGCGACCTGCACGATGACGTCGTACTGTTCGCCGTCTTGTTTGTAGCGTGTCACGACGCGACCACCGAGCATGGTCTCCAGCGTGCGGCCCACCGTCTCGACCGGCACACCCAGATCGCCCAATTTCTCGCGATTGACTTGCACGCGTAGCTCCGGTTGACTCAATCGCAAGTCAGAATCAACGTTGACCAGCACCGGGCTCTTGCGAACTTCTTCCTGCAACATCGCAACCATGCGCGCCAACTCGGGGTAGGGCGCTTGGGTCATCAACACAAACTGCACCGGTTTGTCGCGACCGCCGCCAAGCGACGGTGGCGTGACCGGAAAGGCGTTGAGCCCGGGGATGGCACGAAACTTGGGGCGAATTTCATTCGCAACCTCAACCGATGATTTCTGCCGATCCTTCCAATGTTTCAAAATTAGCACCGAAAAGCCGCCATCTGGCGAGGGGTTACCGGCGCTGATAAAAAAACGCGAGCCGTCTTTCACATCAGCGTAAATCGCTTCAATTTGCCGCGAATACTGCGCCGTGTAGTTGACGGTCGAGCCTTCCGGCGCGGAGAACGGGCCAAAGATGACACCGCGATCTTCGAGTGGGGCCAACTCGGATTTGATGTTCAGAAATAAGGGGGCGGAAATGCTGGCGAACACCGCCCAGATCACAACGCCGATCCAACGCCGTTCAAGCGATGCGCTGAGCCAGCGTTTGTACGCCTCCGTTTGCCAATGAAAAAAGGATTCGATGGCATTGAACAATTTGCCGTGCTTGGGCTCATGGCGCAGCAACTTCGCACACATCATCGGCGATAACGTTAGCGCAACGAAGCCGGACACGAGTACCGCACCGGCGAGAGCGAGGGCGAATTCGATGAACAGTCGATCGGTTCTCGTCTGACCGAACGCCAGCGGCACAAACACCGCCGCCAAGGTCAGCGTCATGGCGATAATTGCAAAGCCGATTTCGCGCGAACCGACGTATGCCGCTTTGACCGGTTCCATGCCTTTTTCAATATTGCGGTAGATGTTTTCCAGCACCACGATCGCATCGTCAACTACCAGTCCGATAGCGAGCACCATCGCGAGTAGGGTGAGCACGTTAATCGAAAACCCCGCCGCGTACAGCAGCGTGAAGGTGCCAATCAGCGAAATGGGAATCGTCACCAGCGGAATCAGCGTGGCGCGCAGGTTGCGAAGAAACAAGAAAATGACGAGGGCGACCAGCGTGATCGCCTCGACAATGGTTCGAAACACATTCTTCGTCGACTCCTCGATGAACACCGCTGAGTCGTACGACAGTGTGAGCTTCATGCCTTCAGGCAGCGTTTTGCTGATATTGGCGATTTCCTTACGGACTGCAATCGCGAGATCGAGCGTGTTGGCCGTTGATTGCCGCACCACACCGAGTGAAATGGCCGGGTCGCCCTTGAAGCGCGTGATGACGCGCTCGTTGACCGGAGCCACTTCGACTTTTGCAATGTCGCGGATGCGCACCGGATATCCGGACGCGTCCTTGATGATAATCGCGCCGAACTGCTCTGGCGTCGCCAAATCGGTGCGCGACAGCACGTTGAACTCGCGCTGTGTGCTTTCAATGCGTCCGGCGGGAATTTCGACGTTCTGACGCCGGATGGCGTCCTCGACTTCGGCGGTGGTCAGGCGGTAGGCGGCGAGCTTGTTGCGATCAAGCCAGATGCGCATGGACGATTTGCGTTCGCCGTTGATACGCACGTCCGCCGCACCCGGCAACGTACCCAATCGCGGGCGAATGAACAGGTTGGCGTAGTCCGACTGCTGCATCTGGGTGTGACGATCGCTGGAAAACGCGATGAACATAATCGGAAATGCGTCGGCGTCGGTCTTGGAAAGCACCGGCTCGTCGATACCTTGCGGTAGTCGGCCTCGCACGCGCGACACTTTGTCGCGAACATCAGCCGCGGCTGAGTCCGGGTCGCGCGACAGCCGGAATATCACTGTGATGTCGCTTTGCTCGGCGCGTGAACTCGACGTCAGGATGTCAACCCCTTCGATACCGGACAGCGAGTCCTCGAGCGGCTTGGTGACCTGCGATTCCATCACGTCAGCCGATGCGCCCCGATAGGTCGTGGAGACGTTGACAATTGGCTGATCAATTTTCGGCAGCTCGCGTACCGCGAGACGCGAATAGGAAATCAGCCCCACCAACAGGATGACCAGCGACAGCACTGCCGCGAATACGGGTCGTTTGAT
The DNA here is from genome assembly GCA_038901695.1 of Usitatibacteraceae bacterium. GTDB lineage: Bacteria > Pseudomonadota > Gammaproteobacteria > Burkholderiales > Usitatibacteraceae > UKL13-2. The sequence goes on from JBCKPN010000060.1 coordinate 3,044, forward strand.
GCAAATGTCGGATAACACCATTGTGTAGTCCGCCTACGATTTCTTGGCGTCGATGGCCGCCGTCGGCGTCGTCGTTGCGCCGACTGCGCCGCCGTCGAGTGTGGCGACCTTGACCGGTGCGCCGTCGCGAAGCTTGGGCTGACCGGCGATGACCACGACATCACCCGGCGACAGCCCGCGCACGATTTGCACAAAACCGGTGCGGCGCTGACCGATATCGACTTTGGTGCGCAGTGCGCGATTGTCCGCGATCTTGAATACGAACACGTCGTCGCCGATCGGAATCAACGCTTGCTCCGGAATGGTCATGCCATTTTCTTGCTGACTGCTGAACAGCGTGACGCGTGCAAACATGCCCGGCCGCAGCGTGACGCCGGTATTCTTCACCACCGCGCGAATCACGACTGAGCGTCCATTGGCGTCGAGCAGCGGATTGATGGCCATGACTTTGCCGGTGAAGGTCTTATCGGGCACCGCGTCGAGTGTGAGTTGCAACGATTGGCCGACCGAAATCTCTTTGAGAAAAATTTCAGGCACACGAAAATCGACCTTTAGTACGTCTATCGCTTCGAGGTTAACGATATCTTGTCCCTCCTTGACGTAGTCGCCAACACTGACCATGCGCAGACCAACAAAGCCGGCGAACGGTGCCTTGATTTCGAGCTTGGTCAAGCGCGCGGCGGCAAGTTCATATGCGGCCTGTGAGACTTTGAAATTGCTCTCCGCTTCATCTTTGGCCTGCGCCGACAGAAATCCTTTGGCGGCCAAATCGCGGGTGCGTTCAATACGACTTTTCGCCAGCGCCAGGTTGGCCTCGGCTTGCTGCATTTCGGCGCGTTGAATCGACTGGTCGAGCCGGATCAGCGAGCTACCTTTGGCAACGGGCTGACCTTCGTTGAATCCGATTTCAGCGATGCGTCCGGACACTTCGGGTCGTACCACCACAGTTTCATCGGACCGCAGCGAGCCGACGGCGGTGATGGCTTTGGCCAGAGGCGCGAGCCGCACTCGCGCAGCGTCTACCATCGTCGCCGGAGGAGCCGCGTTGACTTTGCCCGAACCGGTGGCGGTTGATGAGCCGCTCGCGTTGACCTGTTTGGCCGCAGATTGCTGCCAACCGAGCCAATAGGAAGCGCCCGCAAGAACCATCGCGCTGGCGGCGATGGTGCCCCAGAAAAAACCTTTGTTCATTAACCGCATCTCCGACGTCGAGCAAGACGCGCATTATCGCCCGAATCAATGCCTCGGCTGTGGCTTGGTCCGAATGCGCGTGAGACCAGCCGTCCGTTCGACGCCTTCGATGCGACTACGCGAGAATGTCCGGATCGAGTTGACTTTCCAGATACGCAATTTGATCCTTGAGCAATAACTTGCGCTTTTTGAGGCGCTTCAATCGCAACTGATCGTGCACCGGCGTCTCGACCAATGCCGCGATGGCCAGGTCGAGTTCCCGATGTTCCTGCTTTAGCTCGAGCAAGCGAGCGTTGATCGCGACGACGTTGGAGTCAGACAACGGGTTCACCTCTAAGCCCACCATCCTGCTGCAGAAACTGAATATATCCCTACTTGCCCGGGGTTGCCCGAAAAGTGTCGCGATCGCCTCTACGAAGAGTTTGTAGTCGGCGGTATCGCCGAGCGCCAGGATTCGAGCGGTAACACAACCGTCGTATTTTCATCAGGTGATGATTTAGTCTGGAAGACCCCGGCGTTTTTTCAGACCGCAGTGGATCGGCTCGAAGCCGACTTGGGTGGCGCGCACAACTATGCGGCATCGCATTTCGGCGGCTTCAATCTCTATATGCACGCGGCGACCAAGAACGTGCACTTCGCCAAGCAGATGAACATCGATGCCGAGCGAAGCCTGCGACGCTTGCCACCGGTTTCCCTCGCAGTCAACTGACGTTGCGCGGCGGTACTGGCGCCCTCGACACGAATCGAACGTGCGACCTACCCCTTAGGAGGGGGTAGCTCTATCCACTGAGCTACGAGGGCGTTGCGCGGATTTTACGCACTTTCAATGAGCGACGAACTGGTGGGTGCGCTTTCGCCCCAGTGCAGCAGCAACGCCTCTCGGGACAGTTTGATTTGCGGATGAAAGTGGGATTGTGCCGGTCTCGCTGTACGCGATCCCGCCATCGCTGCGCGACCGCGCGTCCGCGCGTCCAGCGAAGTCCACTGGATGAGACCCGCAGCTCAAACCGTGCCTTCGCACGGTCGGACGGAGCAGAATGTGAGCGCCATGCAAGGTGCGAAGTGGGCTTAGCCGAGATTTTCCATTAGAAAGTATTCAGGGCGAGTAAAGCGGCGCAAATTTGGCGGGCAAATCGAATGTTTTTGCCCCGTCCCACAAGCCCTGCATCCACGTTCGCTGTTGCATCGCCAGCGCCATATTCAAGATCGGTTTTCGGCTTTCTGTCGTGATGTAGGCGGCTTTTGCGAACAGCTTGTAACGCAACGTTTGTAGCGTGTGCTGGATCGTATTCGATGAATGCTTGACCGCACTGGTTTTGAGCAGCACCTGACGCAATAAACTCATCAAGTTATAGGCCAACACCTTGACGCCCACGGCACAGACCGAAGTCAGCCGGGCTGTTGAAGCGCTCCAGCGCAGCCTGTCTGGCGAGACCGGAATCCAGGGCGTCTAGCAGCCTAAGGTGTCACGTGAAAATAACAGCTTTGTAAACCATGAATCATGCAGTAAGCTCGTCGCTTGCGTTAAGTCGGGCATCCATTGTTGTCCCCGTAAACCAATAGGAGAGTCCGCATGATGACCTTATTCCCAAAAATGTTCCGCAACTTTGCGCTGTGCATGACCATGCTCTTGTGCGTGGTCACGACCCAAGCGGCAGAGAAGGCGCCGGTGCTGGTCGGTCTGAACGCCGAGTTCGGCGTCGAGGGCACCATCTCCGCGCAGGCCATCGAGCTGGGCCTGCGCACTGCAATCGCAGAAATCAATGCGGCCGGCGGCGTGCTGGGCGGGCGTCCGATTGAGCTGGTGATCAAGGATCATCAAGCGGTGCCGGCGCGCGGCATCCGCGACATCGCCGAATTCGCGGCCATGCCCAATCTGGTTGCCGTGTTCGGCGGACGCAACAGTCCGGTGGTCCTCGCGCAAGTGCCGGCACTGCACGAGGCAAAACTGCCGTTCCTGGCGGTCTGGTCGGCGGCCGATCCGATCATCGACAACGGCATGCAGCCGAACTACATCTTCCGCCTGTCGCTGCGAGACAGCCTGGCCATGCCGAAGTTGCTGCAGTCGGCGCAACAGCGGGGGTTCGACCAGGTCGGCCTGCTGTTGGTCAACAACTCCTGGGGGCGCAGCAACCTGGCTGCGGCAGAAAAATACATGCTCGGGGTCAAGAATCAGAAGATCGTCGATATTGTCTGGTTCAACTCTCGCGACACCACGCTCATCAAGCAATACAAGAAGCTGACGGATGCCGGTGCCCGGGCGGTGGTGCTGGTCGCCAACGACGAGGCTGCGGCCCTGGTGCGCGAAGTGGCGGCTCTGCCGCCGAGTCAGCGCGTGCCTATCCTCAGCCACTGGGGCATCACCGGCGGCGAATTCTTCAAGCAAGCGGGTGCAGCATTGCAGGAAGTTGATCTGTCGGTGATCCAGACCTTCAGTTTCTTCACCGCCGACAAGCAGATGCTGGCGCGCTTCATGAAGACGGCTACGCTGACCGGTGGCATCAAGCGCATTGAGGACATTCAGGCACCGGTCGGCGTGGCGCAGGCCTACGACTTGATGCACATCCTGGCCAAGGCAATCAACCTGGCGCGCAGCACCGAGCGTAGCGCCATCCGCGACGCGCTGGAAAAGGTGCCCGAGCATCGGGGCCTGATCAAGCTGTACCAGCCACCGTTCACCCCGACTCGCCACGAGGCGCTCGGGCCGAAAGAGTTACTGATGGCACGCTATAACCAGGAAGGCGTGCTGGTTCCAGTGAAGAAATAGCATGAGGAATTAGCATGACGAAACCCCTCTCCGTCAGCCTCGCGCGGCGCTTTGCGTATATGGCGGCGTTGTTGGCCGGCATCGCCATGCTGGCGATCGCTGGCGCATCTTGGTGGCTGATCCACCAGGAACATGCGGCTTCTCTACGCAGCCTGCTGAAAAAGGATGCCGAGCTGCAGGCGACAATCGTCAGCAGCAAGCTGCACGCTATTGATGACCGAATGTCTGAACTCGCCAAGAGCGGCCTGATCGCAAACGCCCTGCTCGACAGCACTGGCAAGGAAAGTTATCTGACTCCGTTCCTGAACAGCATCCAGCGTATCCATGACATACCAGTGTCTATTCTGTTTGCCGATTTCGAAGGGCGTGAAATCGCCCGCAACGGCAACGTCAGCTTCAGCGAGCAAGAGTTGAACTGGCTGAAAGAAAAGTTTTCCGCCGGCCAATCCGCCTCGCAGGTGCAGCTCGGTGAAAAGGGCGAAGAGCTGATTGCGGTCGAGTTCATTGTCATTGCGCGCTCGAATTCGGTGCAAGGCGCCTTGCTCTACAGAATCAAATTGGACGATCTTGCGCTGCAGAAAGGCGTGCGGCTCGTGCGTGAGCCGGAATCTGAACAGCTGTTGCATTCTCCGACGGCCATGGCTGCAGCGCTGAATGTGCCGCCGATTTACAAACATTTTGATTTCGCCGTTGTCACCAGCCATGGCTCTAGCGCCAGGTCGGTCGATTGGCAGTCGCTGTGGGTATTTTTCATACTGGCAGTCGGCATGGTGGTGACGGTGATCATCCTGGGGGTGCACTTCGGCAAAAGGCTGACCAGGGATTTGCGGGTCTTGGATTTTTTTGCCCGAGACGTCTCTGAAAAGGGGTTTGGCACGGGCCGCGCGGAAGTCGCCGACAGCCTTGAGGTCGCCAGTCTGGCGCAGTCGATCAACGGTATGCTGGGTCGCCTGAAACAGCAGCATGACAAACTGGATGAAAGCGAACGTCACAAACGGGCGCTGCTGGACAATGTGGATGACGGCATCGTGAGCATCTCCGAGACCGGCATGGTTGAACTGTTCAACCCGGCGGCGGAGCGCATATTCGGCTACCGCAGCTTCGATGTGGTCGGCAAGAATGTCTCCATGCTGATGCCGGAGCCTGACCACAGCGAGCACGATGGCCACCTGGCGCGCTATCTTCGTACCGGTCAGACGCACATCATCGGCATCGGGCGCGAGGTGACGGGACGGCGCAGTAACGGCAGCGTTTTCCCGATGGACCTGCAAGTTTCGGAGTTTTCCCTGGAGGGGCGTCGCCAGTTTATCGGCTGCATGCGCGACATCACCGAGCGCAAGCAGGCGCAAGACGAAATCTTGCGCCTCAATGCTGGCCTCGAAGAGCGGGTGCAGCAGCGCACCGAGGAGCTGCAGAGCCAACAGGAAGAACTGCGCCAGAGCAACGAGGAGCTGGAAGAAAAGAACAAGCTGCTGGCAGACCAGAGGGTCGAGGTCGAGGTCAAGAACCGCGAGATCGAGGCCTCCAAGCTGACGCTGGAGGAGAAGGCCTGTCAGTTGGCCCTCACCTCCAAGTACAAGTCGGAGTTCCTCTCCAGCATGTCGCACGAGTTGCGCACACCGCTCAACAGCCTGCTCATCCTTGCGCAGCTGCTCGCCGAGAACGACGAGCACAATATGAGCGAGCAGCAGATCGAATACGCCAAGACCATCCAGGGGGCGGGCAAGGATCTGCTGGCGCTCATCAACGATATCCTCGACCTATCCAAGATCGAGTCCGGCACCGTGACGCTGGAACTCCAGGACGTGTCGTTCGCCAACGTCCGCGAACAGGTCGAACGGATCTTCCGCCACGTGGCTACGAGCCGCGGCCTCGGCTTCGACGTGGAACTCGCACCGGGCCTGCCGCCATCCCTCTACACCGACTCACCGCGCTTGCAACAGGTGATGAAGAACCTGCTCTCCAACGCCTTCAAGTTCACCGAGAAGGGTCAGGTATCGGTGCGCATAGCAGCGGTGGAATCGGGCTGGAGCGTGGATCATGACGGGCTCAACCGCGCTCAGATGGTGATCGGTTTCCATGTCACCGATAGCGGCATCGGCTTGCCTACGACGAAGCAGAAGATCATTTTTGAGGCGTTCCAGCAGGCCGATACCGGCACCGTCAGGAAGTACGGTGGCACGGGCCTAGGGCTGTCCATCTCGCGCGAGATCGCGTGGCTGCTCGGTGGCGAGTTGCGGCTGGTCGAAAGTACGCCGGGCAAAGGCAGCACCTTCGTCCTGTACCTTCCGCTGCGCGCGCCCGAACCCGGGCAGAACAGTCTGGGCACGCGCGGTGGAGCCCCCGGCAGTGGCCAGCGCCTGGAGCGGGACGGAGAATCCGCAGCTCCAGAGGCGGCCAGGCTCGATGCTGCGACCCAGGAGGCGCCGCAGGGAAGCATGCCCCAAGAAATAATCCACCAACCAACCGCTGTCGCGGATGACCGGGCGGCAATCAAGCCGGGGGAGCGCACGTTGCTCATCATTGAGGACGACGCGTTCTTCGCCGGCATCCTGCTGCGGGCGGCGCGCGACAAAGGTTTCAAGGGCATCGTCGCCGCACGCGGCGACGATGGGCTCAAACTCGCCGGCAAGTTCAAGCCCACCGCCATCACGCTCGATCTGCATCTGCCCGACATGGACGGCTGGGTGGTGCTCGATCACCTGAAGCGCAACCCCGACACACGGCACATCCCGGTGGAAATCATCTCGGTCGACGACAACCGCCCACGCGGCCTGCGTTACGGCGCCTTCGAGTACCTGGTCAAGCCGGTCACCACCGAGTCGCTGCATAAGGCGCTGGCCGACGTGAACAAATTCGCCGAGCGCGAGGTGAAGGACTTGCTCGTCGCCGACGGCGACGAGCAGCATCGCAACAACGTGCTCGACCTGATCGGCAACGGCGACGTGCGCATCAAGGCGGTGGCCAGCGGCAAGGACGCCCTCGCGGCGCTCAAGAAGAAGCGCTACGACTGCATCGTGCTGGATATCAACCTGCCCGACATCCCCGTCGCCGACCTGCTCGAGACGATCCAGGGCTTTGATCTGACGCGCGACGTGCCGGTGATCATCTACGGCATAGCCGAACTGCCGCAGCAGGAGCAGGATCGGCTGAAATCCCGGGCGCTCAAGGGCATCGTCAAGAGGGTGCGGACGCCCGAGCGGCTGCTCGACGAAACGGCGCTGTTCCTGCACCGGGTGATGTCCAAACTACCCGAGGAGCGGCGCCAGATGCTGGAGAAGCTCACCCAGAGCGACGACAGCCTGGCCGGCAAGAAGGTGCTGGTGGTGGACGACGACGTGCGCAATATCTTCGCCCTCACCGCGCTACTGGAACGCCACAAGATGGCCGTGCTCTCGGCCGAGAACGGCCGCGACGCCCTCGAAGAGCTCGGCAAGAACCCAGATGTGAACATCGTGCTGATGGACATCATGATGCCGGAGATGGACGGCTTTGAGACCATGCGCCAGATTCGCCAGATGAAGCAGTTCGAGTCCCTGCCGATGATCGCGCTCACCGCCAAGGCCATGCAGGGCGACCGCGAGAAATGCATCGAGGCCGGCGCCTCCGACTACGTCAGCAAGCCGGTGGACACCGACCAGCTTGTTTCGCTCCTGCGCGTTTGGCTGTATAGATAAATAACTTAGCCACGGAGATACAGAAAACCAAGAAATCTGCCACAGAGGCACAGAGGACACGGAGAAAAGCAAAACAAAAAGCAGGTGTTCTCTGTGTCTTTCCTCTGTGCTCTCTGTGTCTCTGTGGCTAAAAAGGTTTTTTCATCCCATGATAGCCACCAAGCCGAACAATAACGTGCAAATCCCCGATCCCGAGGCCATCGAGGCTATCGAGTTGCCGCTGCTGCTCGAGGCCATGGCCCAGCGCTACGGCTACGACTTCCGCGACTATGCCGTGGCCTCGCTCAAGCGTCGCCTGCGCCGCGCCATGGACGAGGAAGGGTTGCGCACCTTGTCGGCGTTTCAGGATCGTGTCCTGCACGATCCGAAGTGCATGGCGCGCTTCCTCGATATCGTCTCGGTCGACGTCTCCGCCCTATTCCGCGACCCGGCCTTCTACAAGGTGTTCCGCGAGAAGGTGGCGCCGGGGTTGCGCAGCCTGCCGCTCATCCGCATCTGGCACGCGGGCTGCGCCGGGGGCGAGGAGGTTTATTCCATGGTCATACTGCTGCACGAGGAGGGCCTGCTGGCACGCACCCGGTTCTACGCCACCGACATCAACGAGCGGGTGCTGGAGCAGGGCAAGGCGGCGATTTACCCGATCAATCGCATGCGTGAGTACACTGCCAATTACCAGAAGGCTGGCGGCAAGGAACAGTTCTCCGACTACTACACCGCCAAGCACGACAGTGTCATCCTGCACGACCTCGCGCGCGGCAATATCGTCTGGGCCGTACATAACCTGGTGACGGACGGCTCGTTCAACGAGTTCCACGTCGTCCTCTGCCGCAACGTGATGATCTACTTCAACCGGCAGCTTCAGGCCCGCGTGCACCGGCTCATCTACGACAGCCTGGCGCTGGGCGGGGTTCTCTGGCTGGGGAGTGCCGAATCGCCGCACGCCACGCCCTGCGAAGACCGCTACGAGGCGGTGAGCCTGGCGGAAAAACTGTACTGGAAGGTGCGATGAAGATTTGCCGCAGAGACATAGAGAAAGGCAGCCACAGAGACACAGAGGACACGGAGAAAAGCAAAACAAAAAAGCAGGTGTTCTCTGTGGTTTTCCTCTGTGCTCTCTGTGTCTCTGTGGCAAATAGGCTTTTGAAATACGGAGGAAAGAGAAA
>JBCKPN010000061.1:0-11806 GCA_038901695.1 Usitatibacteraceae bacterium
AAACACAAGGATTGACGGGCAGTTTGGAGCAAAAGTGGCTGGAAAAGCGCACCAATAAACGAGTTTCATATTGAATGATCGACGAGGCTTAAGGGGTGAACTGGCATGACAAAAGCGTACTTGTTCTTGGCGCGGGCGACACCGGGCTCTCCGTCGTCCGCCACCTCCGACGACTGGGTGCTGGTGTGCGAGTCGCCGATAGCAGAGACCGACCTCCCGGAGTCGATGAACTGCGAGGACTTGGCTGCGATGTCGTCACCGGCAAATTCAGTGACCGTCTCTTTGGCGACGCCGAACTCATTGTCGCAAGCCCGGGCGTGGCCATTGCGGGGCCCGCGTGTGACGCGGCCATCGCGCGCGCCGTCGCGGCGGGGAAAAAGTTCGTTGGGGACATCGAGCTTTTTGCGTGGCAGCAAAACCAAATAACAGGATCGAGACCAAAAGTGATTGGCATTACCGGCTCCAATGGCAAATCGACCGTGACCGCGATGGTGGGCGCGATGTGTGCTGCTGCCGGTTTGAAAACCGTTGTCGCGGGCAACATCGGCCTGCCGGTACTCGATGCATTGGCGCGCGCCGAGCAACAGGGTCAGCCCGACGTGTATGTACTGGAGCTGTCGTCGTTTCAACTTGAAACCACGTCGTCACTGCATCTGGATGCGGCAACCATGCTCAATCTTTCGCAAGATCACCTCGACCGCTACGCGTCGATGACCGACTACGCCGCGGCCAAGCAACGCATCTTCGCGCACGCCACACAGCAGATCGTCAATCGCGACGATGCCATGTCGATGTCGATGAAAGACGCGCGATGTGAGTGCGTGAGTTTCGGACTCGATCGGCCGACCAAGCCGAAGAATTTCGGGCTGCACGAGGGGGCGCTCATGTTGGGTGCCGAGCGGCTGATGGTATTGAGTGAGTTGTCCGTTGCCGGATTGCACAACACGGCCAATGCGCTCGCCGCGTTCGCGCTGTGTGATGCCATCGGCGCCGACTTGAAGCGCGGCGCACAAGCGTTGAAGTCATTCAAAGGGCTGCCGCACCGCAGCCAGCAAGTGGGCGTGGTCAATGGCGTCACCTTCCTCAACGATTCCAAGGGCACCAACGTCGGTTCAACGGTCGCGGCGCTTAGCGGCATGACATGCCCTACGGTGTTGATTGCGGGCGGCGACGGCAAGGCGCAGGATTTTTCACCGCTGGCTGAGCCGATTCGCCAGCACGCCAAAGCGGTGGTGCTGATTGGCAAGGACGCGCGCAGCATTGAGTCTGCAATTACTTCATCACGCGTGACCATCCTGCACGCCACCGACATGGACGCGGCGGTTCGACTCGCTTACGCCGAGGCCACGGCAGGCGATGTCGTGTTGCTGTCACCTGCCTGCGCAAGCTTTGATATGTTCGACAACTACCAGCATCGGGGCGACGTGTTCGCCGCGAGCGTGGCGCGGCTCGCTGCGGAGTCGAGCGTTGTGGAGCCACCGCATGCTTAGCGCCATCAAAAGCGGACTCTATACGCACGGCACACCCCGCGATCAGTCCGCGCCGCGCGCGCCGGTTGACCTCGCGCTGCTCTGGAGCGTCGTGCTGCTGCTGTCGATTGGCTTTGTGATGGTCTATTCGGCGTCCATTGCCACGGCCGAAGCAGAAAAGATGACCGGCTATCGCGCCACCTACTTCTTGATGCGCCACGGCATCTATCTGGCGGTCGGCGTCGCTGCGGCCGTCATCGTGTTTCAAATTCCGATGACCATGTGGCAAACTGCGGCGCCGTTTCTGTTCATGGCCGGCGGCCTGCTGCTGGTGTTGGTGCTGATTCCGGGCATCGGTCGTGAAGTCAACGGCTCGCGTCGTTGGTTATCACTGGGTCTGATGACCATGCAACCGTCAGAGCTGATGAAGCTCTTGACGGTGATCTACGCCGCCGATTACACGGTACGAAAAGCTGCGTTCATGGACGACTTCAAGAAAGGCTTCCTGCCGATGTTCTCGGTGATGGTGTTCATGGCCGCGTTGTTGCTGCGCCAGCCCGACTTCGGCGCGTTGGTGGTGATCACCTCGATTGCGATGGCCATTCTGTTCCTGGGTGGACTCAACTGGCGTGTGTTCGCCGCACTGTTGGTGTTGCTGGCGGGCGCATTCGCGGTGCTCATTGTTGCCTCGCCTTATCGGCTGCAGCGCATTCTCGGCTTCATGGATCCGTGGGCCGATCCGTTTGGCAAGGGTTATCAGTTGTCGCACTCGCTGATCGCTTTCGGACGTGGCGAATGGTTTGGTGTCGGGCTAGGTGCTTCAGTCGAAAAATTGTTTTACCTGCCGGAAGCGCACACCGATTTTCTGTTGGCGGTGATCGGTGAAGAACTCGGCTTTGTCGGCATCGCCGTGGTTATTGCGCTGTTCGTGACGCTCATCTATCGCGCGTTCATGGTCGGTCGCGAAGCGATGATGCGCGAGCGCTATTTCGCCGCGTTGGTCGCGCAGGGGCTTGCGGTTTGGCTGTCGGTGCAGGCGTTTATCAACATGGGCGTGAACATGGGGTTGTTACCGACCAAGGGGTTGACGCTACCGTTTTTATCCTTCGGCGGCACCGGTGTGTTGGTGAACTGCGTCGCGGTTGCGATTTTGTTGCGTATCGATTTTGAGTCGCGCGCGACGGCAGTTTCGGCTCGCAAGGGCGTGCTGAAATCATGAAAACGGCGCTCATCATGGCGGCTGGGACAGGCGGTCATATTTATCCGGGACTCGCGATTGCCAAGGCGCTCGCAGCCAAGGGCTTTCGCATTGTGTGGCTCGCCACGCCGCACGGTATGGAACACAAACTGGTTGGCAGGGTTGGCTATCCAATCGAAGTCGTCGCCATGTCCGGCGTGCGTGGCAAGGGCAAGTTGGCGTGGCTGCTGTTGCCGTTAGTGTTGTTGCGCGCATTCTGGCAATCGATTGCAGTATTGCGCCGCGTAAAGCCGGACATCGTCATTTCCATGGGCGGCTACATCGCGTTTCCCGGCGGCATGATGGCCGTGCTATTGGGTAAGCCGCTGGTTGTACACGAGCCGGGCGCACACGCGGGTCTCACGAATCGCGTGCTGGCGTTAGTTGCGGATCGTGTGCTGGTCGGTTTTCCGCACGCGTTTGATGCCGTCCCGCACAACCGCATCGCGCGGCTATTGCCAACGCCGCCGCGCGTCGATTGGCTGGGCACACCAGTGCGCGATGAGATTGCGCAGCTCGCGACACCTGATGTTCGATTGTCTGATCGCGTTGGCAGAATCCGGCTGCTGGTGGTCGGCGGCAGCCTTGGTGCCAAGACGATGAACGATTTGATTGTGGCCGCACTTGCCACGCTCGCCTCCGCCGACCGGCCGCAGGTGGTTCACCAGTCAGGCGAAAAAAATTACGACGAATTGATCGCCGCCTATCGCGCTGCCGCCGTCGAGGCAGACGTCCAGCCCTTCATCGACGACATGGCCGCAATGTATGCGTGGTGCGACGTCATCATCTGTCGCGCGGGGGCGATCACCATCGCCGAGATCGCGGCCGCGGGTGTGGCGAGCATTTTGATTCCGTTGCCGTGGTTTGTCGCCGAAGAGCAGCTCGCCAATGCAAATTTTCTGGTGGACGCGGGCGCGGGCTTGCTGGTGAACCAAAAAACAGAAACCGCAGATGGACTCGCGACAAAGATTTTGTCCGTGACGCGCGAGAAGGCGGTTGCCATGGCGATGATCGCGCGTGGACTCGGCAAGCCGCAAGCGACGAATGCGTGTGCGGATGTTTGTGGAGCGTTGGCATGAGTTATTCCAACTTTCTGGTGCCATCGATTGTAAGAGACCCTCGCCCCTCGCGGGAGAGGGTGGCCGCTGATCGAATCGCAGCAAGCGCGAATAGATGCCCTGCCCCTCACGGGAGAGGGTGGCCGCTGACCGAATCGCAGCAAGCGCGAATAGATGCCCTCGCCCCTTGCGGGAGAGGGTGGCCGAAGGCCGGGAGAGGGGGACGGTCGTTGCATTGGTTTACCGTTCGAGATTGTAAGAGACCCTCGCCCCTCGCGGGAGAGGGTGGCCGAAGGCCGGGAGAGGGGGACGGCCGTTGCATTGGTTTACCGTTCGACGAGACGAGGTCGCGATGAAGCATAAGGTCAAACACCTGCATTTCATCGGCATTGGCGGCTCCGGCATGTCGGGCATTGCCGAGGTGCTGCTCAATCTCGGCTACACCGTGAGCGGCTCGGATCTGGCCGAGAGTGCGACGGTCAAGCGCCTCAAGTCACTAGGGGCGACGATCACACTCGGTCACGCGGCGGCGAACATTGCTGGTGCCGATGTAGTCGTGATCTCGAGCGCCGTGAAATCGGACAATCCCGAAGTCGTCGCCGCCAAAGCCGCGCATGTGCCGGTGGTACCGCGCGCCATGATGCTGGCCGAGCTGATGCGCTTCAAGCAAGGCATTGCGATTGCTGGAACGCACGGCAAGACGACGACGACGTCATTGATTTCGCACGTGCTCGCTGAAGCCGGTCTCGATCCGACGGTCGTCATCGGTGGGCGATTGAATTCGATTGGCAGCAACGCCAAGCTGGGCACGGGCGAATACCTGGTCGCCGAAGCCGATGAGTCGGACGCTTCGTTTTTGTATTTGCAGCCGATCATGGCCGTGGTCACCAATATCGATCACGACCACATGGAAACCTACGGACACGATTTCGCCAAATTGAAATCCGCATTCGTCGAGTTTCTTGAACACCTGCCGTTCTACGGCCTTGCGGTGGTCTGTAGCGACGACCCGAACGTGCGTGACATCGTGCCGCGTCTGACCAAACCGGTTCGCACCTACGGATTTGATGAGGGTGCGGATTTGCGTGCGGTCAATGTTCGTGCAGCAGGCGGACGCATGCACTTCACGGCGACATCGGTACGCGACAAAAAAGTGCTTGATTGCGAACTCAATCTGGCGGGCAACCATAACGTGCTCAACGCGCTTTCCGCGATTGCGATTGCACGCGAAATCGGCATCGATGAAGCGGTGATTGCACGTGCGCTTGCCACCTTCGGCGGCGTTGGGCGACGCTTTCAGTGCTATGGCGAGATCGCCTGTGGCATCAGTGCCGACGGCGGCACGTTCACGCTGATTGACGACTACGGACACCATCCGGCGGAAATGGCGGCCGTGCTGGCCGCGGCGCGCGGCGCGTTCCCGGATCGCCGGGTGTTGCTGGCGTTCCAGCCGCATCGCTACACGCGAACGCGCGATTTGTTCGAGGACTTCGTGAAAGTGTTGTCCACGGCCGACGAAGTTGTGTTGGCCGACGTGTATCCGGCAGGAGAAGCGCCGATTGTTGCCGCCGATGGACGTGCCCTGATGCGCGCGATGCGTGTGGCCGGCAAGATCGAACCGACGTTCGTTGCGACAGCCGCCGAGATTCCCGAGGCTATTCGTTCGCGTGTAAAAGCCGGTGACGTGGTGATCACCATGGGGGCGGGTTCGGTCGGCGGTGTTGCGCCCGCGCTTGCCGCCGGTCGACACGTCAAGGAAGGTGGCGAATGATGGCGGCTACGCTGGATAGGAACAATCACGGCGCGTTGACGCCACCGGCTCATCGCGGCGAGATTCGCCACGATGAGCCGATGTCGCGTCACGTGTCGTGGCGTGCCGGTGGCCGAGCCCGCACATTTTTCCAGCCAGCAGACTTGGACGACTTGCGCGCATTTTTGCCGACGGTTGCACGCGCAGAACCCATTTTGTTTGTCGGACTGGGCAGCAATCTCCTCGTGCGCGGTGACGAACAACGCGGCGGGTTCGCCGGTACTGTCATTCTCACTACGCCACGTCTGGGCGGCATCGCGCTCGATGCGGGTGACCGACATATGGTCGTCGCCGGTGCCGGTTGCGCGTCGCCACACGTTGCAAAGTTCGCAGCCAAAAACCATCTCGCCGCTGCCGAATGGCTTGCTGGTGTCCCCGGCACGATCGGCGGTGCATTAGCGATGAATGCCGGTTGCTACGGCACGGAAACCTGGGAGCAGGTGGTCGATTGCAGAACGGTTGATCGCAGCGGAGCGCTGCACACACGCATCCCCGCTGACTTCGACATCGGTTATCGACACGTTGCAACCCAACCCGTGCATCGCGAAGAGTTTTTTGTCTCTGCTCGCTTTCGATTTGTTGCGGGCGAGGCAACCGTCGCACAAGCGCGCATCAAGGAGTTGCTTGCCAAACGCATGGCTTCGCAGCCGCTCGACAAGCCCAACGCTGGATCGACGTTTCGCAATCCGCCCGCCGATCACGCGGCACGCTTGATTGAGTCGTGCGGGCTCAAGGGATTCACCATCGGGGGCGCACAGGTGTCGCCCAAGCACGCGAATTTCATTATCAACACTGGAACCGCGAGTGCGGCAGATATCGAGGCGTTGATTGAGCACATGCGCGAAACGGTGTTGCAACAAACCGGCGTGGATCTGGTACAGGAAGTCAGGATTGTCGGAGAGGCAGCGTGAGCATTGACGTGAAGACATTGGGCAAAGTTGCGGTGCTACTGGGAGGCTCGAGCGCCGAACGCGAGATCTCGCTGCTGTCGGGTAACGGGGTGTTGGCGGCTCTGCGCGAAAAAGGCGTCGATGCCTACGCGTTCGATCCGGCGATGCAATCGCTGTTTGATTTGCCCAAAGAAAAGTTTGATCGCGTCTTTATCGCGCTGCACGGTCGTTTTGGCGAGGACGGCACCGTGCAAGGTGTGCTCGAGGCCATGCATATCCCGTACACCGGATCGGGTGTGATGGCGAGCGCGCTGTCGATGGACAAGTGGCGCACCAAACTGGTGTGGCAGGCGGCAGGCATCCCCACGCCGAAGTATCACTTACTGACGCCACAGTCGGATTTCAGGCAAGTGCAAGACGACCTCGGATTGCCGCTGATCGTCAAGCCAGCGCGTGAAGGCTCTTCCATCGGTGTGACCAAAGTGGATACGCCGAACCTATTGCCCACCGCATTTGAACTCGCGTACCGGCTCGACCCGCTGGTGATTGCCGAAGAATTTGTCGGCGGACAAGAGCTGACAGCGAGCATCGTCGGCGACGAGGTGTTACCGCTGATTCGCATCGAAGCACCCGATGGCGCGTACGACTACAAAAACAAATATTTCACCGACGACACGAAGTACCACTGTCCATCTGGCGTCAGCGCAGCGCTCGAAGACGAGATTCGCGCGGTGACGTTGCGCGCGTTTCAGGTGCTCGGCTGTTCCGGCTGGGGGCGGGCCGATATGATGCTACGGCCCGACGGCAGTTATTCGTTTCTGGAAATGAATACCTCACCGGGCATGACGACGCACTCGTTGGTGCCGATGGCCGCGCGCGCGGTGGGACTGAGTTTTCCGGATTTATGTGTACGCATTCTTTCGCTCGCGAGGTGCGATCAATGAGCGCGACCAATCGCCAATCGACACGAGTTCGTGCGCCGATGGCCGCGCCGCAGCCGCTGCACCGTCGCCGCGCCGTGGTGATCGCGGCGACACTTTCGGCGATGACCGCCGCCGCAGTCCTAGTTTGGTTGGTGCTGGGCGCGATGCCGGGCATCGCAAAGAGTTTGCCGATTGAACGCGTCGTTTTTGTCAGCGCGGCCGCTGCACCGCTCACCGAAGTCAGTGGCGAGGCGCTCAAGCGCGTCGCCGACGCGCTGCGGACTCGTGGCGCGTCGATGCTGCAACTGGATCTGACTGGACTTGCGGCCAACGTCAAGCAGGTGCCGTGGGTGCGCGAGGCGACCATTCGTCGTCAGTTTCCGGCCACCATTGTCGTCGCCATCGACGAACACCGAGCCGTCGCGCGCTGGATGGCGGAAACGCACGACGCGAATGTTGAGGCCGACGCGCCGACGATGCTGGTCAACAGCTATGGCGAGGCGTTTACCGCAGTGATCGCCGATGAGCGGCGCGATCTGCTGCCGCAACTGGCTGGCCCTGACGGAACGTCGGCCGAGGTGCTGACGCGCTACGCGGCACTGATTGCACCGCTTGCAGCGATCGAACGTACGCCGATCGAACTGGTGCTGACGGCACGGCGCGCGTGGCAGTTGAAACTCGATAACGGCACCACCGTCGAACTCGGCCGCGCCGATACGGATGCGCGCATTGCCCGGTTCATCCATACCTATCCGGCGCTTGCGCCGCTGCAAGTTGCGGGTGCCATTGTCGATATGCGCTATCAAACCGGCTTCACCATTCGCAACAACCTGGCGGCGACTGCACCTAACCGCAAAAAGAGCAGTACCTGAATGCCAAGCAACACTGAAATCGAGAGACAGGAACAAACATGAACCGCGAAACCAGAAATCTGCTTGTGGCGCTCGACATCGGCACCTCGAAGATTGTCGCGATTGTTTCCGAGATTACCGCCGAGGGCAGCCTTGAAGTGCTGGGTATTGGTCAGCACCCGTCGCGCGGCCTGAAAAAGGGCGTGGTGGTCAATATCGAAGCGACGGTGTCGGGAATTCAGCGCGTACTCGAAGAAGCTGAACTGATGGCCGACGTCAAGATTCGTGACGTCATCACCGGCATCTCCGGCTCGCACATCAAGAGTTTTAATTCGCACGGCATGGTGGCGATCAAGGATCGTGAGGTCACGCAGTTCGATGTCGATCGCGTGGTTGAGACGGCGCGCGCGGTCAACATTCCGATGGATCAGCAAATTCTTCACATCCTCACGCAAGAATTCATCATCGACGGCCAAGAGGATGTGCGCGAGCCAGTCGGCATGAGCGGCGTACGTTTGGAAGTCAAAGTGCACATCGTCACAGGTGCTGTCAGTGCGGCACAAAACATCATGAAGTGCGTCCGGCGTTGCGGACTGGAGCCACGCGATCTGGTGTTGCAGCCATTGGCCTCGGCCATCGCTGTGTTGTCACCCGACGAAAAGGATCTCGGCGTGTGTCTGGTCGATATCGGTGGCGGCACCACCGACATCGCCGTGTTCACGGGTGGTGCCATTCGTCACACGGCAGTGATTCCTATCGCCGGGGACCAGATTACCAATGACATTGCGATGGCGCTGCGCACGCCGACTAAAGACGCTGAAGATATCAAGATCGCGCATGGCTGTGCGCTGCGCCAGATCGCCAGCGTGAACGATGTGATCGAAGTACCGGGTGTCGGTGACCGCGGGCCGCGCCAAATGTCGCGACAAACATTGGCCGAAGTCATTGAGCCACGCGTGGAAGAACTTTATTCGCTGATACAGCGCGAGTTGCGCGCCAGCGGCTTCGAGGAATTGTTGTCGAGCGGGATTGTGCTGACCGGTGGTAGCGCCGGAATGGCGGGCATGGTCGAACTTGGCGAGGAAGTGTTTCACATGCCGGTGCGTCTGGGCGTGCCAAGTTATTCGGGTGGCCTCTCTGAAGTGGTGAGGCATCCGCGTTTTTCGACTGCCGTCGGATTGTTGCTCATTGGCGTCGAGCAGCGCCGTCGCGACGAACACGTGCGGTTGCACGGCGGTAATTTCAAATCGGTTTTTGAGCGAATGGCGAGTTGGTTCAAAGGAAATTTTTAAGCGTTGTTTTTTATTTGAGTTGTTCCACCAGCAGAGGAGAGCATCACCATGATAGAAATTCTCGATAACCCACAACCCGAAGCGATCATCAAGGTGATCGGTGTGGGTGGCTGCGGCGGCAATGCAGTCGACCACATGATCACCTACGGCGTCGCGGGGGTTGAATTTATTTGCGCCAACACTGACGCGCAAGCGTTAAAGCGCAATCAGTCGCGAACTATCCTGCAGTTGGGTGCCACCGTGACACGTGGACTTGGCGCAGGTGCCAATCCCGAAATCGGTCGCGCCGCGGCGATTGAAGATCGTGAACGCATCGCGGAGATGATCCAAGGTGCCGACATGTTGTTCATCACCGCAGGCATGGGTGGCGGAACCGGCACCGGAGCCGCCCCGATCGTGGCTGAAGTCGCGCGCGAGATGGGCGTACTCACCGTGGCGGTCGTCACCAAGCCGTTCGCATTCGAAGGCAAGCGCATGAAGGTGGCGCAGCTCGGCATTGAAGCGCTCAAACAGCACGTTGATTCACTCATCATCATTCCGAATGACCGGCTGATGGAAGTGCTCGGCGAAGATGCCACGTTTGAAGACGGTTTTAAAGCAGCCAATGACGTGCTGCTCGGTGCGGTGGCCGGCATCGCGGAAATCATCAACTGCCCGGGTCTCATCAACGTCGATTTCGCCGACGTGCGCACCGTGATGAGTGAAAACGGTGTGGCGATGATGGGCTCGGCCACCGCGTCGGGCGCGGATCGAGCGCAAGTTGCGGCCGAACGCGCGGCGGCGTCACCGTTGCTCGAAGACGTCAAACTCACCGGTGCGCGCGGTGTGCTGGTCAACATCACGGCGTCCAAATCCTTGAAGTTGAAGGAAGTGCACGAAGTGATGAACACCATCAGGAGCTTTACGGCCGAAGATGCCACCGTGATTTTTGGCAGCGTGTTCGATGAAGCGATGGGTGATGGTTTGCGCGTGACCATCGTGGCGACCGGTTTGGGCGGTCGTATCGGCAAGCCGCAAATCGCCTACTCGGCACAGACCCTGCAACGCACCGGAACCGATGACGCGATGGGTGGCCAGCAGTCAACCCCGGCAGGTGCCATCAACTACGCCGAACTCGACACGCCTGCGGTCACGCGCCGTCGTCGTGATGTCACGGTGTCGGCATTGCAAAGCTCGGGCATGGATACCTACGACATACCGGCATTTTTGCGTAAGCAAGCGGACTAGGCAATTGATGTAGCCCGCCATGGAGCGTAGCGTAATGCGGGTCGGTGCTCATGCATAGACCGTCCCGCATTGCGCTACGCTCCATGCGGGCTACGAGCCGCAGTCGATGAAGACGAAACCATCGGACGGGAACCTCTGCCCTGTCTGATGGTTTGTCCTCTGCATGAGAAACTGAAGTCGAAAGTCGTGAGTTGGCGGGCGTTTTCCGGCATTTGTGCTCGAAACACCTTATGGATAAACGAGTTTGCGCGGTTGAGTTACATCGCTCTCATAAATGCCACACTCCGATAGTCCGGGCGCGTTAACAATTAACAAACCGCATTGGCTGGCGTAAATTCGTCGTGCTTGCAGTAACCGCGCCATCGTTGCACTACCATTTATATCCACGCCTCCTGGAGGGCAAGTGCCTTACCTTCAACAATATGAAAATGCTGCGCATCGACACTACAACGATGCTCGTCTACTACAAAGTGCGAAGTGCTACGATAATGCGGGCTATCACTTTGGATTTTCGGCTGAGTGTGCGGTTAAGCAGGTTTTGCTTAGCTTAGGCGTCCGTCAAGACGACAGTTCGATCTGGAAACACTTCCCAGAGTTGATTGCGCTTGCAAGACTCGCACCGGGTACGCGGTCGGCGAGTAGACTCCATTCGCTCCTAAGCAATGGAAATTTCATGCAGGGGTGGCAAATTGCGATGCGCTACACCCAATCAGGGCAGATAAATGAAGCGTTGGCAACGCGTTAGCAAAGCGACGCTAACAATGCGGTTGGACTCTTGTTTTGAAATGAGTGCCATGTCTAAATTCGTTACGTTTGATGAGAGTTTACCGTTGCTAGTAGAGGCGCTGTTGGACTCGGGCCGCGCCGCCAAAGAAATTGAGGCTGGTTGGGTGATTCGGGACGGGGCGGGGCGGCTTGCGTTCGTGTCCGGACGACCGTTGACAGATGCCGAAGTGGCCTCCGCGACAGGACGAATTGAAGAGAGACTGGGCGCGTATGCCCGCGGCCAATACAGCGTTTTGCGCGAAGACAGTCCGGGCGTTGGACCG
>JBCKPN010000062.1:0-11780 GCA_038901695.1 Usitatibacteraceae bacterium
GCAAGGCTCTCTTGAGGACGCTTTTTTGTGTCATCATACTTGGCCTCATGCGGTTGAATTTCCTATCCTTAGAAGGCTATCCTTAGAAGGCTCGATGAACGAAGCAGAACCGAAATCACAAAGCGCCGAGTATGTGGATTTCTGGAATGAGGTCCTGGTTCCGAAATTCATCCAGTACAAGCACATTCTGGTGGACGGGTTGACCCACCATAGCGAGGCGATATTCCCTTCCTTGCCGGTCAAGGAAGGCGACAAGGTGCTCGATATCGGATGCGGCTTTGGCGACACGACCATAAAGCTGGCCGCGCGCGTCGGGCTAAGCGGCAAGGTGGTCGGGTTGGATTGCTGTACGGCCTTTCTCGATTATGGCCGAAAGGACGCCGCCAGCCGGGGGCTCACGAACGTATCCTTCGTCGAGGGCGACGCTCTTCTCGAACGCTTCGCGCCCGAGTACGATTTCGTTTTTTCGCGCTTTGGCACGATGTTTTTCGCAAATCCCGTTGGCGGTCTCAGAAACATGCGGACCGCGCTGAAGCCCGGCGGGATGATGACGCATATCGTCTGGCGCGCGCGTGACGACAATCCTTGGCTCAGCATGGCCAAGGACGTGGTTCTCAAATTTCTGCCGCCGCCCGGTGAAGATGCCCGCACCTGCGGGCCCGGCCCGTTTTCCATGACGGATCAGCCAATGGTCGCCAAGATGATGGAAATCGCCGGCTATGAAGACATTACCTTCAAGCGGGTCGATGTCCCCGTCGTGGTCGGTCGGACGGTTGAAGACGCCATAAACTTCCAGCTCGCCATCGGACCGGCGGGCGAGGTGTTCCGCGAGGCCGGCGAAAAAGCGGAAGCCAAGCGCGGCGAGATCAACGCCGCGCTGGCCGAGGCCATCAACGCCCAGAGGAAAGATGCAGATGGCATCGTCATGGCGTCCTCGTCCTGGGTGATTTCGGGCAGAAATCCCGGCTGACGGCAGGCCGCCACCCGCAAGGGCTCCGATCCGGCGATCCCGCTGACTCGCCGTGCCGTTTACGGGCTGTGCCTGAGTCGGGGTAACGACCGATCGCAGCATGCCAATAACTGCGCCAAGCCGCATAAACAGGAGTTCACGGCGTAGTGCTGTACAAAACAACGGGCTAATCCACTTAGCTCCTTGTATTCCACTTTCGCCAACTTTGGCGGTGCAACCACCTGTTTGTAGGTCACCGGCGTAGTGACAACTGCCTGCTCCAGTAGTCGATAGAAAAGCATGCCGCGTGATGACGATTTGCGCCTATTGAATCGAAAGACGAATTCATCAAGATAGTGGTCTAACTTCGCGTGTTGCACCGCACTGATCTTAGCAAGCTTTCGTTGAGGGTTTAAGCCGCTCTTTTTATCAGCCGAGCGGATTGGCTGTTGTTGGGTAAAGCTGTTGATAAGTCATCGTTGGCTGCCTCGATCAATTTGGCGCGGCACGCACGCTCAAATTGAGCCGGGGATCGGTAGCCCAAACTCGAATGCATGCGCGTCGTGTTGTACCAGCCCTCGATGTAGGCAAACACACAGTGAGGAATCAAAAGGGTGAATTGTTTTACGGAATACCGAAAATAAATCACGCTAACCCCTTTGATTAGTCAGCCCTTGGCAAAACAAATTACCCCTTTAATTCGCTTGGGATTCCTATTCGTGAACTTCTCTGTCCCCCGAGAAGATCGTGCCGCCAGCCCTTTGGCGCGTCAGGCCCGAGCGAGCGTCTGAGCCTCGTCGAGGCTCACCGATCGTCCGTCGAGCCAGACAGCGTCGAAGCGGTCGCCGAGCTGATTTTTGAGACGCACGATCGCGTCATCGAGTTCGACTCGGTCGTCGGGGTCAGGGATGGAATCGGTGTCCTCGAAGATGCGTTGAGCGCAGGCGACCAGACGGCCGGCGCGCTCGAGATCGCCGTCGTGCAACGCGAGGATGCCTGCGTCCAGGAAGGCGTAGGGGCGCATGTAAGCGTTGTCGTTGGCGAAGATCCATTCGCTCGACCTGCGGAAGCGCCGCCCGGCCTCCTCGCGGTCGCCGCTGTGCAGGGCGACATACACGAGGTTGTGATCCTCGACGGCGACGCCCAACGCGTTGCCAAGGCCCTCGCTCAGCGCACGGCTCTCGAGGTAGAGCGCGCGTGCCTCATCGAGCCGGCCCTCCATCCGCGCAGCCGCTGCGCGCATGTGGATTGGGCCGCGGATCGCCTGCGGGCCCAACCCCTCGGCAACGGCGTGGCCGCGCTCGGCATACCGCCGGACCTCGGCGAAGTCCCCGCGGCGCAGAGCGATGCGGGCGAGATCAGTGAACGCCTCAGCGAGCTCCGCCTGAGTCCCGTCGTGCTCGACCAGCTCGAGACGCTGGAGAAACGCCCGCTCAGCCGCCTCCACGTCACCCTGACGGAAGGCGATGGTGCCCAGCCCCCTCAGCACCTGCGCCTGATCTGCGCCCTGGATTGTGACCGCTCGCTCCAGCAACTCGCGACCCTCGGTCATGTGCCCGCGCTGCCACCAAAACGGCCACAGCGTCGCCGCCAACTCCGACGCCGTCTGCGGATCGGCCGCCAGCCGCCGCTCCATCAGATCGCGAAGCCCGTCGTGCCGCTCCTCCAAACGACCGAGCCACACCTCGGTATCGGCACCGGTGCGAACAAGATGCGGCCGCGCCTCGCGAACAAGAGCAAGCAGATCTTCATCGCCGTTCATCGCCACAACCGGATCGTGATTCATGCCACGATTGTAATCGACCTCGACTCCTGCTTAACAAATAAGCAGGTGATTGAACACTCTGGTCAATTTTCATCCGGCGTCAACAGGGCATGGAAAAGGGAGGGGGAAAGCGTGCCTTCCCGAGATTGCCGACTGCTAAAAAAGGCACTTCCCGAATTGATGGGTTGATTGATGGGTACAAAAACAAAATGCCCCGAAAGGCGCATGGATACTAGTGGTATGGCGGAGAGGGTGGGATTCGAACCCACGATACCGGAGACCGGTATGCCGGATTTCGAGTCCGGTGCATTCGACCACTCTGCCACCTCTCCGGACAACTGCGACATCTTGGCGCTGATATGGTCGGCGCGAATTATAACCCGCGTGCGTGCGTGTCAGACGTTCAAACACACTTCGCCCACTACGATGTTGGTCGGTACCGCGCGCGGACGCGCACCGCACTTTGTATAATCGTGCCCTGACGAACGAAGTTGCTATTTGTAAGACTCAACAAACCCTACCGCCCTCAGGAGTTGTCCATGAAAAAGCCCATGCGCGTCGCTGTCACCGGCGCCGCCGGTCAAATCGGATATTCACTATTGTTTCGCATTGCCTCGGGCGAGATGCTCGGGCGCGACCAACCCGTCATTCTCCAGTTGCTCGAGATCGCCGACGAGAAAGCTCAAAAAGCGCTCAAGGGCGTGATGATGGAACTCGACGACTGCGCGTTTCCGTTGCTCGCAGGTATGAGCGCACATTCGGACGCGATGACCGCGTTCAAGGACATTGATGTCGCGCTGCTGGTCGGTGCCCGCCCACGCGGTCCCGGCATGGAGCGCAAGGATTTACTCGAAGCCAATGGCGCGATTTTCACGGTGCAAGGTCGAGCCCTCGATGCCGTTGCGTCGCGCACGGTCAAAGTGCTGGTGGTCGGTAACCCGGCCAACACCAACGCTTACATTGCGATGAAATCCGCCCCAAACTTGCCGCGCGAAAATTTCACCGCGATGCTGCGGCTAGATCACAACCGCGCACTGTCGCAGCTGGCGAGCAAAACCGGCAAGTCAGTCGACTCAATCGAGAAAATGATCGTGTGGGGCAATCATTCACCGACCATGTATCCGGATTACCGCTTCGCCACCATCGGGGGCGCACCTGCGCCGAGTGTGGTTGCCGACGAAGAGTGGTACAAAACAACATTTATTCCGACCGTCGGCAAGCGAGGCGCAGCCATCATCGAGGCGCGCGGACTCTCGTCTGCGGCATCAGCGGCGAACGCGGCGATTGACCATGTGCGCGACTGGGTGCAGGGCAGCAACGGTAAATGGGTCACCATGGGTATTGCGTCGGACGGCAGCTACGGTATTCCGGATGGCGTCATGTACGGCGTGCCGGTGATATGCGCGAATGGCAAGTACGAGCGCGTCAAAGGGCTTGAAATTGACGCGTTTTCGCGCAGCAAAATGGACGCCACGTTGAAGGAGCTTGAAGAAGAGCGTGCGGGTGTGGCGCATCTGCTCTAGTAAGAGGCCGTTGGCTGGCACGCGCACCCGCTTTGCAACGTCGGGGCGGCGCTGCTATAATTTGTCGCTTGAGCGCCCGTAGCTCAGTTGGATAGAGTACTTGGCTACGAACCAAGGGGTCGTGGGTTCGAATCCTGCCGGGCGCGCCATAAAATCAAGGGGTTAGCTAAAGCTAGCCCCTTATCATTTGTAGCGGGCTAGCACCGGGCTAGCACGAAGACAGAAACTGATAGCCCGGAAGAAGTAAGCGCGGGCGGCAATCGCCGTACCGCCAACGCCGACTTTCTGAGCCATCTGCGCGGCGATGATTCTGCCACCCACTGAAGACCGGCAATGCCGGCCAGCGCCTGCACCATCGGGCGCAGATGCGGCACAACACCACCCACGCGGAGCGCGCTGACTGGGAAGTCTCCGGCGTAGCCACCGAAGCCGTGGGCGGCTTTATCGCCGACAGCGTAGGCGGCGGGCAGCAGGCACCCAAGCTGGCAAAGGGTAAAAGCCGCCTATAGCGGGACAGCGATAGCAGGAAAGGCAAAGCCAGTGCGCGGCTTCATGCGCGCTGGCGGGGATCCAGTTGGTGATGTGGTAGCGACGGCGCGGGGGCTTGTCGACCGGGCGTTTCAAAATGCGATGGCTTGGATTTAGCGAGCGTGCATCGCGAATACGCTCGTGAAACGGTGAACCTCTACAAAAGACCGCGCTCAGCAAAGCTCATGCCATTGCCAGCACTGACGATGAAGTGATCGAGCACGCGAACGTCCACCATGGCCAGCGCCTCGGTGAGCGTTCGTGTCAGTGCCCTGTCGGCGCTCGACGGCTCTGACACGATTCGCGGGTCCAACCGCAGTTGGGGGTGAGTGTTACCGACCCAGTATCCCGCGCCCGCTCCAGCACCCTGAGCGATGTGGGGTCAAAGGCCATATCCAGACCCAACGACCCGAGGTTCCGCTCATTGGTAGGCTCCATGTAGACGACCGGTGCGTACTCGGCGCGGTCGCCTTCCGGCCACATGGTGTAGCCCGGATAACCCTCGGCGCGCACACGGGCGGTATGCGCCTGCCGGTGGCTATCCGGCACGCGCTCTACATAACCCAACCCCTGCATACCTGGACAACCGTTTTCCAGGCGCAGGCTGGCAACGTAGGCGCGCCACTCGCCACGGTTCACGCTGCTGGAGGCCGCGAACAGCCCCGTGCCGCCGCGCAGTAGCTGCGCGCAGTCGAGCATGCGCGCCCGGATCGCTTCATGCATCTGTATCACGCGGAACTCGAAGTGTCGGCGCGCCTCAAGCTCGATTGCGTTGTTGGCGAACTTCCACGCGGCAGGCGTGATGCCCAGCGTGATACCGAGCGCGAGCAGGGACATCACCAGGATCGCAAGACGACCCGCGTGGCGATAGAAGAGGCCGGAATGCCGACGCCTTCATTTCGCGTTGCCTTGCTGCCTACTTGCCGTGCGCGTCATCGTTCCCCAACCGCCCTTTTTGCCGCTGGCCCAGCGCAGCAGTCCCCACAGGCGCCACACTGAATTAAGCTGTCGATAACCAAAGTTCTCAAGTATGACGACGGCCAGCAGCGTCAGCAACTGGCGCGGCCGGGTATAAATGTGAAACGAAAGCTCTTCCAGCAACAGCGCGCTTACTGAAAGCACCATGCCGAATGTGATGGCAACGAGGAGGAAGACGACGAGTGCCTCTGCCGAGACCACGCCAAGAAAGAAACCGCCAATCATGAAGACGTAACCGGCCACTTCGATGAGCGGCCCGATGGCCTCGAATAACATCATGAATGGATAGGCCACCCAGCCCGCAGCACCACCGCGCGGATGGCACAGCAGCTTGGCATTCATCATCAGGCTCTCGCACAAACCCCGCTGCCAGCGTACGCGCTGGTTTTTTAGTACGCCGAGGGACTCCGGTACCTCCGTCCAGCAGATGGGGTCCGGCACAAAATGGATGCGGTACGGAATACCCTTGGTCCGGTGCCAGCGATGCAAGCGTACGACCAACTCCATGTCTTCGCCGACGGTATCGTGACGATAACCCCCTACGGCCACGACGCTTTCCTTGCGGAACACCCCGAATGCCCCCGAGATGATGAGAACCGCATTCATGGGCGACCAGCCGAGGCGCCCGAACAGAAAGGCACGCAGATACTCGACGATCTGCAACAGCGCGAGCAGGTTGGTCGGCAAGCCGACCCGTTCCAGGAAACCGTTATTGACGACGCACCCATTGGCTACCCGCACGGTGCCGCCTGTCGCGATCGTAAGCGGATCCTCAAGGAAAGACTCGACCACACGCCGCAGGCTGTCGCGCTGGAGGATGGAATCGGCATCCACGACGCAAAAGAGCGGGTAACGGGCGGCGTTGATGCCGGCATTGAGTGCGTCGGCCTTGCCGCCATTTTCCTTGTCGATCACGCGGAGGTTGGGATACGAACGCGAACGGTAAATTGCGCGCACCCGTTTCGAGTCAATGCGCCGCCAATAGGCCTCGGGGAAACGTTCGAGCGCGAACTCACGCTTGAGCACGGCCAGCGTCCGGTCTTTCGCGCCATCGTTGACCACGATCACTTCGTACTCCAGGTATTCCAACTGCATTATCGAGCGCAGCGAGGCGGCGATCGTCGCTTCCTCGTTATACGCGGGTACGATGATTGAGACCGGCGGCTCGAATCCGGACTGGCTGCGCGGCATGTCGTCCAGGCTATGCGCATCCAGGTAGCGTTTGAGGCTCGGGAACGACATCACGTTCAAGGCAAGGTAACCGGTGTTGATGCCGATGAAACACAGCAGAAAGAAAATTTGCAGCCCATCGATGAGGCCAATGAACGGGATCACGCGGCCTGCTCTGCGATAGCCTCGCGCAGCGTGTCGACGGCGTAGCGGTCCGGGAGGATACGCTGGATCGTTTTCAGATCCGCGACCGTGACGAAGGGCAATGCGAGCAGCGTCTTGGCAGCGTTGCGGCGTACCCACCAGTGCGGATCGGAAAGCATGTCGACGAGCAGCTTTTTATCTTCCGGGGCAGCGAAACGGCGCAGCGCAATGACGGCCGTCACGCGCACCTGCCAGGCGGGATGGCGGGCATACGAACACGCCAACTCGCGATCCCGGGGATCGGCAAGCGCGCGCACACACGAGGCGAGTACCTCAATGTTATCGCCCGCCAGCGTGATCGCGCCGCGGATGGCAGGAGCCGCTACTGCGGGATGCGCGAGTTCCAGGAGCTTGATCACCCGAGGCACTTGCACCATGGCGTCCGGTGCCGCCGCCGCGGCCTGCAGCGCATCGGCCAGCGGACGGCTGACGATATCCGGTCCAAGCTCGCGCAGCATGATCGAGACGCGGGTGAGCGGCCAGTCCTCGCGCCGTCCTATGCGGATCAGCAGCCACGGCAGTGAAGCCACAGGGTCAGTCTGCAGCAATGCCTGCGCGGCAGCGAGGGAAATAAACGGCGAGATATCGTCGGCAAACTGCCGGAATTCGTGCGAGAGACGCGCTTCGCGCAAATTGCCGAGGGTCATGATCGCGAGCAGTCGATGTTGCGTGCTGCCGTGCTTGAGCATGTGCAGTGTCGCGTCTACAAGGCCAGTGCGGCGCATTAAAGTATTGAGATGGTCGCTCGCCTGCCCGCGCATGAGTGCGTGATGGTAGTTCCAGAGGCGCAAGATGAAGTATTGATCGCTGCGCCGAATGCGGGGAATGTCGGTCGGCACATTATCGACGCATTGCGCCAGCACTGGTCGCCAGCGCGCCGTAAGACGCCGCTCGTGCGACCAACGCCACAGCAGAGGTACCCGCAACAACACGACTGCGGCCAGCATTGCGCCCGCGCATGCAGCTGCGGCGATGCCCGCCCAGGCGGCGAGCCTCAACACTGGGTCAGAAGGAATGTCGAACACCGAGGCGCAGGCCTTGCCGGCGGTATAACGTTCCCTGCTCGTGCGACACGAGCTCATAGGTGAGCCCCCATGCGTTCGAAAGCCAATAACGACCGTTAAGCGTCCAGTCTTTCACGTCGGTGGCACGCACACCGGTTGGCGGACCGACGTTCTCGACCTCGCGACCGGTCGTGTAGGCGACGCCGATGAAACTACGCTCGCTGTAATAATAAGTTAACTGCAGACGATGCGCAGCTCCCGACGCGGCACCTTGGGGCCGGCCAGCGTATAGCGTGTATGCCCCGCGCCAATTGTCCCAATACCGCTCTGCCGTAGCTGAAAGGACGTCGACCGCGGAGCGCTCGTATTCGCTGTGCCGCACGCCCGCCTCGACACCCCAGCCGTTACCGAGCGCCTTGTGCAGTTGACCGAAAATCGAATATTTCGGCAAGACGTGATGGGACGGACTCACGCTCACCTCCAGGACGGATGTCCACGTCGAACTCAGCGGCGTGTAAAAGCCCACCATGCCCTCGGTGTCTTTAAGGCCAAACCGACGTATTTCCCGCAAACCACTGTAGATCGTGTAGCGATCAGCGATCTGACGGCTTAAATCGAGCTGCACGACATTCCAGTTCAAGCCATTGTTGGTGAGATTCTCGTGACCGTAGGCCAACGCTATCTCCGTGCGCGGATATTTTAGTTCCTCCGCGCCCCAAGCTTGCATGGTTAGCAGGGCTGCGATCGCAGCAGCGAAGAGGTTCAGGTTCCAATGCCTAATCATCGATTTCCCTTCATAAGTAGGCGAACACGGGCACGCAACTCATCGGGCTTGAAAGGCTTGACGATGTAGTCGTTCGCGCCACTCTCTAGCGCGTGCACGATGTCTTTCTCCTGCGCCTTGGCTGTCAGCATCAGCACCGGCACCGCCTTCCAGTCATCCTTGGCGCGAATCACGGCCAGCAATTCGAGGCCGCTCACGTGCGGGAGCATCACGTCCAGTGTGACGATGGCGGGTGCGGGTGCGGTGTCGATGAACTCGCGGGCGAGGCGCCCGTCCGCCGCGAGGTGCACGTTATAACCTTCACGCTGAAGGATGAACTGTAGCAAATAGGCAATCTGGTCGTCGTCTTCCACTACCAGAGCCGTCTTGGGTGCGCCTATGTTCTCGCTCATCGGAGGCTGGGCATGTCGCGACACGCCTGTTTTTGTTCAAAGGGAAAAATGGGGTCAGACACACATGTCACTCGGTTAAGAAAAAACTCTATAGAAATCAGATGTGTGACGCGTGGTATGGCGCATTGAGTCGTTGGGCAAATTCTCGAGTGGTTTGGGGGTGAGAATCCAATTCGACTTCGGCCACGCGCCAAGACGCTAGTTGGTGCATTCCAAGCGGCTGATTCATCTCGTTTTTTCCTTAACCGAGTGACATGAGGGTCAGCGTCATTATTTTCAGACATCAAATCAACTTTCCTTGCCTAGGCAGCACCGGCACTCAAACCTCGCCGGCCAGCAGCGGCCGGCCTCTGGGCCGCGCCTCACGTCTCTCGCCAAGCTTACGCTCAATTTGCGCGTAGAAGCGTGAATTGCCCAACGGTTGATTCTGATTGAGTGCCAGCCGAATGTCATCAATGGCTGCGGTATCCAGTTCGCTTCGAAACAAGGCGCGATACGCCGTTTGGCGTGCCTTTGCCGTCAACCCCAATGACTCGTACAGCGGATGCGCGGTGATGCAACGATCGGCTTGACCAAGCCCGTTGTGTCGGTAGCTCGTCCAGCGATAGTGTGCCGGGGCGTCCACCATGCCAGCCCGTACCGGGTTCAGCTCGATGTAGCGCATGCAGGTCAGTAGATAACTGTCTGCGTGGATCACGGACGACTTGTAGCGGCTATCCCACAGCGTGCCGGTGCGGCCATGGGTGCGATTGATGTACTGTACATAGCGGCGACCGAGCGACATGATGAAACGCGGAACCAGCGCCGCTTTCTTTGGCGTGACCAACAGATGCACATGGTTGGTCATCAAGGCGTAGGCATGGAGCGTGCAATCCGAATCCGCGAGCGCTTCAGCCAGCCAATGCAAGTAGCTGTTGTAGTCGTCTTCACCAAAGAAGCAGACTTCGCGATTGTGACCACGCTGCACGATGTGCAGCGGTACACGGTCGAGCTGGATGCGCGGGCGGCGGGGCATGAAACAATGCTACACCAAAATAAATGACGCTGACCCCTTTAATTCACGCTGGTGACAACATTGCTTGATCTCAAGTTCGTCTCAGTGAGTGAGCTTGGCAGACTCTACACGATGCGCTGGAACATCGAGGTTGATTTCCGCACCATCAAGGCCACGCTGGAGATGGACGTACTGCGTTGCAAGTCGCAGCCGATGGTGGAGAAAGAGATTGCGGTTTATTTCCTGGCCTACAACTTGGTGCGCTGGGCGATGGCGAAGGCCGCATGGCTTGCGGACGTGTTGCCGCGCGCGCTAAGTTTTAGCGGTGCCAAAGGTCTGCTGAACGCATTCGCCGATCAACTTCGCCGAACATCAGGCGATCAAATTCGCAGCGTAATCTCGACTGTGCTTGCCGGTATCGCCACCCTGAAACTGCCGGATCGACCCGACCGAATCGAGCCTCGTGCAAAGAAACAACGACCTAAAAACCTTCCGTTGCTAACCGTGCCGCGTCAAGTCGCGCACGATCTCATTCTTGCTCAGAGAAACCTTATCCGAGTGCCATGAGGGTCTGGGCTGTATTAGGACTGAAAAACCAGCTTTCCATTCAGCAGTGTGTGCGACACCCTGCCTTTAGGAGCCTACGCGACGGGTAGCACGATATAGAACGTCGCGCCTGCACCCACCGCCGAGTCGTAGCCGATCTGGCCGTTCATCGCCTCGACCAGCGCTTTCGATATGGCGAGCCCAAGTCCCGAGCCTCCCTTCTTTGTCGTGTCGGACGTATCGGCCTGCGCGAACTTGCCGAAAATGCGTGAGCGGAACTCGTCGGGAACGCCGGGACCGCAGTCCGTCACGGAAATTTTCACACGGTTATCCAGCCGTTCGGCGCGTACGGATACTACCTCACTAGACGGTGAGTACTTGGCGGCGTTGGAGAGCAGATTGGTTAGCACCTGCAGCAGTCGGTCGCGATCCGCCATGACTTCCACAGTCGGCGGCGGTGAAGCGAGTTGGTAACGGATCCCGTGCTGCTCTGCGTAGCCCGCGTTCATCGCCAATGCCTTTTCCATGAAAGAGCCAAGCGCTATGCGCTCCATCTTTAGTTCCACCATGCCCGCCTCGATTTTCTCGATCTCCAGGATGTCGTTCACCAGCGAGACCAGTCGGTCAGCGTTTTTGTCGGCCATCTCGATGAACGTCGCCGCCGTGGGGGACAGCGGGCCACTTTCCTCTTTCAACAGCGCCAGCGACCCGATGAGCGCAGTGAGGGGGGTGCGCAACTCGTGGCTGACCGTTGAGATGAACTCGCTTTTCATGCGGTCAATGCGCTTGCGCTCGGTGATGTCCATAACCAACGCCGTGAACAGGCGCCGGCCGCCCACCTGGACGTCAGAAAACGACATGCTGGCCGAAAATTCGCTGCCGTCCTTGCGCACGCACCGCACTTCATGGCCGTGGATATTGAAGGCTTCGGGCTGCGCCGCCA
>JBCKPN010000063.1:0-11674 GCA_038901695.1 Usitatibacteraceae bacterium
AACTTCTTCGCCTATGAAACCGAAAATACTGATTACGCGGCAGGTGTTTCCTGAAATTGTGGCGACACTGTTAACCACCTTTACCGTGGATCACAACGAGAGCGATGAAATTCTTTCGCCCGAGGCATTGCGCGCGCGCGCGGCGGATTGCGTTGGCGTGCTCACCTGCTTGACCGAAAAAATTGACGCGGCATTTTTTGACGCGTGTCCGTCGGTCAAAGTGGTGTCGAATATCGCCGTGGGCTACAACAACATCGACGTTATGGAAGCATCAAAGCGCGGCGTGATGGTGACCAACACGCCTGGCGTGCTTGACGACACCACGGCCGACCTCGCGTTCGCGTTGCTGATGGCGACGGCGCGACGCATCACCGAGACTGAAGCGCGGCTCAGACGCGGCGAGTGGAAAAAAGGTTTTGCCGTGCAGCAGTGGCTGGGGATCGACGTGCATCACGCCAAGCTGGGCATTATCGGCATGGGACGCATCGGGCAGACCATCGCGCGGCGCGCGTCTGGTTTCGAAATGGACGTGTGTTATCACAATCGCACACGGCTCGATGCCGCTTCCGAGGCGCGACTCAAGGTGCGTTACGCGACTAAAGAAGCGATTCTGCGCGAGAGTGATTTTGTGGTGGTGATGGTGCCGTACTCCAAAGACACCCACCATTTGATCGGCGCGGACGAACTGGCGATGATGAAGCGCAGCGCTATTTTCATCAACACCGCGCGCGGTGGCGTCGCCGACGATGTTGCACTCATCGCGGCGCTAAAAGCAAAACGTATCGCTGGCGCGGGCATCGACGTGTTTGAAAATGAACCCGCCTTCAATCGAGAATTTTTGGCGCTCGACAACGTGGTGTTGACGCCACATATCGGCAGCGCCACGCGGGATACACGCATGAACATGGCCAAACTCGCGGCGCTCAACCTGACGTGCGCACTAAACGGTGAGAGGCCGCCGAATTTGGTGAACGCTTAAGTGCGCGCGCATTCACGGAAGCGGCGCATGTGATTGTGACTCCTCTCCTTCGGCAAGCTCAGGACAGGCTCTTTTCCGAAGGGAGGCGTAAACAGCATCATCGGCATATTCCGCCTCAAATTCAAAGAAGCAAACCAACGGAGCACCGCACATGAAAATCACGTTTCTAGGCCTCGGCGTCATGGGCTACCCGATGGCCGGCCACTTGCAGGCCAAGGGCTTTGACGTCACTGTCTATAACCGTACTCGTGCCAAGGCCGAGGCATGGGTGAAGCAACACAGCGGGCGTTCCGCCGCGACGGTGGCCGGTGCGGTCGCGAGTGCCGACATGGTGATGATGTGCGTCGGCAATGATCGCGATGTGCTCGATGTTGGACAACAGGCGATCGCGGCGATGAAATCGGGCACCACGCTCGTCGATCACACAACGGCATCGGCCGACGCCGCTCGCACGCTGTTCGCATCCGCGGCCAAGCGCGGCATTGCATTCATTGATGCGCCCGTCTCTGGGGGCCAAGCCGGCGCGGAGAACGGGCAGCTCACCGTCATGTGTGGCGGTGACACAGCCGTGTTCGACGCGGCTAAACCGATCATCGACTCGTATGCCAAGGCGTGCACGTTGATGGGCGCATCGGGTGCCGGGCAACTCACCAAGATGGTCAATCAAATCTGCATCGCCGGTCTGGTGCAAGGGTTGTCGGAAGGCTTGGCGTTTGCGGAGAAGGCAGGGCTCGATGGCAATCTGGTGCTCGACGTGATTGCCAAAGGTGCCGCGCAATCGTGGCAAATGGAAAATCGCGGGCGCACGATGTTGAAGCGCGAATTCAACTTTGGCTTTGCCGTCGACTGGATGCGTAAAGATTTGGGCATCTGTTTGGACGAGGCGCGGCGCAATGGCGCGCGCTTGCCGCTCACCGCCGTGATCGATCAGTTCTATGGCGACGTACAGCGAGCAGGTGGCAATCGACTTGATACCTCATCGTTGATCTCGCGCCTAGGTTGACCAGCTGCTGCGTGGCGTAAGTAGTTACTCATTCAAAAACAATTCAGAAACAACGAGTTATACGCATCGCACCACAACTAACCTGCCGGTAAGTATTGAATAAAGCGCCATATTTGGTTAATCTGCGGGAATGATAAAACTCTACTACTCACCGGGCGCCGTCTCGCTCGCCCCTCATATCGTGCTCGAGGAGCTCGGTATTGCTTACGAACCGGCGTTGGTGTCACTCGCCGATGGTGACCACAAGCGCGCCGAATACCTGCGCGTGAATCCGAAAGGGCAGGTGCCGGCGCTCAATGTGGACGGCAAGATTCTCACAGAGACGGTGGCCATCCTCACCTATCTGGGCGGTGGCTACGCCGAGCGCGGCCTGTGGCCGAAAGAAACCTGGAAGCAAGCGGAAGCGCTGGCGCTGATGGCGTGGCTGGCGTCATCTGTCCAAATCGCGGTGTCGGGCATCTGGTGGCCAACGCGCTTCTCAAGTGATCCGGCTGCCAAGGACGGCATCGTCGCCCACGGCCGCGCAAAGCTTCTCAGCTATTTTGCCGACATCGACAAGATGCTCATGGGTCGCTCGTTTGCGATGGGCGGACAGTTCGGCGTGTGCGACCCTTACCTGCTGGTGTTCTATCGCTGGGGCAATCAGCTTGGATTCGACATGAAAACGCTTTATCCGGTGTGGACCAAACACACCGCGCGCGTATTTTCTCGACCGACAGTGAAGCGTGTGTTTGAAGCCGAAGGCATCGAACTGGAAAAGTAAACTCCAGTATTGACGCGCTGTTTCAGCCCGAAATGCTTGAAAACGCCCGCTAGTCGGGCGTTTTTCGTTTTCAGGGTAGCCGGTTGCTTCGTTCGCGGCGCAACCACTAACCACCAACCACCAGCCACCAGCCACCAGCCACGCCCCACCCGGCGCATTGCGATGGCACCTGAATGCATCCCAATCTAGAGACGATCCAGCGGACTGATGACGCCGCGCCCCGCGACCTTCAGTACATGGGTGTAGATCATCGTCGTTGAAACGTCCGAGTGACCAAGCAGCTCTTGCACCGAACGGATGTCGTAACCCGTCTGCAGCAGGTGTGTGGCGAAGGAATGGCGTAAACAGTGTGGCGTCGCCGGTTGGTTGATGCCAGCGGTGGTCACCGCGCGCTTGAAGGCTCGCTGAAAGGTGGTTTCAAAAACATGATGACGACGGCGAATCTGCGTTCGCGGATCAGCGGACAGGGTCGCTTGCGGAAACACCCAGTGCCACGCCCAGGACGCCGCCGCGCGCGGGAACTTCTTTGCCAGGGCATGTGGCAACTCGACACCCGGCAATCCAGCCTCACGAGCCTTCACCCAAAGCTGATTGGCGCGCGCCAGCTGACCTCTCAACGGTTCGCAAAGTCGGATAGGCAGCATGACAACACGATCTTTATTACCCTTCGCCTCGCGGATGACAATGGCGTTTCGCGCAAAATCAACATCTTTCACGCGCAATCGAAACGCCTCCATGATGCGCATGCCGGTGCCGTAGAGCAGCTGCGCGATCAAGCGGTGCTCGCCTTGCAGGTGCTCCAGGATACGCAGGACTTCTTCGACGGTGAGGACTACCGGCAAGCGCTTGACTTCGCGCGGCCTGCCGATTTCGTCGAGCCAGGGCAGTTCTTGTCCCAACACGTTCCGGTAGAGAAACAGCAGCGCCGACAGCGCTTGTCGATGCGTTGAAGCCGAGACGTTCCGCTTCGCCACCAGCCACATCAAGAACGCCTCAACCTCAGCTTTGCCCATTTCAGCAGGGTGCCGCAGCCCATGAAAGCGCACAAAGTCCTTCACCCAATGGACATAAGCCTGTTCCGTGCTTAGACTGTAGTGCAGATAACGAATACGCTCGCGCAGCTGGTCAAGCAAGCGCGTGGCGACCAAATCAGGGAGGTGTTTTTGATGCCGTTTGTTATTACTGTACATAAATACAGCATAATGCTGAAAAGCCGCACCAGTCAAGGCTTTTCAGTGTTTTTTTTCGCCATGTTATGCGGCGTTTGGACATGTTATGCGGCGTTTCTGCCGCATAAATCTAGTTAGAGCGCACCAGCCAATAGGCCCATATGAAAAGAATATTCGTACCAACAAAAACCGGCGCGGAATGGCAGCCCCTTCTTGCTAAGCCGAAGCTGCACTGGAAAAAAGGAGCATCGGCAATGACTGCCGCCGCTGCTTGGGAGGCGGCAGCAGGTGCTCTGCCCCCAGAGATTTCACGCCTTCTGGAGTCCTCGGTAGAGCCACTGCTGCTAGGGCAACGCCTTTTGGTCGCACTGCCGGAATGGCAAGTGCCTTTACCCGGAGGCGTAACCACCTCGAACACCGACGTGCTGGCAGTCTGTCGGAACGATCTGGGGCTTTGCATCCTTGGCGTAGAAGCCAAAGTGCTAGAAGACTTTGGCCCGTTAGTTGGCAAGAAGCGAGCCGAGGGTACGTCAGGTCAAGCTGAACGCTTGGCGTACCTTCATTCTCTCCTTGGCGTTGAGCGGTTCGACGACTCAATTCGCTATCAACTGCTGCACCGTACCGCCTCCGCGTTGCTGACAGCCCGCGAGTTCCATGCGACCGCCGCGGTCATGCTCGTTCATGCCTTCGACACTCCAGCTGCGCAGCGTCTGGATTTCGAAGCCTTCACAGCAGCACTCAACGCACGCGAAATTTCACCGCTCATATATCAGGTTGCGTCGTTCGAGGCACCGGCTCTCTACCTTGCTTGGTGCGACGGTGATCCAAAGTTCCGGGAAGTGCTGCTACCAAGTGCGCTCTAACCCGGCAGTCAACACGGACGCTGCGCGATAAAGCCGCGCAGCGCCGGTTACTTCTACGTTGAGCCTCAAGGCCGCGTAGCTAAACGCTCTACCGAAATATTGCTAACCAACAGACCGAGACTGCGATGGGAACACAGAAAATCGAACGAGAGGCGATAAATTCTTTGGATTGGGATCACGCGGCAAGATACTGCCAGAGATATTTGGAAAACCGGCTCTATGCGATAAAACCGACCAGCCGTGTCGAAGCGCTTGCGTTCAGCACTGCAATTATTGTTACCTATAGTCGACCGTTTAGTGGGAATAGAGACCGTGCCAGAAAGTACGATCTCGTCGATGAGCGATACATAAGTGCTCTTTCGCCGACCGAAAAGGCTATCCACGATCAAATTGTTAGCCTCAGAAAGTCATTGTTCGCTCACTCAGACGCCTCGGCACACAATGTTCAGGTAACCAATACAACAAGTGGGGGATTGGACACCTTTAGCAAAGACCCGCTTGCTCCTCTTGAAAAGATGGTAGTTGAATGTTTGCTTGCTAACTTGCAAAAATTCAATGAGGCGAATGAGGAACTACGGAGGGAGGCTATCGCAAGGCATCTAGGTAAAAAAAGTAATAGTATGGAAGAGTCAACATGAAAATCAAAAAGGTATCCCTGCGGGTAGCCGCATTAATTTTTGCGCTAGTTGCCAAAACCGCATTAGCCGAAACCTATGCACTCGTTTTCGATTCAAAGTGTTCATCTTCAGGTGCAAAGCTCGAATTTTCATGCAAATCTGACCCCGCGTTCTGGGCTCAAAACACAACCATATTTTTACGTAACGGGAAATGGCTCGGGATAGAAGGAACAAACCAAAAAACGTTTCCGCTTAGCCTCATCAAAAATGATGAGTACGTAATTGTGTTCGATTATCCCGTGCTCTACAGCGGTATAGCCACCATTGTTTTGATTAAGAAGACCGGACGTTTCTATATGTCGGAGATCTCTTACTCAAATGCCTTGAATGTGCAGAACGCAACCATTGAGGCTGGCCGCTTTACCGTAGGCAAATGAATTCGGCATGGCCCAACCCATCATTGCACCGGACCTGCGCGAAAAGCCGCGCGGGCCGGTGAATTCAAACGTTAGACCGCAAGGCCACTCATGAGCATAGATTCATTTCGTACAGCCAACAATACCGATGCAGAGGCAATAGCCCAGCTTGTCAATCGGGCGTATCGCCCTGAATCTGGCGCTAGTGGCTGGACACATGAGTCCGATCTGGTGGCAGGTAACAGAACCAGTGCCGCCCAAATCGTTGAAACAATATCAAGACGTGATTCCGTTATTCTTATTGGCCTCAATAATGAAGAAATTGTGGCTTGCGTTCATGTCGAAAAAGACGGCAATAGCAGCCACATTGGAATGCTCGCGGTTAACCCGATTCTTCAAGGGATTGGAGCAGGGAAACAAATGCTTGCCCACGTAGAAAAATATGCAACCGTAGTTTTTGGTTCTGAGAAATTCGTCATGGTTGTTGTGTCCGCAAGAACTGAACTTATTTCGTTCTATCTGCGGCGCGGTTATCTGAATACAGGTTCCGTCATGGACTACCCGCTTTCAGCAGGGGCTGGCATTCCTAAAACCCCAGACCTAAAAATTGAGGTGCTAGAAAAGCGGTCTAACCCTGCATTCGAGCGGGACGCCGCAAAAGCGCGGCGCCCCTCAATTTGAACGTTAGCCACTTATGACTCTCTCCGAAACTGTTAGCGTAGTTGGCCTCGTTTTTGGAGTATCGGGCTTTGTGCTCGGTGTCTTGAACTACTTTCGCGACCGACACAAAGTTATCGTGTCCCTGAAATGGGATTTAGATGTTACCGAAGGTAGCGGTTACGACCACACAAAGAAGTGGGGCTTTATTCGCGTCACCAATGTCGGTCGTCGCCCCACGTACGTCAGTCACGTAGCGCTGAAGTTGCCTAAAGGGTATGACCATTCACACATCGTGATCATGGGCGGCATTGTTGGAAAGAAGCTAACGGAAGGGGACCCATCCGAAACTTACGTCGTAGAACAAGCTGGAATGGAGCAGTACGCGAAAGATTGGAAGGTCATCGTCGCTCAGGTCAATGATTCCACCGGAAGGACCTGGTGCTCAAAGAAGTTAAATTCAAACGAAATACCGTCGTGGGCGCGGGCAAGTGCCTAACCCGGCAGTCAAGCGGGACTGCGCAAAAGCGCGCAGCCCCTTACTTTTACGTTAGGCCCCCAATGCCGGAGCGGGGTATATCCAAAATTCAGGCGCTACCTACTCGGAGAAATCATGAAGATTAGAAATCTGTTATTTGGTTTAGTCTGCGCTACCCTTGCCAGTTGTGCTATCGCACAAGAGTTTGATATCAAACAAAACGATGCTGTCGTTAGCGCGTTGAGTTACGGAAAAGGCGATCACGTCGTAATCGCTCTTCATGGCCGCAGGAATCCCCTCACCTTCCTCAAGGAAAATGGCGATGAAATTGCCAAAGGTGGTTTCCGTGTCATTTCAATCAGCTGGTCCGGCCAGAGAGGTGCTGGCTTTAATGAGATTGGCGCGGCTGTGAAGTATGCCCGTGAGCAAGGTGCGAAGAAAATATCTTTGCTTGGACATAGCGCTGGGGCTGAATTGGTGGCGAATTACGCAAGGGCGCAACCAGATGGCGAGTTCGATACGGTCATCCTGATTGCCAGCGGCGACGATCAGGGCATAGCCCTCACCAAGACCAAGAAGCTGTTTATCTTCAACAAGTACGACTCCATCGCCAGGTGGGCACCAACGGCCGCGGACAAATCCGCCGAACCCAAACAGGTAGTAGCTCTTGGCGGTGGTGGTCATCAGGTCGGTGATCTTGTTTCCCAAAAGGCTGACTTGATGCAAGACGTAGTAACCGCATTGAAACGGTGACGGGTGCCCAACCCGACAGTCGAGGGGAGCTTCGCGATAAGGCCGCGAAGCCCCCTCACTTCTACGTTAGAGCACAAGAGCATATCCGGCGCATCTTTCCCTCAGCCCCATGCGACAAGTATGAAATCATCTCACAGCACCCAA
The DNA here is from genome assembly GCA_038901695.1 of Usitatibacteraceae bacterium. Lineage (GTDB taxonomy): Bacteria > Pseudomonadota > Gammaproteobacteria > Burkholderiales > Usitatibacteraceae > UKL13-2. The sequence goes on from JBCKPN010000063.1 coordinate 7,843, forward strand.
GATCACCACCTGTCAAAGGACATCTAACATGCAAAACGCCTCCGCATTCGTTCTGACCTCACTAATTGCTTGGACGCTATTCCTATTGATTCTGATGGAAGCATTGCGAACGCGTTTCCTGGCCACCGGAGTCATCGCCGCCAACGAGTTCAAGCCGGACAATTCGAATCTTCCTCCGTTCATGCAACGCCTGGCGCGGGCTCATGCCAACTGTGTCGAGAGCTTCCCCATCTTCGGCGGGCTGTTGGTTGTTGCGCTGCTAACGAGTCGAACAGGTGTCACCGATTCTCTGGCCCCCTGGTTGCTTGTTGCTCGGCTCCTTCAATCTTCCATCCACCTTGTCTCGACCAGCGTACCTGCTGCATATATTCGCTTCCTTGCGTTTGTGGTACAGGTAGCTATCGCCGTCTATTGGACATGGGCGCTGCTAGCACGATAGCCAAGAATTGCCATCCAAGAATGTGCCCTAACTTTAGGTGGTGCGGACGGGGCGCGAGCGTCGCGCGAATTCGACGGTCCGTGCAGGCTCGCCGCACACCAAGACGTTAGGCACTGGGCAAATCGCCATTACGTTTCACTGCATAGAAGGAGAATGAACATGGCCATCACAAACAAGCAGTCAGGGACAAATGTCTATGAAGTTGCGGAGGGGATCTACCGTATCAATACGCCGGTTGTCATAGAAGGAGGGCCGGGAGGGTTCTCATTCAACCAGTACCTCATCGTTGGCGATGAACCTCTGATCTTCCACACCGGACCGCGAAAGATGTTCCCACTGGTTCGTGAGGCGGTTGCGAGCGTGATGCCGGTGGAACGGCTTCGTTACATTGCCTTTTCTCACGTTGAAGCGGATGAATGCGGGTCGCTCAACGAATGGCTCTCGGCAGCCCCGCAATCCTCGCCTCTGTGCGGCACGGTCGCTGCTCTGGTATCCATCAACGACCTTGCTGACCGGCCGCCTCGCGCGCTCGCTGACGGGGAGACACTCTCGCTTGGCAAACACTCCGTGCAGTGGTTCGACACACCGCACCTGCCTCACGCGTGGGAATGCGGTTTCCTGATGGAAGAACGAACAAAGACGCTGCTTTGCGGCGACCTGTTCACGCAGGGCGGTGCCAATCTTCCAGCACTCACCGAGTCGGACATTCTTGGGCCCAGCGAGGCGTTCCGCCACGCGATGGACTATTTTTCACACACGAAGAATGCCCGCCACATGCTGGAGAGGTTGGCTTCGGCAGAGCCAACGACGCTTGCGTGCATGCACGGTAGCGCATGGCGTGGTGACGGTGCCAAGCTGCTGCGCGCTCTTGCCGATGAGCTGTCTCTATAACCTACGCCTAACTTGCGCTTCAACTGGGACGCGCGGAAAAGCGCCGCGCGCCCGTTAAGCTGAGCGTTGAGCAGCATCAGGCAAGCGGAGAGACTGATATGTACGCATGCACTTCGAGGAGGATCAGCGATGAGAAACATAGCTAGGTTACGGGACTTCATTCAGTCCTTCACGCGGTTGATCGCGCAAGCTAGCGACGATGAGGAGCGCATCTTCGCGGATGGGAAAAAGCTCCTATCAGAGCTGGTCAGTCATGATGATTGGTTGCCTACTGACTTTGCTCAGCCGAGTCTGGAACGGTATCAGCAGTACTTATTGTATTGCGATCCGATGGAACGTTTCTCCGTAGTGAGTTTTGTATGGGGGTCGGGTCAAACAACCCCGATACATGACCACACCGTGTGGGGCATGGTTGGAGTAATGCGTGGTGCCGAGACCTGCGAGGAATTCGATCTAGAACCCGCAGCGAGCCAGCTGCGCTCAAGAGGTACACATCAGCTGCCCCCCGGCGGCATTGACCTGGTATCACCGCGTATCGGGGACATCCATAAGGTGTCAAACGCCCTTGCCGATCGTGCGTCGATCAGCATCCACATCTACGGTGGCAATATCGGAGCCGTAAAGCGTCATATCTATGAACCAGATACCGGGCGCAAAAAACCATTTGTTTCCGGATATTCAAGCAACGTGACTCCGAATATTTGGGATCGCTCAGCGGAATTGGCAATCGTCAATTGATGATGCTGCCCAACACTTTGTTGCTGCGGACGGGCCACCGACATCTCGCGAGCGTCGGCATCGCCCCGGCTCGCCGCAGAACAACACGTTAGGAGTCAAGGTGCCACAGCCGCTATCCCGCGTCCTTCCGAATGCAGTGGTTGTCGTCGGAAACGCCGGCGACCGGCCCTTGGCTCGTCATCCTGAGTTAGCAGTGCTCGCCATTGAAGCAATTGCGTCTTGGTCCAACGTCGAAGGCTTCATGTTGCGGCTGTTTGTGCAGCTGCTCGGCGGAAACGAATCCTTGGCCACATCGGTATTCCTTTCACTCGAAAATCAAAGCTCAAAGACTGCGGCCATCAATGCCGCTGCGGAAACGGCGCTTCGCGATCAGCCAGCCAAACTTGCAGTGCTACGCGCCATTCTGGCGATCACAAAGACTAACGAGAAAGACCGGAACAAGCTCGTGCACTGGACTTGGGGCGACAGCCCGAACATCCCAGACGGGCTGTTGCTTGTTGACCCGAAGGCAAGCTTGGGCGAGTTGGACCGCTCGGAAATCTACGTCTATAAGGCACCTGACTTTCAACGCATCGTCCAGGCCAAACAGACCGCGCAGTTTGTTGACCGTATCGACCGCATCGTTGATGGGCGCGGAGGCAGGTGCTTTACCAGGAACCGCTGGTGCGGATGGGTTCGGCGGAGCCACGGGTTGCGTCGCCGTTTGCGTGGTGGGCACATTGGGGGCTGGAGCTGCGGGCGCAGCCGCTGGCGTCCCCGCTACCGTGGCGGGCACGGCTTGGGTCACCAGAGCCTGGGATTCCGCGACAGAGGGCAATGGCTTACCCACCAATGCCTGCAAGCGCGTGCGGTCTATCGCGTCGGCCAGCGCCTGACGCAGCGGAGAGTCGGAGCCGCTAACACTCCACACAACGTTGTTCACTTTCAGCCCCGCACTACGGTTGGGGCTGGCCGAGCCGTAAGCCGCAAACGGAACGGTGTCAGTAGCGGGCAGCCGTGTCACGTTGATTGCCACGGACACTATCGCCAGTCGATAGTTCAGCTCATAGAACCGAGCTGCCTCCAGAATGAAGTCACCCGTCGTTCCCTTGCACTGCTGGCCGAGCGTGGGCACGCGATCGTTGTTCTGCAACTTGTGCCGCCCACGGGCACGGGTGGCAACGCCGCCACGAGTGTGGCAATGGCGCGGCTATGAAACTCCATCTCGCCTGCCGTTGGCTTGCGCATGTCCACACAGTCAGCCGAAGCCAGCACGGGCCAACCCAGCGCCAGCACCGCGATGCCAGCAGCCAATCGATGGTGCGCGGAGCACAGTGGCTTGGCGTTGAGTTCCATGATGACCCCATGAGATGTGTTCATTGCGTTTCCTTTGAATAGTATTGGCTTGAGGCGTGCAGTTTTTTGACCACGAACATGGTGCCCAACGCAGTTTTTTGACCACGAACATGGTGCCCAACGAATTAAGTTAAGCGGCGCGCCGCTTTATCGCGCGTCCGCTTGAACGTAATGCTATACGTGCCGGCCCGTCCACGAGCCGGCCCGATACGTACTTGTGAAGCACGCTTGCCATCAGTGTCTGATATGGCAACCCTTCCGCCGCCGCCTTTGCCTGAAGCCCTTCGAGATCCATCGCTGATATGCGGATGTTCACACGCCGATTTTTCAGCAACGTTTCCGTCGCGGCCGCGCGGAAACGCTCCATTTCCTTCTTCAGGTTTTTAACCGGCTTCCATTCGCCCTTCTCAAACGAGCGCGCGATTTCGT
>JBCKPN010000064.1:0-11378 GCA_038901695.1 Usitatibacteraceae bacterium
CGACGACTTCCTTCCGGGAGAATTAGTCGCCGTTAAGATACTGAGAGTAATTCCGAACTTGCAGCGCGTGAAAGTACAGGTGCTATTGAACCGCGTGAAGGGACAAGCGGGTTCGCCATTTACCGTTTAACGGTGGTCGCCCAAGGAGTCAAAGGGTCAGGGTCGATTAATTTATAAAACTCCCCGCCCCTCCTGCCGTTCCAGCCAAAATGCCTTGAAAAGGCGCGCCAAATAAGGACTTTTGTTTTTTGAAAATGTGCTGGATATCTATATTTATGTACAGTATATTTTTCGTCATTGATGCGCATTCGCGTTGCGACCAATGAGATCCAATATGACGAGTTCAATCAAGACTTTCTACGAATTCTTCGCCGGCGGCGGAATGGCGCGCGCGGGGTTGGGTGAGGGCTGGCGTTGCACTTTCGCCAATGACATCTGCGAAAAGAAGGCCGCGGCCTACGCGTCAAACTGGGGTGACGCACACCTTAAGATTGACGATGTTTATTGCGTCACCACTGATGATTTGCCTGCACAAGTCGATCTCGCGTGGGGTTCGTTTCCCTGCCAAGACTTGTCCCTCGCGGGCGCGGGGGCCGGTCTCGAGGGCGAGCGATCAGGCGCTTTCTGGGGGTTCTGGGGTCTGATGCAGCAGTTGAACAGGCTCGGCCGCAAGCCGCGCATGGTGGTGCTTGAGAATGTCTATGGTGCGCTGACTTCGCGCGCTGGCGACGACTTCGAGACTATTATTAGCGCCGTGGTGGCTGAAGGATATCGCGTCGGCGCAATGGTAATCGATGCGATTCATTTTGTGCCACAGTCGCGGCCACGGCTTTTTATCGTCGGTGTCGATGCCACCGTGCAATTGCCCGAGACGCTGATGACGGATAGGCCAAGTTCCGCGTGGCACCCTGCAGCGCTCATCAAAGCGTACGATCGCCTGCCGGTGCAAACGAAGCAGGCTTGGGCTTGGTGGAGCGTCGCAATGCCGGTCGCTCGCGGGAATACGCTTGACGACTTGATTGAGCAAGAACCGCAGGGCGTGGCGTGGCACTCCGCAGAGGAGACCGCACATATATTGCAAATGATGACACCACTTCATCGTCGCAAACTCGTCGCCGCGCAAGCTGCGGGGCAGTTGAAGGTCGGTGCGATCTATCGGCGTACGCGCGATGGTGTGCAGCGGGCGGAGGTTCGTTTCGATGGCATATCGGGGTGCTTACGTACACCGACCGGTGGTTCAAGCCGCCAGACGATTGTGGTTGTCGAAGGTGCCAAGATTCGTACGCGGCTACTTTCGCCCCGTGAAGCGGCGCGCTTGATGGGCTTGCCGGAGTCGTATGTGTTGCCCGTGCGTTACAACGATGCCTACCACCTTGCCGGTGATGGGGTGGTCGTGCCGGTGGTGCAACACCTCGAGCGGCATTTGCTTTCGCCCATCATTGCGGCTCAACGCAATGGCCGGCTCAAGAAGGCGGCATGACGCGCCGTTAAATCCAATACGGAACTTGCGCAATCGACCGCCGCAAGCGATGCCGCCGCGACACTACCTTTCGAAGTCGAGGAACTCAACAAAGAACTCGTCGCATTCCTAGCAACACCATTTGATGTGCCCGGTGCCAAAAGCGATGCGGGCAAGCGTATCGGTGCTGTGCAGTGGGGTGTGTACGCGTTTTTCGATTACGACGGCGAGCCGATATACGTCGGCCAAACCAAGGAAAGCCTCTCCACCCGCGTCTCAAAAAAGTTTTTCTCTTTCTTAAGATCAATGAGTTCCGACATCCAAGGAAACGGATTGGTCGCGCCCGGATACAACACATCCAGCCCGATCTGCTGCGCTCGACGGTTCGCCACAAAGCGCAGATACTCTTTGAACATCGGCGCATTCAGACCCAGCACGCCACGTGGCATGGTGTCTTCGGCGTAGGCGTATTCGAGCTCGACGCCTTTGCGGATCAGGCCGTCGATTTCCTTGCGGAATTCCGGTGTCCATAGTTGCGGGTTTTCGAGCTTGATGGTGTTGACCAGGTCGACGCCGAAACTGCAGTGCATGGATTCGTCGCGCAGGATGTACTGATACTGTTCGGCGGCACCGGTCATTTTATTTTGACGACCAAGCGCCAGAATCTGCACGAAGCCGACGTAGAAGAAGAGGCCTTCCATGATGCAGCTAAATACGATCAGCGATTTCAGCAGCGTCTGGTCGTTCTCGAAGGTACCGGTTTTGAAATTCGGATCCGACAGCGCGTCGATGAAGGGGATCAGGAAGCGATCCTTGTCGCGGATGCATTTGATTTCGTTGTAGGCGTTGAAAATTTCAGCTTCATCGAGGCCAAGCGATTCAACGATGTACTGATAGGCGTGGGTGTGGATCGCCTCTTCAAATGCCTGACGCAGCAAATACTGGCGGCACTCCGGCGCGGTGATGTGGCGATAGGTGCCGAGCACGATGTTGTTGGCCGCGAGCGAGTCCGCCGTGACAAAAAACCCCAGATTGCGTTTGACGATCAAGCGCTCGTCGTCGGTCAACCCGTTCGGGTCTTTCCATGTCGCGATGTCGCGATTCATATTTACTTCTTGTGGCATCCAGTGATTGGCGCAGCCGGCAAGATATTTGTCCCACGCCCACTTGTATTTGAACGGCACCAATTGATTCACATCGGACTTGCCGTTGATAACGCGCTTTTCGTCGGCGCGTACGCGGGCGAAGCGCGCATCAATTTCTGCATCAGTGTCGTCAGCGGGTGGCGCATTCGGTAGATCATCGAGCATCGCGCGCGTCGTGTCGGCAGCAGGCGTCGGCACGGCATGCAGGCGTGGTGTCGGCAGCAGCTTCGCGGGGGGCATCGGCATCGCCGATGGTGTGTCGTCCCAGGTTAGTGACATAGGTGGCTCCGTGCTTTTCTTGGTGCGTTCGGTTTTGAGGTTATTGCTATTCGTGGTCTTGCAAATTCAGTATTGCGACTTCTGAGTTGACGACCCCCGCGGTGCGGGGGCGTCGTGTGGCGTTAAATGCGGGTGACCAGTCGCCGATGCCTTGACTAATGCTTGTGAAACAGGCCCGGCATCTGCAGCAATTCAGAATCCATCAAGCTCGTAAAGTTTTCCAGCACCAGCGCTTCTTCGCACGATTGCACCTGTGCGATCGACTCCAGGCAATCGCCCTTCTCGCGATAGCCTTCGCCGGAATCGGCGACCTTGCGACCTTCGTGATTGGAAAGCTGCCAACGCCATTCGAGTCTTGCATCCTGAAACATGTGAAATTGCATCTTTGATCCTCTCTCGTTGGTGAACACTGCGGTGGTGGATTCAACCTGCTGGGCTAGCCCCTACTGGCAGGCCTCGCATTCAAGGTCGTCAATCGCACAAAAATTGGTGCCTTCCGCCGCGCCGTCTCCTGCGCCAACCAGTGCGCTGGCAACCGCCGCGGCCGGATTCATGTTGCCCGCGACCGATACCGCGTTCAATTCGCCACCGCGGCCAGTCGACTTCTCGGCCGACGTGGCGGCCATGGTGCGCAGGTAGTAGGTGGTCTTCAAGCCGCGCAACCACGCGAGCTTATAGGTGTCGTCGAGCTTTTTGCCCGAGGCACCCGCCATGTAGATATTCAGCGACTGCGCCTGGTCTATCCACTTCTGCCGACGCGACGCCGCTTCAATCACCCAAGAGGTATCGACTTCAAACGCAGTCGCGTAAAGCTTGCGCAGTTCCGGCGGAATACGATCAATCTTTGCCAGCGCGCCGTCGAAGTGTTTGATGTCCGATAGCATCACCGCGTCCCACAAGCCACGCGCTTTGAGGTCGCGCACCAGATAGTCGTTGACGACCGTGAATTCACCGGACAGGTTGGATTTGACGAACAGGTTTTGATAGGTCGGCTCGACACACGCCGAGACGCCGATGATGTTCGAAATGGTCGCGGTCGGTGCAATCGCAATGCAGTTGGAATTGCGCATGCCGTGTTCGCGAATGCGCGCGCGCAGGGCGTCCCAATCCATGGACGACGACATATCGACTTCGACATAACCACCGCGCTCTTCGCGCAGCAAATTCAGCGAATCCTGTGGCAGGATGCCGCGATCCCACAGCGAGCCCTTGTAGCTCGAATAGGTGCCGCGCTCGGCGGCCAGTTCGGTCGACGCCCAATACGCGTAGTAGCACACCGCTTCCATCGAGCGATCAGCAAAATCAATCGCCTCGTGCGAGGCATACGGGACGCGCAATTCGTGCAGGCAATCCTGAAACCCCATGATGCCGAGCCCGACCGGGCGGTGCTTAAGGTTGGAATTGCGCGCCTTGGCGACCGCGTAGTAGTTGATGTCGATGACGTTGTCGAGCATGCGCATCGCCGTGGTGATGGTGCGCTTCAACTTTTCGTGGTCAATGACTTTTTTGCCCGCATTAGGCCCGCTTACTTCGGTCTTCATGTGCGCGACCAGATTCACCGACCCCAGATTGCAAACCGCGATCTCAGACTCGCTGGTGTTAAGCGTGATCTCGGTGCACAGGTTGGACGAATGCACCACGCCAACGTGATTCTGTGGCGAGCGAATATTGCAAGGATCCTTGAAGGTAATCCACGGGTGACCCGTTTCGAACAACATCGAGAGCATCTTGCGCCAAAGCGATAGCGCCGGGATGGTCTTGAATGGCTTCAAATCACCGCGCGCGGCTTTTTCTTCGTAGCGCACATAGGCGTCTTCGAATGCGCGACCGAACTTATCGTGCAAATCCGGCGTGCTCGAAGGCGAAAACAAGGTCCAATCGCGGCCTTCCATGACGCGCTTCATGAACAGATCCGGAATCCAGTTGGCGGTGTTCATGTCGTGCGTGCGACGCCGATCATCGCCCGTGTTCTTGCGCAGCTCGAGAAACTCCTCAATGTCGAGATGCCATGTTTCCAGATACGCGCACACGGCACCCTTGCGCTTGCCGCCCTGGTTCACCGCCACCGCCGTGTCGTTGGCTACTTTCAGGAACGGCACGACGCCCTGCGACTTGCCGTTGGTACCTTTGATGTACGAACCGAGTGCGCGCACTGGCGTCCAGTCGTTGCCCAGACCACCGGAAAACTTGGCTAAGAGCGCGTTTTCTTTCAACGCCTCGTAAATACCTTCGAGGTCATCCGACACGGTGGTCAAATAGCAGCTCGACAGTTGCGAGCGGCGCGTACCGGAATTGAACAAAGTCGGCGTCGACGACATGAAATCGAACGTCGAGAGCAGGTTGTAGAACTCGATGACGCGCGCTTCGCGGTTGACTTCATTCAACGCCAAACCCATTGCCACGCGCATGTAAAACGCCTGCGGCAATTCAATGCGCGCTTCGCTGATGTGCAAGAAGTAACGGTCGTACAGCGTCTGCAAACCCAGATACGTGAACTGCGTATCGCGTTCCGCGTGCAGCGCCTCACCGAGTTTTTTCAGATCGTACTGCAGCATGCGCTCGTCGAGCAATTCTGCAGTCACGCCTTTTTTGATGAACTGCGGAAAATACTCTGCGTAGCGCGAACCCATTTGCGCTTGCGTGACTTCCTCGCCAAGAATCTCGCGGCGAATCGTGTGCATCAACAAGCGTGAGCTAACTTTGTTGTAAGCAGGGTCACGCTCGATCATGGCGCGTGCCGTCATGGTTGCCGCCTTGGCGACTTCGTCGATCGGCACGCCGTCGTACAAATCGCGCAACGTGCCGTCGAGAATCGCTTTGGCGTCGACTGCGTCGCCGAGGCCATAGCAGGCAGACTCGATAAGCGACGACAGGGCCACCACGTCGAGCGGTCGACGCGCACCGTTGACGGTAATGTTCATGGTGGTCGCGCCAATCGCCAACTCCGGTTGCTTGGCCGCGGCGCGCTCGAGCGCGCGTTTTTCCCGGTACAGTACATACGAGCGTGCGACTTCATGCACGCCACCGCGCATCAGCGCTAGTTCGACCTGATCCTGCACTTCCTCGATGTGAAACGTGCCACCGGATGGCTTGTGGCGCAGCAGCGCGCCGACCACCGCAGTCGTCACGACGTGCACCTGATCGCGCATACGCGCGGAAGCAGCTTCTTGACTGCCATTGACGGCAATGAAGGCTTTGGTGACGGCAACAGCGATTTTCTGCGGCTCGAACGCCGCAACTGCGCCATTGCGGCGGATGATCTTGTAGTCCGTATATCGGCTGTCGGTGGTATTCGGGTTGCTGCTTGATGTCATCAGGGGGTTTGCTAGTGGGTTCACCGAGTCGATATCGGAACCAAGTCTCATCTTTGTCTCCATTAAAATGCTATTTTTTTATGTGCTTACAATGACTTAGCCCGGCAGACCACTTGAGACATGAAGACACTTGTTCAACTGCCAACGGTGCGAGAGGCACCGCCTGATTGACAACTGCGCCACAACATTACGGCGGACTCGACGTGGCTTATCCACAGGAAATCCACCGCGCGTCCCGCCCTTACGAGCAGGGTTAGGAACAGATCTATCCACAAGATGTAGTGTTTGCTCGGGTTGCAGACACAATATATCGCGACTTCGCAACATGCAAGCGAAATATTTTTAACGCGAAAAAGGCTTAATAATCAGGCCGTTAAAGCCCGAAAAGCGGCCTTTTGTGAGGACGCCACTTCATGTGATACATGAAGTTTTGAAGCTCAAGATTTGGCGCGTACTTTCGGCCAAAAATGCTTGGAAACGCTCGCCGATGCTAGGGTTTTCTAATTCACCCTCTCTGCGTGCCACGCGGTGATAGCCTGCTTTCGCAGCCTAGCGCGCCAAAATGACCACTTGATGACGCTCTAAATCGTTCGCGACACGCGTGTGACTCCCGCTATTTCGTGCGCTTCAATCGATGCCGAGGCGATCGAGCCGATAACGCAGCGAACGAAACGTGATACCGAGCAGCTTCGCCGCCTGCGTCTTGTTGTAGCGCGTCTGCTCAAGCGCTTTCATGATCTGCTCACGCTCGATGCGATCGAGATATTCGTGTAGCGGCGCGTGGCGCTCGCCTGGCAGCAGCGATTCATTTGCCGACTCAGACGCCGACTCGGTCAAATACAGATCGTGCTTACGAATGACATTGCCATCGCAAAGCGCGATGGCACGCTCGAGTATGTTCTCGAGTTCACGCACATTGCCTGGATAGTCGTAGTCCGCGAGCGCTTGTTGTGCATCCTCGGCCAATCTCGGCAAGGGCTGCCCGGACTGTTGTGCAAGACGTGCCACCAGCGACTCCACCATCAACGGAATATCTTCCGGAATCTCGCGCAGGCTTGGCATCTTCAACTCAATCACGTTGAGGCGATAAAACAGATCCTGACGAAATTCCCCGGCCTGCACTTTCTCGGCCAGATTTTTATGTGTGGCGCTGATGATGCGAAAGTCGACCGCTTTTTCCACCGTGTCACCGACGCGGCGCACTTTCTTTTCCTGTATCACGCGCAACAGTTTGACTTGCATGGCTAACGGCAAATCGCCGACTTCATCGAGAAACAGCGTGCCGCCGTCGGCCGCCTGCAAAAAACCTTCGCGATCCGAGTCCGCACCAGTGAATGCGCCTTTGCGGTAGCCGAAGAACTCACTTTCCATCAAGTTCTCCGGAATCGCGCCGCAATTCACCGCCACAAACTGCGCCTCGCGCCGTGCGCCGTCATCGTGCATGGCCCGCGCCGCGACTTCCTTGCCGGTGCCCGATTCACCGGTGATATAGACCGGCGCCTGGCTGCGCGCGAGCTTGGCGATCATATCGCGTGCTCGGCTAATCGGTGCTGAATCGCCGAGTAGCCGCGATTGCACACTCGGCGCTGTGGCGGCACGCTCAATCAGCGCGCCCTTTTTCTGGATGCGTTCCGCTGCGCGCGGCAAATTGAGTGCAGCGGTCACCACCTCGCGCAACTGCTTGAGTTGAATCGGCTTGGCCATGTAATCAAACGCACCGGCCTTGAGTGCCGCGACCGCGTTGTCGGTCGAGCCAAATGCGGTGATCACCGCCACCGGCGTGTTGCCGTAGCGCTCAGCGATATGCGACAGCAGCGAAAGGCCGTCGCCATCGGGTAGCCGCATGTCCGTCAGACACAAATCGTAGCTGCGTTCTGCCAAGCGCGCCTTCGCGTGCGCACAGCTATCGGCACTGTCGGCTTCGATGCCCATGCGCATCAGCGTCAGCACGATCAGCTCGCGAATATCCGCCTCATCGTCAACCACCAGCACGCGTTTGGACTCGGGACTGCTCATCGTGCTGCGGCTCCTTTCATGGTCAGACGAAACCGTGCGCCGGTGTCGCCGAGGCTATTATCGACGACATATTCGAGCGTCGCACCATTGACGTCCGCTAACTCGCGTGCGATGTACAGACCGAGTCCGGTGCCTTTGGAGTCGGTCGTAAAAAATGGTTCAAACAGATGTGGCAACGCGTCGGTCGCGACCCCCGGCCCGTCGTCGTCAATTTCGAGAACGACTTGCTCGCCGTGGGCGTAGACGCGCAAACCTACCGCGCCCGGTTGATGGCTGGCAAAGCGCGCGGCGTTGCGGATCAGGTTCCACAACACCTGATCGAAGTGGGCGCGATCAAACATCGGTGCCACGCGCGTTTGGATATCGAGCGTGAACATGTCGAGCGCGCGTTTTTCGTTTTCGCAAAATTTATGCAAAAAATGCGGCACCAGCGTTGGCATCTCGAGCGCTTCCGGATTCGCACGATCACGCCGATTCAAGTACAGCACCTGTTCGACCATGCGATCCAAGCGTCGCGCGTTTTCCTGAATGATGGAGAGCAGACGGCCATCCTCCGACGATCGCGCGTTGCCCTCTTCCAGCAGCTCGGCGGCGTGATTGATCGACGACAACGGGTTGCGAATCTCGTGCGCGATCGATGCCGTGAGCCGACCCAATGCGACCAGTTTCATTTGCTGTGCTTGCGCGCGAATGCGCGACGCGTCTTCCAAAAACACCACCGTGGGTGACACCTCGGCATCACCTATGGCGACAAAGCGCAACTGATAGTCCCGCTGGGACGAGGCGTCGCGCACGATGGAAAAAATGCGCGTTCGATCCGCGCGCCATTCATTGAGCAGCTGATTGAGCTGCGGCGCAACCTCGATGAGCGCCCGACCGGACGCGCCGCGCAGGCCGCTGACCATGAGCGCCGACTGCGGATTGTGTTGTCGAATCACGCCCGACTCGTCGACTACGACGAAACCGTCTTGCATGTCGCGGATCACTAATTCATTGATTTGCGCCAGATTGGCCAAATCGACGCCGCGCTTCTCGGCAATTTGCGCCGCGCCGCGCGCATAAGTAGCGAGCGTGTAACCCAAACCGGCGATGACGAAATAGCCGGTCGCCAACATGCCGCTTTGCACGAAATCGGCGGCGCTGGCGGCGCCGTACAAGAACTGCCAGAGCTGCTCGAACAACACTGCTAGCGAGGCGATCGCCGCGTGAAAGAAGGCCAGCCTCCCATGGGACACGAGTGCCGCTGCCGCGAGCGAGACCAACAGCAACATGCCGATGCCGCTGCGGGTACCGCCTGAGGCGTGCATGAGTAGCGTCAGCATCGTCACGTCCGCCAGCACTTGCGTGGTCAGTTGCGCCGTGGCCGAGGGCACACGAAACTGCGTGGCCAGCACTAGCGCGACGGCGAGCACCAGATAGACGCCAAGGCTGCTCGCCGCGAGCAGTGGCGAAACCCCGCCAATGATCGGGATGCGGGCAAATCCCCAGAAGATGATTGCGAGGATCAGCACCACCACCAGACGGTAGACAGCGAATGAGGTCAACGTGCGCCACGCGCTCTCGGGCGATTCGAACGCCGCGTAGGACGGGCTTTCAAGCGCCGAGGTGCGCGGCGCAGCCATCGCCGTCGGCAATGCGACGCTCATCTCAGCGTGGCCGGTTGTCACAGTTATCCGGGTCAGCGCAGCTGTACTTGCCGCGTTGGCTGGCGATCTCGCACGCCTCCGACGACGGGATGTGCACACCGCAGCGCGCGCACGGGCGCATTTGCTCGGGTGCACCCGACCTTGGCGCGGACGACCCAGCGCCGGCACTGTCGTCGCGTTGATTCTTGCCACTGCGTCGGACAAAAAACAACAGCCAGACGACCACGCCGATCAGCAGCACAAACAGGACTTTTCCCATTTTTGTTTATCCAACACCCTCTGACGAGCAAGCGAACAAGCATTCTGCGCGAAAAGGCACCGCGTCGGGACGATTGACTATTCGGCAAACTCCAGCGCCAGCGCGCATTTTCAGCCATTTTCGCCTGAAACTGCCCTTCCTCGCTGGCGTTTCATCTTGCGAGCATCGGCGTTGGGATGCGCCAATCAGCGTTCGACGAATGCGCGCTCAATCACAAATTCGCCCGGCGTACTCATGTTGCCCTCGTCCCAACCGCGCGCGACGAAAATCTGCTTCACATCGCGCAACATCTCCGGACTGCCACAGATCATGACGCGATCGCGTGATTTGTCGAGCGGCGGCAAGCCGAACTCGGCTTCCAGTGTTCCACCCTCGATCAAAGTCGTGACTCGACCCTGATGACGGAACGGCTCGCGTGTGACGGTCGGGTAGTAGCTGAACTGGCGGCGCACCTGGCCACCGAAGAATTCATTGTCGGGCAACTCGTGTTGCAAATACTCGTGATAGGCGAGCTCAGCGACGGCGCGCACGCCGTGCACCAGTATCACGCGCTCAAACTGCTCGTAAGTTTCAGGGTCTTTGATGACACTCATGAACGGTGCTATGCCGGTACCCGTCGACAGCAAATAGAGGTTTTTGCCCGGCAACAGGTTTTGCAGAATCAATGTGCCAACGGCTTTCGAATTCACCAGCAACGCGTCACCGGGCTGGATGTCTTTGAGCTTTGCTGTCAGCGGACCGCCCGGTACCTTAATCGACAAGAACTCGAGAGTTTCTTCGTAATTGGCCGAGACCATCGAATACGCGCGCATCAACGGCTTGCCGTCGATCTCGATGCCAATCATGGTGAACTGTCCGTTCAAAAACCGAAATGAGGGGTCACGCGTGGTGGTAAAGCTGAATTGCGCGTCCGTCCAGTGAACCACTGACAAAACCCGCTCCGTGAAAACTTTGGCCATAACAATTCAATTCATCCGACAAAAAAAACAAAAAGCCTTCGCGTGATGTCGAAGGCTCACATGGATTGGTCGGGGTGCGAGGATTCGGTCACCTCACGGCGTTCGCCTCGCTCACGTCCGTTCCCCGTGCTCCGGCTCTGCATGGCCTACGCGTCCGCAAAGCTCGGCGCATGCGCCTCGAAACCCTTGGCGAACCCCAGGGCTTGGCCTGCATGCCTCGCCTTTCGATTCCTCCCACCAAGCACGCAGGTGCTTGGTGTCCCCCGACAAAAAACTGGTCGGGGTGAGAGGATTCGGTCAC
>JBCKPN010000065.1:0-11298 GCA_038901695.1 Usitatibacteraceae bacterium
TGCTGCACCCACCGCGCGCCGAGCGCGGACACGTTCCAACCACCGCCTCACCACTGTGCTGATATCGGTTTGCGTGACGACTGTCGCTGGATTGGCCAGCGCGCAGACGCCGGGCACCGTCGACTCCATCGAGTTTTTCAATAGCCGCACGGGTCAGTATTACCGGACAGACGTTGCGAGCGAAGTGACATCGATTGATCAAAACAGCGTGGCCTCTGGCTGGGCGCGCACCGGGCAGAGCTTCAAGGTTTGGCGAACCCAAGCCGACGCGCCTGCTGGTGTGGTGCCGTACGTCAAGCTCACCTCGCTAAATTTCGCTGTTCCTTCGTCGCCAACGGTCTGCAGCCTCAGCAAGTCGGGCAAGCTGACGCCGCTGTCCGGCGCGTCGCCGAATTGTCCGGTGCAAACCAGTGTGACCTATGTGCTGCCGCCGGACACGCAAGGCAACTGTGCCACGGGCACGCAACCGGTGTTCCACGCGAGTTCAACCAACGGCACGCGTCAGGCCACGTCGCTGTCGATTTATCAAGACATGTTTGACCGCGGCTGGCAGGCACAGGGCGCGACCATGTGCGTGCCGGGGGTTTCAACCGCGACCGACGCGGACGCCTATCGATTGTTGAAGCAGGCGAGCTTCGGGCCCACCGAAGCGGCAATGAATGAAGTCAAGCAAATGGGTGTGACCGCGTGGGTCGACGCACAACTCAACATGCCGGTGGCGTCCAGAATGCCGGCGTTGGTGTTCTACCCAACCCTGAGGCCGACCACTTGCACCAGCGATGGCGTGGCCAGTTCTGACGCAACGCTGTGTGCGCGCGATAACTACTCGCTGTTCCAACTCCAGTTGGCGTTCACACAAAACGCGTTGCGTCAGCCCGATCAGTTACGCCAACGCATGGCATTCGCGTTGTCCCAAATTCTGGTGACCTCGGGTGTCGATAGCACGCTAATGCCCTACGGCATGGCCAAGTACCAGCAAATGTTTCTCGACTCCGCGTTCGGGAATTACAAGGATTTGCTGACGGCCGTGACCTTGTCGCCGGTGATGGGTGACTACCTCGACATGGCCAACTCCAATCGGCCGGTAGGCAACGTGGCGGCCAACGAAAACTTTGCGCGCGAAATCATGCAGTTGTTCTCGATTGGCCTCTACGAACTCAACCCAGACGGGACCACCAAGAAAGATACGCTGGGCAACCTGATCCCGACCTACACGCAGATGACGGTGGAAAATCTGGCGCGCGTATTCACGGGATGGACCTATGCCAGCTTCGGCGGCGTGCAGCCGACGCGCAACAACGCCCGCTACTACGATTTCCCGATGATGCCGGTGCAATCCAATCACGATGTGGGCACCAAGACCTTGTTCAACGGCTTTGTGGTGCCCGCCAACATGAACGCCTCAGCCGAGCTCGATCTGGTGATCAATCACTTGTTCGCGCACTCAAACGTTGCGCCGTTTGTTTCCAAGCAGCTCATCCAGAAGCTGGTCAGCGGCGACCCGAGCCCGGCCTACGTGGGACGGGTCTCGGCGGTGTTCAATAACAACGGTGCCGGTGTGCGAGGCGACTTGAAAGCGGTGGTGCGGGCGATTCTACTCGACCCGGAAGCGCGCGGCTCGATCAAAACCGTTGCGGGTGCGGGCAAGCTGAAAGAGCCGGTGTTGATGGCGCTGAGCGCTTATCGTGGCCTCGGCGGCGTCAACGATGGTGTGTGGATGCGCACGCAGTACGCCGCCATGGCGCAGGACTTGTTCCGTGCGCCAACGGTATTCAACTATTACGCGCCGGACAACACGATTCCCAACGGCAAGCTCGGGCCTGAATTCGAAATACTGACCTCGACCACCGCGTTTGCGCGCTTTAACTTCATTCGCAACGTCACCAACGTCAATTACGCGATTGATGCCAACGTCACCGGCGCGACCGGAACGACGGTCGACTGGGTACCGTGGCAAGCGTTGGCGGGGTTGGCGGGCAACCCGGCGGCACTGGTGGACAAACTGTCGTGGATTTTCACCGGCGGCACGCTGTCGACCTCAGCACAGCAACAGGTCGTCAATGCGGTGAATGCCCTCGCGGCAACGGATACGCTGGGAAGGGCAAGAACCGCCGCCTACCTTGTGCTTTCATCGAGTCATTTTCAAGTTGATCGGTAGGAACCATCATGAATGCTCCTTACGTTATTACGCGTCGCCGTTTACTGCAAGCGATTGCCAGCGCGGGTGCTGTCTCGGCCACCGGCACCATCGACGGCCTCGGGCTGTCCGCTGCGCTCGCCCAAAGCGCACCGCTCAACGATTACAAAGCGATCGTTTGCGTGTTCCTGTTCGGCGGCAATGACGCCAACAATCTGATCGTGCCGCTGGAGACGGCTGAATACAATCTTTATGCAATTGCACGTGGGACACAGGCCACTCAGGGGCTGACGCTGACGACGGAAGAGTTGCTGCCGATCCGACCGGTCACGCTCAACAAGAGTTATGGTCTGCACCCAGCGATGAGCGCGGTCAAGCCGCTGTTCGATACTGGCAAGATGGCGGTGTTGGCCAACGTCGGCACCCTCGCCGAGCCGCTGACTAAGGCCGAATACACGGCGGCGGCCAAGGCGCGGCCGGATCAATTGTTCTCGCACTCAGATCAACAGTTGTCGTGGCAAACGTCAATTGCCAAGGGTATTGTCCGAACCGGTTGGGGCGGGCGGCTCGCTGATGTGGTGGGCCCAACCAACGCCAGCAACTTTCCGATGGTCACCTCAATCGCAGGATCGGCGATATACACCAACGGCGATACGCCACGTGTGTTGGCGATTCCGGCGACCGGCACCTTTGGTCTCAGCACCTTCGGTGCGGCTGCCGCCAATACCGCGCGCGAGACCGCACTGAAAAATATGATTAACCTCAACGCGGGCAATGACTTTGTGCGTGAGGCCGACGACGTGTTTGCGCAGGCACTCGGTGCCTCGGCTGTGATTAATCCTATCATCACGGCGACCAACACCACTATCACGCCGATTTTTGTCAATGCCAACACCAACATCGGCAACCAGCTACGCCAAGTCGCGAAGTTGATAGAAGCGCGTAACACCATCGGCTTGAAGCGCCAAGTTTTCTTCGTCTCGATAGGCGGGTGGGACACGCACACCAACCAGATCGCCAATCACAACAATTTGTACGGCCAATTAGGCCCGGCGTTGAAGGCGTTCTATGACGCGACGGTGATGATGGGCGTCGCCAATCAGGTGACCACTTTCACCATGTCGGATTTCGGGCGCACGCTGCGGCCCGCATCGGGGGCGGGTACTGACCACGGCTGGGGCAGCCATCAACTCATTATCGGTGGCGCGGTGCGCGGTCAGGAGTTCTACGGTGATTTTCCGAATCTCACGCTCGGTGGGCCGAACGATTTGTCAACCAACGGCCGCTGGATTCCGACCACCTCGGTCGATCAATACGGTGCCACGCTGGCCAAGTGGCTCGGCGTATCCGCAACCGATATGCCCACCGTGTTCCCGTACATCAATCGCTTCTCAAATCGGGATTTAGGCTTTCTGGTCTAGCAGATCGCATCGGCATGCCTGCAACGGGCCGCCCTAGGGTGGCCCGTTGTGCTTTTGGCGGTACGCAAGCGCACCCGCACCCGCAGTTGCGGGAGGGCGGCTTCTTGCTACAATCGGGCACACATTGCTTGTAGCAGGGGGAGCACATGAAAAAAGAAGGCTTCTGGTCCAAAGATTGGTTTTTTGGCCTAATCATCGTCGTCGTTGTACTCGGCCTGAGTATCGCGACCAACGCGTTCAACGCCCTCGAGACCAAGGCGTACGACTGGGGCGTCTCGGCGACGTCAAAGACGCCGTCGGATCGTATCGCGGTGATTGCCATCGACGACCAATCCATCGCCAATCTGGGTCGCTGGCCGTGGTCGCGCGAGATTCACGCCAACATGATTGATAAGCTGGCCGGTGCCAAAGCCAAGGTTATCGGCAATACGGTGTTTTTCTTCGAGCCGCAACGGGACGCGGGGCTGCTGTATATCAACAAGCTGATTGAGGTGGTCGCCAAGCATGCGCCCGCAACAGAGCCGCCGACACAGATGCAGACCAAGCCGACGCCGCCCAATCCGTTGCTGGCCGAATTCGGATCGATTCTCGATGAAGCCGAGCAAACGCTGAACACCGACCGACGGCTCGCAGAAAGCATCAAGAAAGCAGGCAGCGTCGTTCTGCCGCTAAACCTCGGCGCGAGTGAGAGCCAGCCGAATGGCAAACCGGACCAGCCCCTGCCCGACTATGTCAAAACAAGCTTAGTGCCGGGCGGAGCATCGGGTGGCATCTACGCGAGTGATCGCCCTGGCTACCCAATTGTCGAACTTGGTGCCGTCGCGGCAGCGGTTGGTGATTTGAGCTTGATTACCGACGCCGACGGTGGCGTGCGCCGCGATATCACAACCGTAGATTTTTTTGGCGTGCAGCAATTTCCCTCGCTGGCACTCGCCATTGCCGCCAAGAGTTTGAATCTGGGGGCGAAGGACATCAAAGTCGTCGCCGGCGAGAGCGTCACACTCGGCAACCTGCGTATCGTGACCGATCAGGCGGGGCTGATGTTTCCGTATTTTTACAAGGACGTGAATAACAAGCCAGCGATGCCCATCGACTCGTTTTATGATGTCTATAGCGGCAAAATTCCAGCAGCCAAGTATCAGGACAAGATTGTCTTGATCGGTGCGACGGCCGGTGGCATCGGACAACAGACAGTGACGCCGATCGGCCAACTAAATTCCGTCGAGACACTCGCGCATTCGGTGTCGTCAATCTTGCAACAGCATTTCTTCCGCACACCGACCTGGGGTGTTTGGGTGCGGTTGGCGGCGTTGATTTTGGTCGCGGTGTACTTGGTTGCGGTGCTGCCAAAACTGCGCGCCGGTCCCGCCGCGTTGCTCACGCTGGGCGTATTCGTCGTCTTGTTTGGCACGCACTTTGGCTTGATGATGGGGCCGGGCATCTGGGTGCAGCTGATGTTGCCCGCTTCGCTGTTGTTGATTGGTCATGCGTTGCTCACGACTAAACGTTTTCTGGTCACCGAGCGCGGCAAGGAGGCGTCCGATATTGCCGGCGCGGAATCGAACCGCATGCTCGGACTCGCGTTCCAGCAGCAAGGCCAACTTGACATGGCGTTCGACAAATTCCGCAAGTGTCCGGTGGATGAACAGTTGCTGGAAAACATTTACTCGCTGGCGCTCGATTTTGAGCGCCGTCGCCAGTTCAACAAGGCCGAGTCGGCGTTCATGTACATCAATCAGCACGATCCGAAATTCCGCGATGTTGCCGAGCGCATGAATCGCGCCAAAGCGATGTCCGAGACCATTATTCTTGGTGGTTCCGCGCAGGCGCGCAGTTCACAAGCGACCATGATGCTGTCCGGTACCGGTGAGAAACCCATGCTCGGCCGCTACACCATTGAAAAAGAATTGGGCAAAGGCGCGATGGGTGTGGTGTATCTGGGTAAGGATCCCAAGATCGGTCGCGAAGTGGCGATCAAGACCATGGCGCTCTCGAGCGAATTTGAGGGTGACGAATTACAGGAAGCCAAGGATCGCTTTTTCCGTGAAGCCGAATCGGCGGGCAAGCTCGATCACCCCAATATCGTGCGGATTTTTGACGTAGGGGACGAGCACGATTTGGCCTACATCGCGATGGAATTCCTCAAAGGCAAGGATTTGGTCGACAACACGAAGATTCCAAACCTGCTGCCGTTCGATGAGATGTGCGACATCTTTATCAAAGTGGGAAGTGCGCTCAATCATGCGCACAAGCAGGGCGTGTATCACCGTGACATCAAGCCGGCCAACATCATGTACGACCCGGAGAGCAAAATTCCGAAGGTCGCCGATTTTGGTATTGCCCGCGTCACCGATTCGTCGAAGACCAAAACCGGCATGGTGCTCGGTACGCCGTCCTACATGTCGCCCGAGCAGCTCGCGGGCAAGAAAATTGACGGGCGATCCGATCTGTTTTCACTCGGTGTAAGTTTCTATCAAATGGCGTGCGGTCGGCTGCCGTTCACCGGCGAATCGATGACGCAATTGATGTTTGCCATCGCCAACGAAACGCATCCGAATATCATGGAGTTCAATTCCGCGCTACCGGCGTGGATAAACGAATTCATTGACCGCGCACTGTCCAAAGACGTCGAGCAGCGTTTTCAAACCGGCGACGAATTTTCGAGCGCACTAAAGACCTTCCGCCAACTCGGCTGATTCGAGGGAAAATAGCGCATCGAGGACGCCCTTCGGGGCGTTTTCGTTTTCCGGTGCTCACAACTTTACTGACGCAATACGCCATGCCACTTTCCCAAGCATCTGCACGCCAGCCACTCCACCAACGCGCCATCTCGTCGCGCGGCTACAAACGCGATGACGGCCTGTTTGAAGTCGAGGGCCATCTGGTCGATACCAAGGCCTACAGCTTCCCCCGCATGAGTGGCGAACATGCAGCGGGCACGCCGGTACACGAGATGTGGCTGCGCATCACCTATGACGCGTCGATGACGATCGTCGATGCCGAGGCGGTGTCGGACGCGCACCCCTATCCGGGCTTTTGCGCTGCGATCACACCCGATTATCGGCAACTGATTGGCTGGTCGATGCGGCCCGGTTTTAGCGCAAAAGTGCGCGCGGCCTTCGGCGGCATCAAGGGGTGCACGCACTTGACCGATTTGATTGGTGTGATCGCGACTACCGCGTTTCAGAATCTATCCGGCCAGCTACCGAGCGAGCCCACGCGCAAGCCGTTTCAGCTCGATCGCTGCCACGCCCTCGCCACTGACGGGGCTGCCGTGGCGCACTTCTACCCAGAGTGGGCTCGTGGGACTGGCAATGCCGATCCCTCGTAGGGCGGCGATGCGCTGGTAAAATAGCGCTCGCGTTGTTCCGCTGTACTGCAATCCTCCCCAAAGAGTCCGCTATGAATGTTCACGAGTATCAAGGCAAGGAAATCTTGCGTAAATACGGTGTCGCCACGCCGCGCGGCATCGCGTGTTTTTCGGTCGATGAGGCGGTCAAGGCTGCGGAAACACTTGGCGGCAAGGTGTGGGTTGTGAAGGCGCAAATTCATGCGGGTGGTCGGGGCAAGGGTGGTGGTGTGAAGGTCGCCAAATCGCTCGATGAAGTTCGTGATTACGCGACCAAGATTCTCGGCATGACGCTGATCACACACCAAACCGGCTCCGAAGGCCGGGTGGTCAAGCGCCTATTGATTGAAGAAGGCGCGGATATCAGCAAAGAACTCTACGTCGGCATGGTCGTGGATCGGTTCTCGCAGCGGGTCACCTTGATGGCCTCAAGCGAGGGCGGCATGGACATCGAGCATGTGGCCGAACACACGCCAGAAAAGATTCACAAGTTTTCGATCGATCCGAAACTCGGACTCACCGATGCGCAAGCGAGCGACGCGGCGCGCAAGATTGGCATTCCCGATGTCGCGGTCGCGCAGGGTGCCGCGTTCATGCAGTCGCTGTACAAAGCGTTCGACGAGTGCGATTGTTCGCTCGCCGAAATCAATCCGCTGATCGTCACCGGCGACAACAAAGTGCTGGCGCTCGACGCCAAGCTCAATTTTGATTCCAACGCCTTGTATCGTCACCCGGAAATCGTCGCCATGCGCGACCTCGACGAAGAAGACCCGGCGGAAGTCGAAGCATCAAAATTTGACCTGACCTACATCTCGCTCGATGGTGATATCGGCTGTTTGGTGAATGGTGCGGGTTTGGCGATGGCGACCATGGATGTAATTAAGCTCTACGGTGGCGCACCGGCCAACTTTCTCGACGTCGGCGGCGGTGCCACGGCTGAAAAAGTCACCGAAGCATTCAAGATCATGTTGAAGAACCCGAATCTGAAAGCGATTCTGGTCAACATTTTCGGCGGCATTATGAAGTGCGATGTGATTGCCGACGGCGTGATCACCGCCGTCCGCGAGGTAAAACTCTCCGTGCCGCTGGTGGTGCGCATGCGCGGCACTAACGAAGACTTGGGCAAGCAGATGCTGAAGGATTCCGGTCTGCCGATCATCTTAGCGAACAATATGGCTGAAGCCGCAGAACGTGTGGTTGCAGCCGCGAAGGGCAATGCAAAATGAGCATCCTGATCAACAAGAACACGCGCGTGATCACGCAGGGCATTACCGGCAAAACCGGACAGTTTCATACCCGCATGGGCAAAGCCTACGCCAACGGCGCGCACTGCTATGTCGCTGGTGTGACGCCAAAAAAGGGCGGACAGGATTTTGAAGGTACGCCGATTTTTGACACCGTTGCCGAGGCACGCGCGCAGACAGGGGCCAACGCATCCGTGATCTATGTACCACCGCCGTACGCAGCGGCAGCCATCGACGAAGCCGTTGACGCGGGCATCGAGTTGGTGATTTGTATTACCGAAGGCATTCCGGTGCGCGACATGATCCGCACGCGTGAGCGCATGCAGGGCACGTCGACCATCCTGTTGGGCCCGAATTGTCCGGGCGTGATTACGCCGGACGAAATCAAGATTGGCATCATGCCCGGTCACATCCACAAGAAAGGTCGCATCGGCGTGGTGTCGCGCTCGGGGACGCTGACGTACGAAGCGGTCGGCCAGTTGATGGACTTGGGCCTCGGGCAATCGACCTGCGTCGGCATCGGTGGCGATCCGGTCAGCGGCCTCAAACATATTGATGTGATGAAAATGTTCAACGACGATCCGGAAACGGACGCAGTCATCATGGTCGGCGAAATCGGCGGTGACGCGGAAGAAACGTGCGCGCGCTGGATTAAGGCGAATATGAAAAAACCGGTGGTCGGCTTCATCGCCGGCGTCACCGCCCCACCCGGCAAGCGCATGGGTCATGCGGGTGCCATCATTTCCGGCGGCAAGGGCACGGCGCAGGAAAAGCTGGCGGTGATGGAGGAGTGCGGTATCAAAGTCACCAAGAACCCGGCGAAGATGGGTGAATTGCTGAAGTCGGTGCTGAAGTAATGATCGAAAACGGCTGCTGCGGCAGCCGTTTGCTTTTTTAGAAGCCGTTTTTTTCCACAGATGAACACAGATGAACGCAGATGAGAACCCCAAGAAGAGGCCATGCTCGTGAAGTGTCGTCCCGAGCGCAGCCGAGGGATCTCATCCGACACAAGTTCGGGCAGTGTCTACCTTAGACGGGATGAGATTCCTCGGCTGCGCTCGGAATGACAGGTTGGGGTAAACAGCAGTTGCCGACTAACGAATCCGCGTTGATCTGCGTTTATCTGTGTTCATCTGTAGATTCGATCTTTTGCTCAAATAGTCGCCTATGACCTCCCCCTACCCGCACCTGCTCGCCCCACTCGACCTCGGCTTCACCACGCTGAAAAACCGCGTGCTGATGGGCTCAATGCACACCGGGCTTGAGGATCGTGCCAAGGATTTTCCTAAACTCGCGGCGTACTTTGCTGAACGTGCGGCAGGTGGTGTCGGCCTGATGGTCACCGGCGGATTTGCGCCGAATGTCGAAGGCTGGTTGTCGCCGTTCGGCTCGCGTCTGACGTCGAGTGGGGCAGCGAAATCGCATCGCATCATTACCGAAGCCGTGCACGACGCGGGTGGCAAGATTGCTTTGCAGATATTGCACGCGGGTCGTTACGGTCACTCGCCGTTTAGTGTTGCGCCGTCGCGCATCAAGTCGCCGATTACGCCGTTCACACCGCGCGCCTTGACGGTACGTGGCATCGAGCGTCAGATTAAGTGTTTTGTGCGCGCCGGAAAGTTGGCGCGTGACGCCGGGTATGACGGTGTGGAGGTGATGGGGTCCGAGGGTTATTTCATCAATGAGTTTCTCTCGACGGCGACCAACAAGCGCGATGACGCGTGGGGCGGCGCGTATGAGAATCGCATGCGCCTGCCAGTCGAGATTGTGTCGCGCATGCGCGAAGCAGTCGGCAAGGACTTCATCATCATCTACCGCTTGTCGATGCTCGATTTGATTCCCGAGGGCCAATCGTGGGATGAAGTGGTGATGCTCGCCAAGGCGATTGAACAGGCAGGTGCGACCATCATCAACACCGGTATCGGCTGGCACGAATCCCGCGTGCCGACTATCGCGACGTCCGTGCCGCGCGGCGCGTTTGCGTGGGTGACTAAGAAAATGAAAGCGGAAGTTGGCATACCGCTGGTCGCGACCAATCGCATCAACACGCCCGAGGTCGGTGAGCAGATTATTGCGGACGGTTGTGCCGACATGGTGTCGATGGCGCGCCCGTTGCTCGCGGATCCAGAATTTGTCAACAAGGCTGCCGCAAATCGCGCTGCTGATATCAACACTTGCATCGGCTGCAACCAGGCGTGTCTGGATCACGTATTCCAGAAAAAACTGGCGTCGTGTCTGGTCAATCCGCGTGCGTGTCATGAAACGGAAATGATTTTCACCAAAACGTTGGCAAAGAGACGCGTCGCCGTGGTCGGTGCTGGTCCGGCTGGCCTCGCGTGCTCTACAGAACTCGCGGCACGCGGACACGAGGTTGTGTTATTCGATAGCGCTGCCGAGATCGGTGGTCAATTCAATATGGCCAAAGTCATTCCGGGCAAGGAAGAGTTTCACGAAACGCTGCGCTATTTCCGTCGCCGCATCGAGGCGACTGGTGTGACACTAACGCTCAACAAACGCGTCAGTGCAGTTGATCTGCGCGGCTTTGATGAGGTGGTCATCGCCACCGGCGTCACGCCGCGCGATCCACACATTCCGGGCCAGGATAGTCCGAATGTGTTGAGCTACATCGACGTGTTGTTGCACAAGAAGCCGGTCGGCAAACGCGTCGCGGTGATCGGCGCCGGCGGCATCGGCTTTGACGTATCCGAATTTCTGGTCGAGGATCATTCACCGACCATGGATCTTGCGGCATGGATGCGCGAGTGGGGCGTGGGGGATCCGTCAACAGCGCGTGGCGGACTGGTGAAACCCGACATCTCGCCGCCAGCGCGACAGGTTTATCTATTGCAACGCAAAGCCACGCAGCCCGGCAGAGGCTTGGGCAAAACCACGGGATGGATTCACCGCGCGGCGCTGAAGAATAAGAAAGTCGAGATGCTCGCAGGCGTGAATTACGATGCCATCGACGCGCGTGGCGTGCACATCAGTTTTGGCGAGAAGCGCGCAAGCCCCACGCTGCTGGAAGTCGACACCATCGTCTTGTGCGCAGGGCAGGTGCCGCTGCGCGAGTTGTTTGAGCCGTTGCAAAACGCGGGCGTGAAAACGCACCTCATCGGTGGCGCGTTCGAAGTCGGCGAGCTTGATGCC